>CALJTV010000032.1 GCA_937975645.1 uncultured Dehalococcoidia bacterium | reverse complement strand
CGCCGCGCGGAATAGCGGACTTGTGCAGTGACACCAACTTTCGGGGGTTACCCCCGCTCAAAGTTTTGTTTGCCAAGAAATATAAGTTGACAAAGCGAGGTGTTTAGTCTATTATATGACTAGGTCATATAGATGACCCGTTCTTTTTTTGGGGTGCGATATGTGCAACCATCATACTGAGCACACTGGTTCTGGCTCCTGTGGCTCACCAGCGGGCAGGATGCTGGGCTTTATTCAAGCCTGGCTGTTGCTTCTCCTTGTGAAAGAGTCAGCACATGGCTACCAGCTACTAGATAGGCTAAATCAGAGTGAGGACACTAAAGGCATAGACCCTGGTTTTCTTTACCGCACCCTGCGCCAGTTTGAGGAAGAGGGGCTGGTCAAGTCATCCTGGGACGTAGAAGGACGTGGGCCGGCGCGTCGTGTCTACGAGATCACTCCTGACGGAGTTGAATACCTGCATGCCTGGGCAGGTCATATCCGCAGCACCAGAGAGCGACTTGGTCGGTTTCTGCAAACCTACGAGTCACATTTCAAGTTACAAACTACAGAGAAAGGGGGGTGAACAAGATGTGTGGACATGGTGAGTCCTGCGGGCATCACAGCCACAGCGCTTGCTGCTGCCAACATGGCGGATTCCACTGGCGTCTCCTCCACAGGCACTTCCCATCGCGGGAAGAGCGGATTGCCCGACTGGAAGAGTACCTGAAAGACCTTCGGGCTGAAGCCAAGGCGGTAGAAGAGCTCCTTGCCGAGATGAAATCCGCTGGATAGGTGAGACGGGGTTGGGAGGAAAGGTTGCTAGTGGACAGTATCTCCTTTATTGTTCCCCAGCAAGCCCAGCACAGGACGGAGGTTATTGGGGTTAGTAATGAGCACAACCGCTATTTTCATAAACCTGTTTGCTCTCGGCTGCCTCGTTTTAGCTCTTGTTAAGGACAAGGGCAAGACAAAGCAATCCCTGGGAGTTGCCGTGAAATCATTTATCCGAATTCTGCCGACCGTATTTATCATCATCGTCATCATCGGTCTGCTGATGGCTTTTGTGCCACCAGACCAGATCTCCCGGTTTATCGGTGAGCAGGCTGGGTTCGGCGGGCTGTTGGCCATTGCCGGACTGGGTGCTGTCCTGTACATCCCGGCTATAATTTCCTTTCCACTGGCAGCCTCTCTCCTGCAAAGCGGAGCAGGAGTAGCTTCTGTCGCCGCTTTCATCACGACCTTGACGATGATTGGTGTGGTAACGTTGCCGCTTGAGATAAAGGAACTGGGCAAGAAAATGGCTTTTCTCCGTAACGGTCTGAGCTTCATCATTGCCATTGTCATCGCGCTGATAATGGGGGTGATTCTATGATGCAGGATGCTGCAAGAATGCCGGATAAGAACAAGCCGCGCCAGGAGGTTATCAGGGGATATGTCCTGTTTGCCGTTACGCTGATTGCCGCCGCCATTATTCTATGGATATTCCCGACCAAGATTACCGTTGCCACCACCACCGCGTGGAACTACTTCCTTGAAATGGTAATGATACTTCCCGCGGTAATGGTTATTATGGGTCTCTTTAGTGTATTTGTTTCCAAGGAATTGGTGGTTAAGTATCTGGGCAAGACTTCTGGCATAAAGGGTATTCTTCTCGCCGTATTCTTTGGTGCTCTACCGACCGGGCCTCTCTACATCGCTTTTCCGCTGGCTGTAGCTCTGAGAAGTAAAGGTGCCAGCGTCTCTAACATTGTTATATTCCTTTCCGCCTGGGCGTGCATCAAGTTGCCTCAAGAGCTTGTCGAGCTCCAATTCTTGGGCATCAAGTTCATGGCGGCAAGGCTCGCATTGACCATCCTCTTCGTCGCTATTATGGGCATCTTTATAGAAAAACTCATTGAGTGGACTGACAAAAAACGAATAGGCGTTTCACAGGAGTTAGGGAAATGAAGGTGTTTGACCTTAACGAGATGAAGGCCTTCCCTTACGAGCAAAGGGAAAAGAACGTCTTCTACCAGACCAAGGAATTTAAGGCAAGGATTGTTGAGCTACCACCGGGCGGGCAGATGCCTACCTGCGAGATGGCGTCTCACGTTATCTTCTATGTCCTGGGTGGCGAAGTCAGGGTAACGGTAAACTCGGTAACGATAGACCTTAAAGAGAAGCAGTGCCTCATTGCCGAGCCGGCAACCCTGTCGATGACAACCGAAAACGGTGCCAGGTTGATGGGAATACAGATAGCAAAAAGCAGCGAACACTAAAGCGGACTGTTGCTATGGTCTCCAGTTGTAGAATAATTGGTAGTGGGTGTAATATTTGGCCAACAGGACTGATAGAAAGGGGCCGCGATGAAGTTAGAAGACATCAAGGTTATTGGCATCATGGGAGGGGGTGTCATGGGGGAGGTATCGCTCAGACAGCAATTCTAGCTGGCTATAAGACCATTGTCCGAGACCTGAGCGATGAGATCTTGGCAAGAATGAAGGATACGATCATAAACGGTCGCTTTGGCTTGAAGGGTGGCGTAGAACGGGGCAAGCACACTCAAGAAGAGATGGACAGGGCTTTAGCCAACCTATTTGTGACAACCAAAGTTGAGGACTTGAAGGACTGTGACCTCATAATCGAGGCAATCGGTGGGGCCACTCCTCAGGAAATTGAGAACAAGGACCTCAAGTTGAAGGTCTTTGCCGAGCTGGACAGAATAGTCAAAAAAGAGGCCATTTTTGCCAGCAATACTTCCAGATTCACCATTGCCGACCTGGCTAGGGTGACGAACCGCAAGGACAGGTTCATTGGGATGCACTGGTTCAGTCCAGCCAATATCATGAAAGCAGTAGAGGTGATATACACAGCTGAGGTAAAGGAAGAGGTAATACAGATAATAGAAGGGCTCTGTCAGAAGTTCGGGAAGACAAGCGTGCGTGTCAAAGACGTGCCGGGAGATACTGGCTTTATAGGAAATAGGATCATGGGCGCTGTGAGGCGAGAGGCGCAAAAGATAATCGATGAAGGGATTGCCACTGCCGAGGACATCAACAAAGTTATGATGGGTGGTTTCAATTGGCCAGTAGGACCCATGCGGACAGGCGGACCGGGTGCCAGGACAGGCTGGCAGTGAACCCGAAGACAAAATTGGATTAATGTACCACCTGTGCTACAATTTGCGAAAGCGGTGTTAAAGGTGCGGCGGTCTTGCTGGCTAATTCTGGGAGTTGTTATCGGCCTTACCCTGATGGGCTGTATGGTGCCGTATGAAATACAACCCCCGGTGCCACCGGCTACCAAGCCGCCTGTCACCGAACCAACCACAACAAGACCACCTCATCCCACACCCGACGCTGGCTATGAGCTTACTGGCTATAAACGCATTGTCGAGGGCGAAGTTACCGACTATTGGGGCAAGCAAATACCAAGCAAAGAGGGTTACGACTGGAGCGAAGCTGTTTACACTACTGGCCAAGGCAAGTTCACCCTGGGTGAACTTATCACTTATCTATACGACCCAGTAGGTGTTACCAAGACCATACCACTGTCATTCACATGCCCTGAGCCTAAAGAAGGTTTTGAACTAGTCGGCTTCAGTCGAGTAAGTAATTTCCAAGTCGTGGAACACTGGGGGAAATGGGACCCCCGCCGAGGCGGTTACATCACTATTGGCTCAAAGACAGAGGTTAGAGACTACAAATTGGTCCTGGACGAGATAATTGCCTGTATTTATGACCCTGTGGTCCCTGTCTCAGAAAAGTTAAAGGAAGTGGTCGAATATCATTGTCCTCCGCCTGAATCTGGCTACAAATTGGTGGGTTTTACATATGTTAAGAATTTCGTTGTTCAAAACTACTGGGGTAAAGGAAAAGCCAGTAGGGAGGGTTATGTACATGTGAAATCAAAGACAGTCGTCAAAGGAGGCGCCACTGGGACTGACGAAATCTGGACCTGTGTATATGAGTCTGCGGACAAGAAGTTCCCTGACCTTGTTATTGAATCTGTAATTATCACCACTCAGCCGGTGGTGGTTCCGACCCCATCCCCTGTTTATGCCGGGGAGACCGCAACTGCTTTTGTTATTGTCAAAAATGTTGGTGATGCGGTGGCCTCTAATTTTGTAGTAAGCTTTGAAATCCCTGACTTAGCGCCGAAGTTTTACCGAGAGAGCGTCCCGTTGACTTTA
>CALJTV010000031.1 GCA_937975645.1 uncultured Dehalococcoidia bacterium | reverse complement strand
AATAGTAGTAATCGGACCATTTCAACCTCCTTTGAGCTTCCTTTGATATGTCAGCTGTCTTTTGGCTGAGCTTAACAGCTCCGAGGACTTGTCCATTAACTATCTTCATAATGACACTATATAGTGTCACTAATCTATCTGGACTAGATCAGGCTGCACGCTTGCTGATGCACGCCGCCCACGATATAGGGCAGGACTAGCACTCTTCAATAAGACTATCGGCAGGTGTTATAATTAAGAATCACCAGAAAACCTTTTGAAGGAGTGTAATGAAGCAGGACACGAAATACATAGTCTGGTTTGATGAAATAAGGAAAGACGATATTAGCCTCGTGGGAGGCAAAGGGGCAAACCTAGGAGAAATGACTTCCATCGGCATTCCTGTACCACCTGGATTTATCGTAACATCAGCGGCGTATTTTGAGTTCCTGAAGACGAGTAACCTAGCAGGGGAGGTTCGAAAGCTGCTACAAAACCTTGATGTAAACGATAGTAAAAAACTCCAGGAAACCTCTAGTATTATTAAAAGTAAATTTGCCGCACTGTCCATGTCAGAAGACCTGGCTAACCAAATCAAAGCCGCCTATCAGAAATTGGGAGGTGGGCTGGTGGCAGTGCGCTCCTCAGCAACCGCGGAAGACCTTCCCGAAGCCTCTTTTGCTGGACAGCAGCGCACTTTCCTCAACGTAAAAGGCGAAGATGCAGTGGTAGCCGCGGTACTGGGCTGTTGGGCTTCCCTCTTCGAGTCCAGAGCCATATTCTACCGGCAGCAACAAGGGTTTGACCACTTCAAGGTGGGTATAGCAGTACCAGTACAGAAAATGATCCAATCAGAAGCCTCGGGTGTCATGTTCACAACTGAGCCGGTGACAAATGACGACACAAAGATCCTCATAGAAGCGATCTACGGGCTTGGCGAAGCTATTGTTTCCGGAGACGTCACACCTGACCAATACTTGGTGGATAAAGCGAATTGGGAGATAGTTGACAAAAAAATCAGCCGCCAGGAATGGCAGCTGGTAAGAAACACTGGGAAAGTAGTTAAAGAGCTGGAGCTCACCGTTAAAGTGCCTGTCCCAGTTTCAAGACAAAGCAGACAAAAGCTGGCTGACAAAGACATCATCGCTTTAGCCAAGATAGGTAAATTGATCGAAGACCACTACAAAGTTCCTCAGGACATCGAATGGGCAAAAGAGGATAGACAATTGTTCATTCTTCAGACACGACCCATTACCACCCTGAAACCCAAGGAAGAGAAGGTTTCAGCTAGACTAAAGATTGAGGCTGAACCGATTCTCACCGGACTTTCAGCCAGTCCTGGGATAGCTGTTGGTCCAGCCAGAATCGTCGCTGATGCTTCAGGCATAGATAAAGTAAAGGATGGGGACATCCTGGTAGCCGAGATGACCACACCTGACTTTGTGCCGGCAATGAAGCGCGCTGCTGCTATAATAACTGACCGAGGAGGTAGGACTGCACATGCCGCAATCGTCAGCCGCGAACTCGGAATCCCCTGTGTGGTCGGTACTGAGATGGCAACCAAGATCCTCGCCGACGATCAAGTTATTACCGTCGATGGATACGAAGGCAAAGTGTATAGCGGCAAGGTCGTAGAGCCAGTGATAGCACCAACCGTTGTTATCGGAGAACATATTAGGACCCGCACCAGGGTATATGTAAATTTGGCAGAACCAGAGCTTGCGGATGTAATCGCAAAGCGAAATGTGGACGGGGTCGGTCTACTCAGGGCTGAGTTCATGATCGCCCAAATAGGTGCCCACCCCAGGTACATGCTACACGAAGGAAAAGGCGAACAGTTCACTGAAATGCTAGCCAGAGGCATTGCCGCCTTCACGAAAGCCTTCCATCCCCGCCCTGTGGTGTACAGGACTACCGACTTCAAGACCAACGAATATAGGAACTTGCGCGGAGGCGAAAGATACGAGGAGTTTGAAGAGAACCCGATGCTCGGTTATCGCGGGTGTTCCAGATATACCCATGAAATCGAGGTCTTTAGACTGGAAGTCGAAGCCATTAAAAGGGTCTGTCAGAGTTACGATAACCTGTATGTTATGATCCCCTTTGTCCGCTTCGTCGACGAGATGGCAAAAATAAAACGGTTCTTCGTAGCTGAGGGACTCTACCAGTTTCCCAATTTCAAGCTATGGATGATGGCTGAGGTGCCCTCGAACGTGTTTTTGATAGATAAGTTCCTCGAGGTTGGAATAGACGGCATCTCTATCGGCTCAAACGATTTGACCCAGCTGATTCTGGGCATAGATAGGGATAACCCCAAGCTGGCGACAGTATTCGACGAAAGAAATGAGGCGGTGCTAATGGCTATAGAAAAGATTATCAAGACGTGTGCCGCTAAAGGGGTCACCTCTTCAATCTGCGGGCAAGCACCTTCTGTCTATCCCGAACTTACCGAGAAATTGGTAGGATGGGGGATTACTTCTGTCTCCGTAAGCCCGGACATGATCGAGGAGACAAGGCGCATCATTGCCGCTGCCGAGGCGAAGCTGAACTTGTCCTAGCCTACCAAACGGAGCTACGTTACATTGACGTTCATGACGACCGAGCTAAATATTCGCCAGCGAATAGAAGAGTCTGAAGCGGCTCTCTCTCCTTTTGCTACAAAAAGCAAATTCAGCAAAGGCAGACTCAGATGGGAGGAACCCTGTCCTATGAGGACAGCCTTCCAAAGAGACCGCGACCGCATTATCCACTGCAACGCGTTTCGCCGGCTTAAACACAAGACGCAGGTGTTCATCATGCCTTTGAGTGACCATTACGTAACACGTCTAACACACACCTTGGAAGTCTCACAGATTGCACGCACCATTGCCAGGGCGTTGAACCTAAACGAAGACTTGACAGAAGCTATTGCCTTGGGGCATGACCTAGGTCATACCCCATTTGGTCACATTGGCGAACAGGTTTTGAACGAACTTTGCCCGTTCGGTTTCAGACACAACGAGCAAAGCCTTAGAGTGGTCGATGTCTTAGAAAAAGACGGACAGGGACTGAACCTCACCTGGGAGGTGCGTGACGGTATTTTAAACCACTCAAAAGGAGGGATCGAGATACTCGGCGAAGGGTGGATCGAGGTAGGCACACTTGAAGGTCAAGTGGTGAAGATCGCAGATGTAGTTGCCTACGTCAACCACGATATCACCGACGCTATCAGGGCTGGGGTAATAACCGAAAGAGAGCTACCTTCCACAGCGGTAAATACACTGGGCAACACCCCCTCGCAACGCATCAATACTTTGGTTACCGACATCATCACTTATTCGCTCGCCCAGATGAGCCAACCAGATATAAGAAAACCCAAAATCGGCATGACGGATAAAGTCCTGCAAGTAACTAACAGCCTCCGTGAGTTCCTCTTTGAAAAAGTGTACAATCCAACCCTATTCACCGACGAGACAAGAAGAGCACGCCAGATCATACACATCTTGTTTTCACATTTTCTAAAACACGAGGAGGAGCTGCCCAAGGAATACATAATGCAGGATGTCCCTATAGAAAGAAAAGTCGCCGACTACATTGCCGGAATGACAGACCAATACGCTTCAAGAGTGGCAAAGGAAATCAGTGGCTATTCAATCTAGTTACAATATTATGTAAAATATATTCTGGGGCAGGCGCAAAGCATGAGTGCCATCGACGAAATAAAACAAAGACTTGACATCGTACAGGTTGTGTCCGATTATGTACCCTTACAAAAATCGGGTAGGAACTACCGAGCGCTATGTCCTTTTCACCCCGAGAAAAATCCGTCGTTCTTTGTTTTCCCCGACAGACAGAGCTGGCACTGCTTTGGAGCCTGTAATACTGGCGGCGACATTTTCTCGTTCGTGATGAGAAAAGAGGGCATCGACTTTAGCGAGGCGCTCAAGCTCCTTGCCAGCAAAGCAGGGGTAAGCCTGACCGCATTTTCCGGCAATGGCAAAAAGGAAAACAAGAGTAAAGAGGAAAGAATTTTCCAAATCAACGAGGCTACTGCTGCCTATTACCATGAGCTGCTGCTGAGCACCTCTGCAGGCGAATCAGTGAGACATTACCTTAATCAGAGAGGCTTATCACTTGAAACTATCAAAAACTTCCAGCTAGGTATTAGTCCTGAGGGATGGGAAACACTGAAAAAACACCTTTTAAACCAAGGCTATGAGGAAAGCGACCTCTTGGCTGCAGGTTTGCTTGTGGAACAAGATGACAAAAGCACTCGCGACAGATTCCGCAACAGACTCATGTTTCCCATACGAAACATTGATGGCAAGTTGGTGGGCTTTGGTGCTAGGGCACTGGACGGTTCTACACCGAAATATCTTAACTCACCCCAGACAATGGTCTTTGATAAGAGCAGCATCCTTTACGGCATTGACCGGGCAAAACAGGCAATCCGACAGAGCAATCAAGCCATTATCGTTGAAGGTTACATGGACGTAATAATAGCACACCAGTATGGATGGCAGAATGTGGTCGCTTCCATGGGGACTTCCATTACCGAAAAGCAACTGGCTACTTTTAAGAACCTGACCCGAAACCTTGTGATCGCCCTGGACCCGGACACCGCCGGAACAGAGGCCGTTTTTAGAGGTGGTGAACTAATAGACAAGGTGATCCCCTTCTCAACAGCGGTCTACGGCTGGGTCAAGTATGAAGACGCATACAAAGCAGAGGTAAAAGCAGTACTACTCCCCGAGAACAAAGACCCCGATGAAATAATCAAAGAAGACCCTGAATTATGGCGCAATGTTATAGAAAACGCCAGACCAATAATCGATTTTATATTTGATACTTTCACCGCCAGAGCTAATATGGAGGATGCAACACAAAAATCATTGCTGGTGGAAAAATTTACACCATTGCTGCTTGAAATAAGAGATCCTGTAAGGCAAGCACATTATGTGGACAGACTCGCCAAATATCTCAAGATTGATCATCGCACCCTAGAAGATGTCCTAAGGAAGGCAAAAGCACAGCAAAAAAGGTTGTCCAAGTGGCAAATGCAAGAGGCCACCCTAAAACACCAAGGTCAGATCGTCCCCAACTCCGGTCTAATAGAACAGTACTGTCTAGCGCTGCTACTGCAATACCCGGGACTTAGGACAGAGGTGCGAGAGCTCTCACCCGATTGCTTTGAACAAAGCGAAAACAAAGAGCTGTTCCTTAAGTGGCAAGAGTGCACCAGCATTGACCAACTCAAGGGAAAACTGGACACCGTTTTGCAAGAATACCTGGAAAAGATTCTTTCCAAAGAGTTTCCGTCGGTAATTCGCGAAAGCGAGACCATGCGACATCACGCCCTACAAGACTGCATCATTCGCCTTCATGAAAAAAGGCTTAGGAACCTTGAGATCAAGAGGCGGGAACTGCTGGCTATGGAGGCTGAGATAGGCGGCGTAGACGCGGAACTGGCAAGGCTCGAGGAACAAGGAATAGAGGTCAGCACAAAGCTAAAAGAAGTTTTTAGCCGACAAAATGATCTGCGGCAGCAACTCAGCAGAAGGTGGGACAGATGAGAAATACAGACAATGGCAAGGAGCTCCTGTCATTCTTCCCCTCAAAGGATAGAAAACAAAAGGAAGCACACGATGTTGAGAAAGCAGGCGTAGATGCATTTGCCACACCGAGTAAATCCGAGCTTGAAATCACGGCTGAGAGTGACCTTTTGACGCAGCCGGTATGGAAAGACACCGACATCCTAGAAGAGCCTGATAGCGATTGGATAGCCAAGCTGGAAAGAGAAGATAAACCCCTTGTAGACACCGAGGTAGAACACATTGAACATGAAGCAATTGATGACCCGGTCCGGATGTACTTGCACGAGATCGGCAAAGTTGCCCTGCTCACCGCAGAAGATGAAAAGGTTCTGGCAAGCAAAATAGAGGAAGCCAAATATTTGGAAAAAATCGAAAACCTTTACCATCAGCAGTACCAAGAATACCCTTCCCCCACGGATATAATAATCTATCTTCTGCGGCATATGTTAGCAGCACAACCAGTAATAGATGCACTAATGAAGCAGCTGGGGATAAAGTCTCGCGACAATTTCACTCGAAGCATTACCAATACAAAGTTACGGGCAGCCATAGATGGAGTGATAGACCCGTCCATGGTCGAGAGCCTCGCTGTCAAGCTGGATAAGGACAAAGCAGAGGTGGAACAAACGCTCGTCGACTTTTCTATAGATAGCAGACTGTTACCCCCGCAGGTACTGGCACTTTTTGACAAGGACACTACTTGGAACAAATTGAAAGGTTTTATCGAAGAACCTGTCAATGCCCAGTTTTACTCCGCCCTTCAGACGCTTAACCACGAACTCAAACGTCACTTTGACCACGTCCGTAAGGAGGCAAAAAAAGCAGAAAAACATCTCACAGAGGCAAACCTTCGCCTCGTTGTCAGTGTAGCCAAAAAGTATGTAGGGCACGGCATGCCACTCCTTGATCTAATACAGGAGGGAAATATCGGACTGGTAAGGGCTGTCGAAAAATTCGAATACCGAAAGGGCTACAAATTCAGTACTTATGCTACCTGGTGGATTAGGCAAGCCATCACCAGAGCTATAGCTGA
This sequence comes from uncultured Dehalococcoidia bacterium, assembly GCA_937975645.1. Lineage (GTDB taxonomy): Bacteria > Chloroflexota > Dehalococcoidia > GIF9 > UBA5629 > CALJTV01. The sequence goes on along the minus strand of CALJTV010000031.1, from coordinate 78,978 downwards.
TCAGGCGAGAACTATCCGAATACCGGTGCATATGGTAGAAACGATAAACAGGCTATTAAAAGTAAACAGACGGCTTGCCCAAGAATTCGGGCGTGAACCCAGCTACGAGGAAATCGGCAAAGGGATGGAGATTTCCTCTGAGAGAGTAAGAGAGATTATGAAGCTGTCCCAGATGCCAATATCTCTTGAGATGCCGATCGGCGAGGATGAAGACAGCCACTTAGGTGACTTCATCGAGGATCGTGCCACTTTACCACCGGCTGATGCCGCCTCGCAAGAGCTATTAAAAGCACAACTGAACAAGATATTGTCCGAACTTACCGAGAGGGAGAGAAGAGTCGTCTCCCTAAGATTCGGACTCGAAGATGGCCGCGCTCGAACTCTAGAGGAGGTAGGGAAAGAATTTAATGTGACGCGCGAGCGGATCCGCCAGATTGAGGCAAAGGCTTTGCGCAAATTGCGCCATCCAACACGCAGCCGAAGATTGAAGGACTACTTAGAGTAGACTAATTCGACTGCAAGGAGATACAGCATGAGAATTTTGAAAGGCTTGATCGTCGCTCTCGGCTTGATCGGACTGCTTGCTCTCTTTGGCCTACTACTAGGATACTACTTGTATTCACTGACACCCCAGATCCAGACACGGATAACCTTGGTGCTTCCTGATGAAAAATCGGCACTGGCTTTTGAAGAGAAAATAGCCACCTTTAAGAGCGAGATCGAAGAGGCAGTGGAAAATAACCAGAAAAAAGAGGTCAATTTGCAGATCAACGAAAAGGAAATCAACGCAAAGTTAACCAAGGAGCTAGCTAAAGCCAAAGCCAGCTCTAACGGCAAGCCAATCGTAGAGAAGATGATAGTTAACTTGCGCAACAGCAATGGTGGTGAGTTCTTGGTTTACGCTGAGTTAGAAGTGCCCGGGATCAACGCCAAAACAGGACTCGTCGGACATGTAAAAATGGTGAACGATAGACCCAAAATCGTGGTTACCGATTTCAATCTCGGTAAACTGCCGTTGCCCAAGGCACTGAATCAGAGGGTGGAACAATTGCTTAACATTATGGTCAATATCGAGCTGGCGGACTTGCCGCTCACGGTGACGAACGTGGAGATAAAAAACCGTCAGCTCACAGTAACAGGCCTTACCAAACCAGCCCAATAAGAAATTTGCTGTCCCTAAAGACCAAAAAGCCCTCGAGGTATCTTACCTTTAGCCACCATTTTGGCTAGTTTCTTTGCTTGATAATACTGGCTGAGCAATTGATTAACATCGCGGGGGGTGGTACCACTTCCCCGAGCAATACGGCGACGCCTACTACCATCTATGATTTCCGGATTTCGCCTCTCCTCCGGCGTCATGGACAGAATTATGGCTTCAAACCTGCGCAGTCGTTGCTCCTCGTCTCCCTGGAGAACCTTCGAAGCGATGCCCGAGAAGCCAGGCACCAGCCCTGCGAGTTGGGAAACAGTGCCCATCTTCTTGAACTGGCGCAACTGCCAGAGCAAATCATCAAGGTCAAAACTGGCAGCCCGCAGTTTTTTCTCCGTCTGACGTGACAGTTCATCATCAAATAGTTTCTCCGCTTTCTCAATCAGAGTAAGCACATCCCCCATACCTAGAATTCGGGAGGCTAGGCGGTCGGGATGAAAAACCTCCAGAGCATCAGGCTTCTCACCGGTACCAATGAACTTGATCGGTACACCGGTGATAAATTTGATAGAAAGTGCAGCCCCACCCCGTGCATCGCCATCCATTTTGGTCAGCACTAGCCCAGTCAGTCCTAGCCTCCGATTAAATTCTTCAGCAACGTTAAGTGCGTCCTGACCACTCAAAGCGTCGACTACCAGCAGAATTTCCGATGGACCAATTTCCTTTTTTAATTGAACCAGCTCCGACATCATTTCTTCGTCAATGTGCAGACGCCCCTGGGTATCGATAACCGCCCACTTCGCTCCTAACTGCTCAGCCACTCGCAACGCTTGTTGGCATATGGTCGAAGTAGCTGTCCCTCCACTGTCGCTATACACCGGGATATCGAGCTGCTTGCCAAGCAATAGTAGCTGTTCAGCAGCAGCCGGCCTGCGAGTATCGGCAGCCACAAGCAGCGCCCGTTGCCCGGAGTTCTTAAGATATAGAGCCAACTTGGCTGCCGTTGTAGTCTTTCCAGAACCTTGCAACCCAACGAGCATTACCACGGAGACAGGTTGCCTACTTGATGTAAGATGACTCGCTACTCCACCTAAAATACTAGTAAGCTCATCGTTAACAATCTTCACTATTTGCTGCACCGGCGTCAAATTCGACAGGACAGTTGTGTCCAGAGCACGTGCCCTGACCTTTAAAAGGAAGTCCTTGACTACTTTAAAGTTGACATCTGCCTCTAGTAAAGCTAAGCGTATCTGTCTTAGCGCTTCGTCTATATCTTTTTCGCTCAGCTTCCCCTTACCGCTAAGATTTCTGAAAATCTGGGAAAACCGCTGGGCTAAAATATCGAACATAGCAGTCGCCACGATTGTACACAGATACATGATACCAGTCAAACTGCCATTAGGACGGGTGCACCGCGTTAATCCATTCATATTTGACTTGGGCTCTAATTAGAGCTAACATTTATCCCGCAATATCACACCTGTCTGTATGCAGCAACCAATGATCGTGAGCAATCACAGCGAGGGCATTTATGAGATCAGATGGCATGGGCGTGGTGGACAAGGCGCCGTCACAGCAGCAAAAATAGTGGCGTACGCCGCCTTTCTGGACGGATATCCTGGGGTGACATCGGCACCTTTTTTCGGCGCCGAAAGGAGAGGGGTGCCGATCACTGCTGTAACAAGGCTGTCTCATAAGCCCATATACGTTATATCTCAGGTGGAAACCCCGGACGCACTGGTGATTCTGGATCAGACCCTTCTCAAATATGCCGATACCCTCAGCGGGCTTAAAATGAATGGGTGGGTTATAGTCAATTCGTCACAATGTCTAGCCGAACTGGACCTGCCAACCAATGTCAAAGTGGCAACCGCGGATGCAACCCTCATATGCAAGGAATTAGGGCTAATCTCCAGCGGAATTCCCGTCGTCAATACTGCCCTAATTGGAGCATTTGCCCGTGCTACTCAAGTAGTGAGTCTGGAAAGCCTGAAAAGGGCAATAAAAGAAAAGCTTCCGGATAGCATTTCGGAAACCAACATGGCTGCCTTCATCAAGACTTTTCAAACTACAAAAGTATTTACACGCTGAAAGGAACGTATTTTTTACCATGCACACCAGAGAATGTGGCCATATTTGCGGAGAGTCGTCACCAGCTATTGGCGAGGCTGGAAAGACAGGCGAGTGGCGCACCGAGACGCCGTGCATAGACTCCAGTAAATGTATACCTTTTAGACGTAATAGAGCATCCTGTTTCCTCTGCTGGTTATATTGCCCGGAAGGAGTTATCAAGAAGTCCATCCCGGTGGAAATAGACCTTGAATATTGCAAAGGGTGCGGTATTTGCGCACAGATATGCCCGGCGCAAGCCATAGCGATGAAATAGCAAAACAGAACCAAGGAGTGGACCTTTGGCAACACAAAATAACCGGGAAAGTATAAAGCTGCTGGACGGTAATCATGCCGCTGCGGAAGCAGCAAAGCTGTGCCGTGTTCAGGTCATAGCTGCATACCCGATTACACCTCAGACACCACTGACGGAGAGCCTCTCCGAATTTATCGAGAGCGGGGAATTGAACGCAGAGTATATCGCGGTGGAAAGCGAACACAGCGCTCTGGCGGTATGTGCATCTGCTTCAATGGTTGGGGCTAGAGTTTTCACAGCTACCAGCGCGCACGGGCTTGCTTATATGCATGAGATGCTTCACTGGACAGCTGGCGCCCGTCTGCCAGTAGTCATGGCATGCGTCAACCGCGCACTTGGTGCCCCGTGGAACATACTTAATGACCAGCAGGATTCGTTATCACAACGTGACACAGGCTGGATACAGCTATACGCCAGAAACAATCAAGAAATAGTAGACTCGATAATCCAAGCATACAAAATCGCAGAAAGAATTCTCATCCCAACCATGGTCTGCTTCGATGGCTACTTGCTCTCCCACACTGAGATGCCTGTAGAGCTTCCGTCCCAAGAAGATGTAGACAGTTTCTTACCATCTTACAGACCTCACACTGTGCTGGACCCTGCTAACCCCAAAAACTACAATTTGGTCACTCTCGCAGACCCGAGAATGAATGCCAACGGGGTATTCTGCCACGGCTATATGGAACTACGATACCTTCTCCAGGAATCGCTACAGAACGCAACCAGTGTAATAACAGAGGTAGGACAAGAGTTCGCCGAACTATTTGGAAGGGACTATGCTAGGTTGATTTGGGAGGATAACCTTGAAGATGCTGATATTGCCATCATAGCCATGGGCAGCCTAGCAATGGAAGCCAGAGTGGCTGCTGGATTGCTTCGCCGGGAAGGATACAAAGCAGGTGTCCTTGGCTTGAGGGTATTCAGACCCTTCCCCAAAAACGCTGTAGTTAAAGCACTGAAAAAAAACCGACTTGCCGTCGTCTTTGACAAGAGTATCAGTTATGGCAACGAAGGTATCGTTTGTTCAGAGATAAAATCAGCACTCTATGGCCACGACGTAAACACAATAGTGCTGAACTACATCGTAGGGCTGGGCGGCAGAGATGTGAAGGCGAGGGAGATAGTAGACGCAGTCAAAAAGTCAGTACATTATCTGAGGTCTGGTATCCCCATCTCAGAACAGCCAGAATGGATCTGCTACATCTGAATATAGTGGAAGAAGTTTGATCAACGCAGTAAATCTCTCGGAAGAGGAATATGTGCTGCCTGGCACTAGGGCTTGTCCCGGATGTGCTCTGTCACTTGCCTACCGCCACATCTTGAAAGCCCTTCAGGGGCAGGTTATCGTCACTGTTCCCGCCAGCTGTCTCACAGTTTTACACGGAATGTATCCTATAACATCAGTTAAAGTGCCTTGCGTCAATACACCGTTTGCTTCCACTGCTGCATCAGCGACAGGATTGGTGGCAGGTCTAAAAGTAACCGGCAGGACAGGGCTAACAGTTCTGGCTATAGCCGGCGATGGTGGCACACACGACATAGGAATACAGTCACTTAGCGGCGCGGCCGAAAGAAACGACGACATGATCTATATATGTTATGACAACGAAGGTTATATGAACACAGGAAACCAGAGGTCGGGCTCAACTCCACTTGGTGCCCTCACAGGAACCACACCGATCCTAGGAAAGAAGCAAAAGCCTAAAGATATAGCTTTAATAATGGAGGCACATGGAATACCATATGTCGCTACAGCAAATGCCTCTTTCCCATTAGACCTTTACGAGAAGGTGAAAAAGGCAAAGCAGATAAAAGGCACCAGATTTATCCACGTCTTTACCCCGTGCCCACCTGGCTGGCAGTTCCCTCACAGCCACACAATCAAAATCGGTCAACTGGCTGCAGAGACTGGCATATCGATCCTCTACGAAATCGAAAATGGCGCTTTTCGATTAACCAGTGCCAGTAGGTCCATTGCGCAGCAGGGCACATTGAAGCCAGTAATAGAGTACCTGGCCACACAAGGAAGGTTCAAAAAGATTACTCAGGAACAGATTTCCCAACTCCAAGCCTGGGTGGACACAAGGTGGAGGTACTACCTTCAGCGAGCCGCCGGTGATCTGTAAAGCCTGCATACCCGGACATCGTAGCAGTTAGAGCAGCACAGGAGTATAATAGTTCGCATGCAAGAGCAATCGCCTAAATTGCCCTTATTCCCGATAACAAGAGAGGTCAACCGCCACGGACATCTGTGTATCGGTGGATGCGACTGTGTCAATTTAGCTGAGGAATTCGGGACACCACTATATGTCTTTGACGAAGACACCATAAGAGCCAAATGCCGCGAATTCCGCAGGGAGTTCACCAGCCGCTATGCAGACACATTAGTGATATATGCGTCCAAAGCTTTTCTGAACCCAGCTTTGGCGAATATTATCAAAGAAGAAGGTTTGGGGCTTGATGTAGTATCCGGAGGTGAACTGGCAGTGGCACAGTCGGTAGAATTCCCCGGAAACAAGGTCTATTTTCATGGCAATAATAAGACTTTGGCAGAGCTAACACAAGCCCTAGCCTACGGTATCGAGTGCATCGTTGTGGATAACTTCAGCGAAATCGATCTGCTCGATAGTCTTGCCAGTAAAAACGCTGTCAAACAAAAGGTCATGGTTCGCCTCACTCCCGACGTAGACCCCCACACACATCGATATACCACTACAGGTGTGCTTGACAGCAAATTTGGTTTTCCATTGGTGACCGGACAGGCAGAGGCGGCGGTTAAAAGGGTTACTTCTGCTCCTAACCTTGTCCTTGAGGGATTTCATTTCCATCTCGGGTCACCAATTTTGGAAACTTCCCCATACCAGATAGCTATAGATATCGTCTTGAATTTCGCCAGCACGATGCACAAAAAATACGGAGTTCAACTCCGCCAATTCAGCCCTGGCGGTGGTTTTGCAGTTAGATACACAGTAGACTCACACGTGCCGGCCACAGCCGAGTATGCCGAGGCAATAACTTCAAAACTTAGCAGGCTCACATCAGAACTCGGTCTAAGTCGCCCAAAGCTAATAGTAGAACCGGGGCGAGCAATCGTGGCACAGGCAGGGGTCGCCTTGTACAAAGTAGGCGCAATTAAGGAAATTTCGGGGGTACGAAATTACATCTGTGTTGATGGCGGCATCGGGGATAACATACGCCCTGCTCTCTATGGGGCAAAATATGAAGCCGTGGTAGCAAATAAAGTGTGGCAAACTGAATCTGTTAAGGTGACCATCACTGGTAGATACTGCGAGTCAGGTGATATCTTGATTAGAGACATGATGTTAGCCCCTATCAACACAGGTGACTTAATTGCAGTACCTGTAAGCGGCGCTTACTCAATTCCCATGTCAAGCAATTACAATCTGGTGCCCAGACCGGCAATAGTCCTGGTCAAAGGGGGCAAAGCCCGTCTTATCCGAAAGCGCGAAGATTATAGACACCTGATGAGCCTCGATGCCATTTAACAGCAAAGACGAAAAATGTGGCAGACCATTGGTCAACAGAGAGCCTTATCCCTACTTGAACACGGCATCAAAAACAATGGGCTGGCACATGCTTACCTCATAATCGGCCCCCCCCATATTGGTAAGATGACACTCGCCATCGATTTTGCTCAGGCGATAAACTGCCAGTACAGCCAGCCGCCATGTAAAGAATGCCAGACATGCAAAAAAATTGCCGGTGGAAAACACGCCGATGTAAGAGTCATCGAAGGTACGGAAGACGGCTCGGCTGAAGCAAAAACAGGCTCACAAATTAGCATAGACGAGATCAAAGCGCTCCAACACAGTGCCAACCTGCCACCGTATGAAGGTAAATACAAAATATTCATCATTAACGGGGCAGAGAACCTTTCGCACGAGGCTGCCAATTGTCTGCTTAAGACCTTGGAAGAACCACCGCCACACGTCATCTTCGTCCTCCTCACCTCGAACGAATCGCTGGTGTTACCAACCATAATCTCCCGATGCCAACGCCTGGAATTGAAGCCATTAGCCTCTGAAGAAATCAGCAGGATGCTTACCACCTCTTACAAACTTGACGGCCAGAAAGCAAGACTACTTGCCGGTCTCGCACAAGGGTGTCCCGGCTGGGCGATAAATGCTGTGTCAGACAACACCGTGCTAGCACAAAGAGCACAATTTGTAGAGGAAATGTTTTTCCTGCTTGAAACTACATGGGGTGAACGGCTAACATACGCCGCTAAGCTAGGAAGTAACAAAGCCTCTGCTGAGCAGGCGTTAAGAAATTGGCTGTCCTGCTGGCGTGATATAATGTTAATTAAAAACAGCTGCAAAGAAGCAGTCGTCAATTCAGATTATTTGGAGACGCTGCAAGACCTGTCACAAAGGCTGAATATTGCAGAGGTGAGAACTTTTATCCAGAGCATAGAAAGATCACTTGCCTATATTGCTACCAACGCTAATTTGAGACTAATTATGGAGGTCACCCTGCTTAATATGCCCAGACTAAAAGAGCGGGCTAGAGCACCTTAATCCACCACCTCCCCTTAAGGATAAGTAATGCCAGAAATAGTTGGTGTTCGGTTCCTCCAAGCCGGGAAGATATACTATTTTGACGCCTCAGCAGTATCCGTAGACAGAGGCGACTATGTTGTGGTCGAGACAGCATACGGAAAGGAAGTCGGCAAGGTAATCATCTCGCCAAAACAGACAATCCTTAACGAAATTTCAGAACCACTAAGACCAGTAATACGCAAAGCAAATGAGCAAGATCTGGAGAAAATGAAACGAAACCAGCAGCTGGCTAGAGCAGCTTTGGAAAAATGTCGCGAGCTAGCCAAAAGGCTGCAAACTCCAATCAAACCGGTTTCGGCACACTATGACCTTGACAGAACCAGACTGACCATTTTTTTTACCGCTGAGAAGAGAGTTGACTTCCGCGATCTCGTTCGAGAACTCAGTCACGCGTTAAGAACCAAGGTGGAGCTTAGACAGATAGGAGCCCGAGATGAAGCCAAACTTATTGGCGGCCTCGGCAGATGCGGCTTACCACTCTGTTGCAATATTTTCCTGAGCGAGCTTGCCCCTGTATCTATTAAGATGGCAAAAGAGCAAAATATAGCACTCAACCCTATGAAAACTTCGGGGATATGCGGACGACTCCTGTGCTGCCTGGGATATGAGTACGAACAATATCGAACCATGAAGGAGAAACTACCGCCCGTGGGTCAGGAAGTCTTCACACCACTGGGAAAAGCAAAGGTAGTCGCTTGTAACCCCTTGAAGGAAACTGTCCAGCTAGAACTGGACAGTGGCGGTGTAACTGAACTGCCACTAAGCCAGATAACTTGGCATAAAAACGCTAGATAGTAGGATAGACCTCCTGTCTCGGCAAATATTTCCTCCACTCGGCATGCGTGCACAGGTGATGATATGGCACGTAAAAGCCATTGTGACGAGGAGGTTTTGGCTCTCGCAAAAGCGGCATCCCTGCTTCAAGTGGCGTTCGCCCGGCCTTGCGGCGGTTGCAGGGTATGCACGCTGTGACAACGTTCTCCCAGCTATGCGCGCCCCCACGCCGCCTGGGAACAACATGGTCCAACGTAAGCTCCTTACTTTTACGCCCGCAGTATTGACAGACATAGCCATCCCGACTGAAAACCTCTAGCTTGGTCAACTTCCGCGGACGCTGACTATATCTAACAAGGTAGACAAGACGGATTACCGAAGGAACTTCAAACACTGCTCCAACGGAACGGAGGTTGCCTCTTCCGTTTTCTAGAACTTCTGCTTTTCCCTGGAACAGTAAGTTCAAAGCCCTCCTTACCCTGCAAATGTTCAGGGGCTCATAGTTTTGATTAAGTACCAGAACTGGCGAGTCTACCACCGTACCGCTCCAAAGGACTTAGGCTATTTTAGCAGGAAAATCCTATACCCACAACCGAGGTCAGGATGTATTGCTACGTCTTGGATATTTCTGCTGCTGCCCCCGCCTCCCGGTCTGCCGACTTCTTGTATTGCCGCGGTAGTCCGGGGCATCAATGTTCAGAACCAAACCAATAGCTGGATCGACCATGCGAGAGCTAATGCGGCTCTCAATTTCGTCTAGTGAAAGGCAGGTAGTAATGACCGTAGCTAACCTTGCATTGTAGCGATAGTTAATCAATTGATACAACTTCTCCTGAGCCCAAGGTGTAGCCGATTGCTCCCCAAAATCGTCCAGAATTAGAATCGGCGATTTCTTGACCACCTCGAACAACTCGTCATAGTGCACCCTACTCTCAGGACTAAAAGCCGAGCGTAAATGGTCAAGCAGCTCGGGTACTACAATAAACAGAACCTGCTTATTCTCACTACGTAGATAGTTTGCAATTGCTGCAGCAAGGTGTGTTTTCCCGCACCCGTTAACTCCCATCAGCACTAGCCAGCCTTCCGGACATCTGGCAAAATTCAGCGCACACCGGTATGCTTGCTCCAGACTCTGGCGCTCCTTGGGTTGAAGATGCAGTAGCTTATAGTCAAAGTTCTCAAAAGTCTTCTCTCTGAGCATCTGAAGTTGTGACTCACTGAATTCTTCCAGAATAGAAGGCAGCCGTTCCCGAACGACACAAACATGGCAAAATTCTGGGTCGGACAAACGCCCCTTCAAGCTATCATCAAAATCGCCGATGGGCACAGACGTGGTAATCACCGTGGGCAAGCGGACATTAAATCTGTAGTCCAGCAGTTGCTCCAGTTTTCCCCGTGCCCATGGTGTTGCCCCGCTTATATTCAGGTCATCCAGTACCAACAAGGGCGATTTCTTCACCCTTTCAAAGAACTCGTCGTACGTGACCTCACTATTGGGATTAAAAGTGTAACGGAGATGATCCAGTAGGTCAGCAACACCTATATATAATACGGGGCTGCCGCGACTTATCAGCTCATTGGCAATGGCACAGGCAAGGTGTGTTTTACCACACCCCGTCGGACCTAAAAATACAAGCCACCCTTGGGGATTGTTCACAAAAGCAATTGCGGTATCATAGGCTGCCTTGAACTGGCGTTGTGCGTCCTCATCGCTCCCGCGTCCAGTCGGCACAAGGTTCTCAAAAGTTAGACGAACCAGAACACCGAGATTGCTTTGCCTGCGTAACTGCTCTATCTTTTCCCCCACCAGTCCCTGTCGAGTACAATGACAAGGCACCACACGGCCGAAATCGGGGCGCCCGGACGCTAACAACGGGTGAACAAAACCAGCCCCTTTACACGCTGGGCAGTCTTTTCTCGCTAAAACCTCCCCCTCGGAGTCAGCGCCTAACCAGATGCCCGTACTTCCCTCTGACGTACTTTTCCCGGTCAACCCCTTTTTTAGAATATCGCCCAGTCTTTCCATCGCCCTTACCTTCTACTGCCCACCGTTCTAATATACGTGATATATACCTCCAGCTACGCTTATTTAAGGCAACTGCCTCTCTAAATGCGCTCTCAATCCACTCCCATGGATAAAGTTTCTCTGCTTCGCGAAGTTCATCAGCAATCATAGGGGTAAGTAAGCCTATGTTTTGCTCGTAAAGTCTGAAAATGTTGGTCAATTCGGGCTTTTCGACCCTCGTGGAGTGGTCAAAAAGCAGACGCATTTGAGGCACCTTCCCCTGCTGAATCCTCTCCACTTCTCTTCTGCCGGTAGCATCGTTGACAACATATATTTCCTCGCTTTTGCTACCCACTTCGACTTCGAGTGAAAGCAATACTTTACGCTCTACTGCTTTCGCCAGTGCCTTCCTGAGTTCGCTTTCCGCCATCCAACCCTTAGAAACAAGCTCTCTAAAGGATACAAACCGATTGCCACCCCGCCGACTACTCGCCAGCCAGAAAGCACACAAAATAGCCTTTAGCTCAGCAATATCATCTATCTGAGGCACGATCGAAGCAAAAAACAAATTGGGGATCGGGGTGACCTCTGCCCTAGCAGGAAAGCCCATAAACTCTCGCTCTACCATTTTTCAACATACCAACCTTTCAGGCAGTACTTAACTCAACTCCTAGATCCTCGAACTTCGCTGTTCTGCCAATGAAACGCAGCTTTATCTCCCCCACGGGCCCATTACGGTGCTTGGCTATGATGATGTCAGCTATGCCCTTCGGGTAAGGTTCTGTCTCCACATCGTGAGTCCTCTTCCACTCCTCCTCTGTATAGTAGAACTCGTCACGATAGATAAAAAGGACTACATCAGCATCCTGCTCAATGCTACCGCTCTCTCTAAGGTCCGCAAGCTGAGGCCTGTGGGAAGCTCTCCACTCAACCGCCCTGCTAAGCTGAGAAATAGCCAGCACTGGCGCATTTATTTCCCGGGCAAGTGCCTTGAGTGAGCGGGTAATCTCACTGACCTCTTGGACTCGGCTTTCACTTCTCGTATCCGCCTGCATCAACTGCAGATAATCAACAATTACTAGGTCGATACCACGCTCGAAATGGAGTCGCCGCGCCTTGCTTCTCATTTCCACTACTCGCAACTGGGGAGAATCATCGATATAAATTGCTGCCTCTGAGAGTATCCCGCTGGCTTCCATGATCCTGCGCTCCTCTTCCTCAGTATAGACTCCCAAACGAACCCTTTTGGAATCCACATCAGCTTCACTTGCTAGCAGCCTCTGGACAACTGCCTGACAGGACATCTCAAGGCTGAATAGTGCCACACAGGCTTTCTGGTTGATAGCAGCATTCCTTGCAATATTGAGTGCCAGACTTGTCTTGCCCAAACTAGGCCGCGCAGCTAGTACGATTAAATCCGAACGTTGAAACCCACCAAGCCACTCGTCTAGAGCAGTAAAGTTAGTAAATATACGCTCTATCTTCCCCTCAACAACTGGCCTCGGACCCGCCTCCTCAAAATACTGCTCCAGAACCTGACGAATAGGAACAAAGTCTTGTCGGGCGCGCTGTTGCCTCACCTTGAACAGGATGTCCTCCGCCCGGCTCAAAGCCGCATCCGCATCTATATCAGTATCGTAGCCTATAGCCTCAATTTGGTTTCCAGCACTTATCAGCCGACGCATCAACGCCAATCTAGACACTATCCGCGCATAATACTCAACATGCAGAGAGGTCGGGACAATTGATATTAAATAGCTCAAGTAAGATGACCCACCAACCACATCTAACTTTCCCTTACGCGCTAGCTCATGGGCTACAGTTATCTGGTTGATAGCCTCGTTACGCTGATAGATATCGAGGCAGGCCTCATATATCCACTGATTCTCAGCAACAAAGAAGTCCTCGGACTTCAGGAAAGTGGCAACCTTGAATATTGCATCCCCGTCTATGAGCAACGAGCCCAGGACTGCTTTCTCAGCATCTGGATCGCTCGGTGGCAACCTTTCACTCACCGCGAGAAGTCCCCTCTTCTTCTACAACGACCATGACCTTGGCCTCAATACCTCTGGTGAGGTTGATCAGCACCTCATAATTGCCCACCTTATGCAGCGGCCCTTCCAGCCTAACGCTCTTTTTGTCAAACCGACAACCCACTAGCTGGGAAAGCTTCTCAGCTATATCAGCACCGGTAATCGCACCGTGAAGACGCCCCTTAGCTCCTGCCTTAGCTTTAAACCGCAGCTCCTTGCCTTCGATCAGCTCAGCTATTCTCTGCAATTCCACTTCCTCTCGGGCTTGCCGCTGTGACTTGCCCTCTTTTTGGGTCTCTACAGCTTTGACAGCTTGAGGGCTCGCCGCCACGGCTATCCCGTAAGGAATGAGGTAATTCCTAGCATAACCATCCGCTACCTCTTTTACCTCCCCCTTCCTTGCTTTGCCCGAGTCCTTCAGATAAATAACCTTCACCTTTATGCAGCCCCCAGTTCGATCTCTTAATCTACCAGAAGTTGGCTCGCATATGCTGCCTCTATCACAAAAGTTTTCTCCCGATGAACCAGCCCCTCACCTGTTCTTTCCCACAATCTCATCTTACCACTCTATTTTAAAATTTTTGCCTCCTGATTTCTATCCTCGCATATACCACGACCAGAACCTATGGTGTCTGACAGAACTTTAAATAGAAAGCCTTCCTGTCGCAAAAACTACAAGGAAGACCCATAAAACTCGCTTTTTATCTCCGTCAAAAGTCGAGGCTCACGCAAGAGATCGACAACCGTCATAGCCATCGCCTTTGCTGCATCTAACAGTCCTTTGTGCCCCTCACTGGAAGCAGCGGCGGCGGCAAAATCTGGCGAATGCACCAGTACTCCCGGTGACGCAATAGCTATTGTTGGATGGATCGACGGCACTACCTGACTGACGTTCCCCATATCCGTGCTTCCAACTCCAAAGTGGCGTGAAAATGGCTCCACACTGCGCCCCAAAGACTCTAAATTCAACTTGAACACCTCTGCCAGTTTTTGGTTATTCTTCATCGGCGCGTACGCCACATCGCTCCACTTGTATCTGAGCTTGGCGCCTGTGGCTAGGGCAGCAGCCTCAAAACAATTCAGCACTTTTACTTTCAAATCCTCAAGATAACTGCCGTCTAAAGCACGTACCAAAAACGATGCCGCAGCACGCTCAGGTACAATGTTGGCAGCCTCGCCTCCGTAGGTAATGATACCATGGACTCTGGCATCACTCCTAATGTGCTGTCGGAGCGAGTTTACCGCATTAAAAGACAAGATAACCGCCTCTAGAGCATTCACACCCCGCTCTGGATAGGCGGCAGCATGCGCCGCTTTGCCCAAGAACTCAATGTCAAGTCCTACGCAAGCCAGAGCCTCGGTAGTGACAAAATTCCGCACCCCCGGGTGGACCATCATAGCCACGTCTACACCTTCAAAGATGCCAGCATTTACCATCAGCACCTTGCCCCCAAAGACCTCTTCAGCCGGTGTGCCCAGAACAACTACGGTACCTCCACAGTAGTCCACCACACACTTACTCGCCACCGCCGCTCCGGCAGATGAAGTACCTATTATGTTGTGGCCACAGGCATGACCAACACCAGGCAAAGCATCATATTCGGCAATTAAGACGATAATCGGAGGGCCACTGCCGTATGTGGCTTTGAAAGCTGTCGGTAGACCGCAGATACCTTTCTCTACACCAAAACCATATCTGGACAAATAACGGGTTAACCACTCTGAGGCTTTTTTCTCCTTAAAACCAAGCTCGGGGTTAGAATGGATTTTCAGACTGAGCCGGATAAGCCTGTCGCGCTGTTTTTCTATCTCAGCGCACACTTGCGCCTTCAGTCTCTCCTTGGATCGCTTCTTGCCCGCCATCTGTCACTTCAAGCATTATACTCCAAGTATTCAGCTTCAGCCAGTCCCGCTAAGTAAATTGCAGACCTGCACGTAATCGTAGTAGCACCAATTTCCAGATGTAAGAAATAACTGTTACGTTACTTGACATACAGAAACAGGCAAATTTATAATGAGCCAGAATAAAACTTAGTAAAACAAGATAATGCAAATAAACGTAGCTCAGTTACTCAAGGAGCCAGTGGGGTCAAGCCGAAAGTATCAAACAGACGAAATCCCTGATAACGACAACATAAATTCGATAAAGGGAGCTCTGGTACTGGTACGGACAAATAGGGGGCTCATAGTCAAAGGTGAGATGACAGCCAGTGTCGTCAGTTTATGCAGTCGATGCCTTAAACCTATTACCTACCAGATAGACTATGAGTTCGAAGAGGAAGCGTTCCCGTCCATAGATATGTCCACAGGACTCTCGCTTCCCGTGGAGCCGGAAAGCCTTGTCATAGATAACACTCATACTCTGGACTTGTCGGACATGCTCGTCCAATACGCTTTATTGACTATACCCATCAAACCGCTTTGTCGCCCAGACTGTGCCGGGCTTTGTCCGCAATGTGGCACCAACCTGAACGATTCAATTTGCCAGTGTTCCCACAAGTCTGCGGATACGCAGTGGCTGAAACTGGCTAGTTTGAAGAAAGAGAGAGGATTCTGAAATGCCAGTACCAAAGCGAAAATACCCAAAATCGAGGCAGGGCAAGAGGCGTAGCCATCTGGCTCTAAATGTACCTCCGCTGATCGACTGCCCGCAATGTCACACACCCAAGCTGTCCCACCATGTTTGTCCCACATGTGGCACCTATGAGGGGAGAGACGTGCTCAGGATGGAACAGAAGAAGAAATCGACAGGTTAAATCTATAGCCACAAGGCTAACTGGCTAAATGCAAAAATCTTTTACACCAACGTAGCTCGATAGAAGCACAAGGAGGAGGAAATGGTCGAACAAATAAAGACGGCTTATGTTTTCCCTGGACAAGAGGCACATGCCGTAGGCATGGGACTTGACCTTTATGTTCACTATGCTTCAGCGAGAGAGGTCTTCGACGAGGTGGATAGAACACTGGGGTTCTCTCTTTCTAGACTGTGTTTTGAGGGTCCAGCCGAAGACCTCCGTCAAACTATCAATGCCCAGCCAGCCGTACTAACCACGAGTATAGCCTGTCTCAGAGCGTGTCAGGAAGCTACTGGCAATAGTATACCACAACCTACATTCGTTGCCGGACACGACATGGGTATTTATACTGCTTTGGTAGCCTGTAATGCTCTAAGCCTCTCGGACGCAGTACGACTAATACGTGAACGGGGGCGGCTGATGAACGAAGCAGGCCAAAGAACCTCAGGCGGCATGCTGTCCATGAGCGGTCTGGATATAGAGACCTTCGAAAGTATTTGCTTTTCTACCGGTGCCCAGATCGCCTTCATTGACGCGCCTGACCAGGTGGCTATCAGCGGTACGGAAGAAAGCTTGACCAAAGCTAGAAGGTTAGCACAGATAAAAGGGGCTCGCCGTATAGTCCCCCTCAAAGTGAGCGGACCATTCTATTCCTCTCTGATGGAACCTGCCCTGGAAAGGATGAGAAATGCTATAGCAGAGTACAAATTTAGCAAGCCCTCGGTGCCTATAATAGCTAATGTCACCGCCCAACCACTTATGGACCTCGAGGCAATAAAAGAGGAACTAATAAGCCAGATCGTTCGTCCTGTTCAATGGCAACAGGCTGTTGAGAACATGATCGCTCGCGGTGTCACTACCTTCTTCGAGTTCGGACCTGGTGACACATTGACCAAACTCATTAAGAGAATTAGTCCAGGTGCACAGACATTCGCAATAAACAACGTGCAAACCATTAACGAAATAACAAGATGGCGTAGGGGCTAAATAAAAGACCGCATCTTTATAGAATAGGTCTTAACAATTTGATATCGCAGGGAGATTTTTCAGACAGCGTAAGCATAATGATGATGTTCACAATGTGCATGATTTTCCACTTTGCCGTGCAGTTGTAGAAGAGACAATGTCTCTTGGAGTACCCCTTTACGCCAAAAACGTCACTACTTGCAGACGATGCGGCAAAATCTCCATACCAGTATCCAAATCGCTTGGACTTTGCCTTGATTGCATTCGTCATGAATTTAAAGCGGTAAAGACAATCCTATATCGATCCCACCAGGCTGCACGGTTGCCCTACTGTCTGCCAGCCGAACCGCCAAAGTCACAGCAGGGGATTACCTGCCACCTCTGTTTAAATGAGTGCCGCCTTTCTGAAGGGCAAAGAAGCTACTGTGGTGTGCGCTTCACTAAAGAGAACAAATTTGCCGGCGCTACACCAGACAGCGGAAATTTAAGCTGGTACTATGATCCTCTTCCCACGAATTGTGTCGCTGACTGGGTTTGCCCGGGGGGTACCGGAGCCGGTTACCCTGATTTTGCCTATTCCCCTGGTCCTGAACATGGCTATAAGAATCTGGCAGTCTTTTACCACGGTTGCTCCTTCGATTGCCTTTTTTGCCAGAACTGGCATCACCGTATAATGGCTACCAAAAATATCCGAATCAGCCCTGAGGAATTGGCTGCAGCGGTCGATGACCATACCGCCTGCGTTTGTTACTTCGGAGGTGACCCCACCACCCAGCTTCCACACGCTCTGCGCACCTCCAAGCTTGCTCGCAACAGAAACAAGGATCGTATTCTTCGCATCTGCTGGGAGACCAACGGCTCCATGCACCCTGCACTACTCAAACAGGTAATCGCAATATCTATAGAGTCAGGTGGCTGTATAAAATTCGATTTAAAGTCATGGAATGAAAATGTTCACATCGCACTCTGCGGTGTGTCCAACAAAAGGACAATAGAAAACTTCGCTATGGCGGCTGAATACATCAACCACAGGCCTGTACCACCCCTCCTTATTGCCAGCACTCTGCTCATCCCCGGTTATATAGACAAAGAGGAAATCAGTAATATCGCCAAATTTATCGCTTCGCTGAGCCCAGATATTCCATATACACTACTCGCCTTTCACCCAGACTTTCTGATGGCTGATTTACCAACTACTACGCCACAACAAGCAAGACAGTGTCTTGAAGCGGCTTTAGACGCTGGCTTGCACCGAGTCCGCTTGGGAAACGTGCATTTACTAGGGGGCAACTAGCCACTTGACTAACCCGAGACGTAAAGCCAGGATAATCGCCTTACAGGCGCTCTACGAGGGCGACTGCTCAAAACACAAGCCAACTGAGGTCATCGCACGACTGCTGGAGGAAAAGCCTCTCCCCGAAGAGCTAGCCACCTTCGCCCGCGGTCTGGTTGAAGGAGTCATGCAAAACAAACCACACATCGACGAGCTCATAAAGAGGTTCGCCCCCGTGTTCCCCATAAACCAGATAGCCGTCGTCGATAGAAACCTGCTGCGCCTTGCTATTTTTGAGATTTTGTTTGATAATAAAGTTCCGGTCAAAGTTGCTATCGATGAAGCAGTCGAACTGGCAAAGGTATTTGGCACCGATAGTTCACGAAAATTCGTCAACGGCGTGCTAGGTGGCGTGGTGACACATTATCTCAACAAATCAAAAAACTTGGCAGAGACCCAAGACCAGAGCACCCAATGATGCCCATATTGAAGAGACTTAAGCAAATCATCGCCGAACAACTTGGCGTCGATGAGGAATTGATAACACCATCGTCCTCTTTCGTCGATGACCTAAACGTAGAGCCATCTGACCTAGCAGAACTCGTTACCGCGATCGAACAGGAATTCAGCACACCCAAACGGAAATTGCAGATACACGACCAGGATATAAAAAGAATTACTACAGTGCAGGATCTTATCGACTGTCTTCGCGATTACGGAGTGGAAACCTGAACTTACCTTAGCCCCACCGCTTACTCAAATGCAGTTAATACACTCCTCTCAATGCTCTACAGGTGCCACACCCGTCAAAAATTTCTCCAACACCTCGGGCCACCTCTCACGCCACACTTTTGTGTCTATCTTCGCTTGACCATCGCTCCATTTCAATCCCGCAAACTGGCCCATTTTAGGCATCACATCCGGGCGGCTCTTTCTTTTATCAAATTGGACAACAATGTACTTGTTTACTTTGAAAATCGAGCCAACCTGTGCCCTAGCAGCTAGCTGCTTTATTCTCACCACATATAAAAGACTCCTCACGGGCTCAGGAATAGCTCCAAACCTGTCAGCCATTTCTGAGGCTATATCTGCCACCTCATCCCCACACCTCGCGTCAGCTAACCTACGATAGAAACTCAGCCTAGCACTTAGGTCAGGAATATATTCCTCTGGAATGTAGGCAGACAATGGCAAATCCACCCGGGGAAGAGATGGCTCCATGATCTCAGCATTGCCATTTACCACACCACCATGTCTCAGCTCCTCCACTGCTTCAGCCAACATGCGGCAGTAGAGATCAAAGCCCACCGCAGCCACATAGCCGCTCTGCTCCACGCCCAATATGTTGCCTGCCCCTCTTATTTCTAAATCTTGCATCGCTACAGTGAACCCAGCACCCAGCTCTGTAGCGATAGCAATGGTGTTTAAACGCTTCCAAGCCTCTGGTGTCAGCCTTTTACCAGCATCATAGAAGAAATACGCGTAAGCATGATTACAGCCACGCCCCACCCTGCCTCTTAACTGATAGAGCTGGGTCAACCCCAACAGGTCTGCCCGGTCTACAATCAAAGTGTTGACATTCGGCACATCAAGGCCGGACTCAACAATTGTCGTTGTGACCAAGACATCAGCCCCACAATTGAGAAAGCATGTCATCACCATCTCCAGCTCATCTTCAGGCATCTGCCCATGTGCGACCAGAATCTTGGCTTCGGGGACAAGCTCTTCTAGTTTTCGGGCAACGGCATAGATATCGTGAACCCTGTTATGGACATAAAACACCTGTCCACCCCTTGCTATCTCCCGCAGGATAGCTGAGCGGACAAGCCCCTCATCATAATTGCCAACATGTATCTTTACAGGCAGCCGCTCCTCAGGCGGAGTCTCGATAATACTCATATCCCTGATACCTGAAAGAGACATATAGAGCGTCCGCGGTATAGGAGTGGCGCTTAAAGTTAGCACGTCCACTTCCTGTCGGAGCTTTTTAAAGTGTTCCTTATGCACAACACCGAACCGCTGCTCTTCATCTATTATCACGAGACCAAGATCCCTGAACACCACATCTTTTTGCAACAGCCGATGTGTGCCGATGCAGATATCAACGGCACCAGATGCCAGACCAGCGATAACCTCTGCCTGCTCCTTCTGAGTACAAAACCGGCTTAGCATTTCCACTCTTACAGGGAAAGCCTGAAGTCTTTCACGAAAGGTATTGTAATGTTGTTGTGCCAGTACTGTCGTTGGCACCAGCAGAGCCACCTGCTTACCATCCATTACCGCCTTAAAAGCAGCCCGTAATGCCACCTCTGTCTTGCCATAGCCCACATCACCGCATATAAGCCGATCCATTGGTTTAGGTCCCTCCATATCCCTCTTGACTGCATTGACAGCCTCAGCCTGGTCAGGCGTCTCAACATAGGGGAAAGACGCCTCCAGTTCCTGCTGCCAGAGGGTGTCCCCAGAAAAGGCAAAACCAGACACCAATTGCCTTCTAGCATATAGCTCCAGAAGTTCGCGTGCCATGTTTAGTATCGATTCCTTCACGCGTTGCTTCGTCCGTGCCCACTCCTGCGTTCCCAGCCTGGTAAGAGCTGGCTCCGTATCGCCACCACCAACATAGCGGCTCACTCGCTCCGCCTGCTCCACAGGCACATAAAGCCTATCACCAGCAGCGTATTCTAGAACCAAGTATTCCCTCTCGACGTTGTCAACAAGCATCCGTGTCAAGCCAGCAAACCTGCCAATGCCGTGCTCAACATGCACCGCATAGTCGCCTGGTGTTAATTCAGACATCAACCGATGGTAGTGCACTGGGCGCTTCCTGAGAAAGCGCTGCTGTTTTACAAAGCCGAATATCTCCCTGTCCGTTAACAGCGTTAGCCTATCCCCCAATTTCCACCCGGCATTCAGCCAGCCGCGCAACAGAATCACTGAACCTCGCGGCGGTATCCGTGCCAGCTCCGAAACAATAGTGACCTCGACCCCCTCATCTTTAAGAAACTCCGCCAGTCGTTCCGCCTGCTGGCTGACAATGATCACAGCAGCATGTCTTCTCAACGTGGTCAGCTCAGCGGATAGGTATTGCAGTTTGCCACCGTAACCCATTACTGGTGCTAAAGGTATGAAACCTGCCTCAGAGTCACCAGCATCACTGACGCCCCCGACACTGAAAAACAATCGGTGTTTGACCTTGGCCATCTCGGCATTCAGCGCATCCCAAGAGACACCCGCCCGAAGTCCTTTGACCTCGCCGTCTGCCTCTAAGGTCTGCCTCCCAGTCTCCCTGATACCCCCACCACCAGCCAGTGGAATGTCAGTCGCGTCCACAATGAGCAAACCAATGTCCGCGAAATAGTCCAGCAGACTACCCTGATGCGGTCCCTCTTCGTTCGCCGATATCACTCTCACCGATGTCACATGCCTTACTGAACGCTGCGTCCTCGGGTCGAAGTGTCTTATGCTTTCTATCCGATTTCCGAACAGCTCAATCCTTGCCGGAAGCTCGTTGTCTGGTGAAAAGATATCTATGATCCCTCCCCGTCGGGCTATCGACCCGGGCACTTCAACCAGACTTTCCATTCGATAGCCCATAGACAGCCATTTGCTAAGCAAATGCTGCAAATCCACTATCATACCCACTTCGAGTACCTGACATGACGATGTAAGACCCTGTGGGGAGATAGTTTTACTTGCTACTGCTCCAAAAGGAGCTACTATCAGAGGAGAAGCGCACGAGCCCCTACAGCAGGAACCCAGAGCAGAGAGCACACTCAGCCTCTCTGCAAACCTGCAATGGTCCTTGGCAAACCCATCCTCCAACCTATAATCAGGTTCGGGGAAAAAATGCACACTAGCCGGACAAGGACACCACAGTCTGAGTTCCTCATACACTACCCTTGCATCCTGCTCCCGAGGAACAACAACCAATACTGGCATGCCTAGCGTATTGTGCAGGGCTGCAGCAAGGTAAGCTTTAGCGCCGTCCGGCACCGCCAGCCTGTAATCTCCACCCTTCCCAGACACTAGTCCCTCCTTCAGCCGCTGATAACCAGGCGCCTCTTCAAGTAAATAAAGGAGATGACGCAGGTTCATTTCAGTATCACCCACAGAGTTATTCGATAAGCAGTTTAGCACACTCTACGCCGAAGATGTCGAGGCAATCAGACAACAAACTAAATGGAAGCAAGAGCCCACAGTAAACAGAGCTGTACCACCAGACACATCCCCTCACAGTGGTGCTCTGACCACAATGGTCGTCCCTCTGCCCCGTTGTGACTCTATGCTCAGACTACCGTTTAACAACTGGATTCTCTCCTGCATCCCAGCCAAGCCCATCCTGCCATCCTTGAGAAGATCTCCCACCGTATCCGGCACCTCAAAGCCCCTGCCATTGTCCCTGATCGTTATCCTCGTCTCACTTGTGTCAAATTCTACCACCACATCTGCATTGGTAGCACCAGAGTGCCGCCACACATTCCGGAGCGCTTCTTGAACAATGCGAAACAGTATCAACTCTACTTCAGAGGGGAACCTCCGCACAGCACCACTTACGCTAACATTTATATTGATTCCCGAGTGTTTCTCAATGTCTGAAGCCAGCCCCTCCAAGGCAGGGATCAAACCAAGTGTATCCAGTGCAGGCGGTCTGAGGTCCTGGCTCAGCCGCCGTACATCCTGTATGATAGACTCTATCTGGTCTCTCAGGTTATCCAGCAATATCTTTTTGTATTCAGATATCCCCCGATCACCTGACACAATCTCATCTATTTGACGGGCCAGGACGACCAGCGCCTGAATAGTCTCATCGTGAAGCTCCCTGGCAATACGTTTTCTTTCCTCCTCCTGTGCTTTGGTAATTTGACTAAGATAATATCGCAGACTTTCCTGCAATCCCTTTTCCCTAGTAACATCACGCGCAATATGCTGAAAACCTATCGGCTTGCCACCGCTGGTAATCAGATTGGTGGTCAACTTCAGCACAGCTTCTGTTCCCGTTTTCGTGACCAGCTTCTGCTCATACGGCTGAGTAACAGGTTCGTTATTAAGAAGCCTTCTCCGAATATCTCTGGCAAGGTTAAGACTCTCGTCAGTAAGGAATGATTTAACATTCATGCGAAGCAAAGTATCCACATCATATCCCGTAAGCCTGGCTGCAGCCGCGTTCGCTGAAATAATATTCCCCTCCATATCATGAACCCAGATAGCATCATGGGCATTCTCAAAGATCTGCCGAAACTTTTCCTCAGAGGCTTGCAGCCTCTCAATAAACTTCCGTTGCTCATCATAGAGATTGGCATTCTCTACAGCCATACCGATCTGCCCGCCAATAGCCACCAGCAGCTCCACCTCTTCATGGAGAAACTTCCGCTGTCGTCTCATTGCCACAGATAGAGTGCCCATAACCTTACCTTTTGACTTTATCGGCACTATAACTTGAGAACGTAGCCCCTCCTTCCTGACAGCCGATTTGGTTACTCTCGGATCGCGAGCAGCATTCCTTATCAGCGCTGGCAGCCCCGTAAGAGCAACCATCCCGTTCAACCCCTCCCCTACCCTCAACCTGTCTACGCCAGCCACAAACTCATCGGATACCCCCCTGTGAGCACTAAGAGAAAGTTCTCTGGTCTCTCTGTCCAGCAGAAATATCAGCACCGCATCAACATCCATAACCTCCATTATGCTATCAATACTGCTCTCCAGGATCTGCTCCAACTCCAGAGACTGTGAGACCACATTGGAAACATAGTTTAAAGCCACCAGTCGCTGGCGCTGTCGATACTCCATCCTGAACCATCTCACGCCTAGAGCAATTAGACAGCCTATACCAGCTACCACACCGATCTCAACAAAGACACTAGCTGGAGGTGAACCCACCAGAAAAGCAGCAGGCAACATGCAGATCGCGGCTACCAGAGCAATAGCTATCCCTTCCCAACCCCTAAACATGAAACTAGCCAAAATGACAGGCACAAGGTAAAGCACCCTTTCAAAAGTGGAGGAGCTTATACCTAGCTTTGTCAGAAAGGCAATAAAGGGAACTGGGTATGTGAGACCACAGTAGTGGACAACCGTTATCCCTACCAAGAGAATTGCTACCAACCATAAACTCGGACTGAGAATGAAGCCCCACCACCAGCCCCGCTCAGGCATAAATCGGTTCCATAGCCGGCTGAAGGAAGAAAGGAGGCGTCCTTCAAGAGACATCGTTCAACGTAACCCAGCCTTCTCTCAAAGCGTAGACTGCAGCTTCAGTCCGCGTGCTCACATGCAGCTTGTTAAAAATATTGGCTAGATGTCCTTGCACCGTTCGTATACTCAAACACAGCTCCTCGGCAATCTCCTTGTTGCTCAGCCCTTTGGCAACTAACCCCAAAACTTCCATCTCCCGCTCTGTAAGCGGCTCCACTGGCTTTTGCTTTCCTCGTGTGCCGAGAAGCCCGACAAGCCTCTTCAGGACCTTTTTGGTAACCGAAGGATGCAGTACTGAATCACCGCTGTAGACCGCCCGCACTGCATTCACTATCTCGCTGCCACGGATGTTCTTCAGTAAATACCCTGCAGCTCCCGCTTCGAGTAAACTGAAAACAAATTGGTCGTCATCATAAGCGGTCAGCACAAGAACTGCGACCTCGGGGCAGGAACTTTTTATCCGCCTCGTAGCCTCAATCCCATCAAGCCCAGGCATGGCGATGTCTACGATAGCAACATCAGGCTTTAGCTCGCACGCCAGCCTTATCGCCTCCTCACCATCGCCCGCCTCAGCCACAACCTCCATGTCCGGCTCCTGTTCCAAGATCCGCCGCGTCCCTTCCCGGACAAAGGCATGATCATCGGCAATCAACACTCTTATCTTTTCCAAAGACTGCCTCCCGCACCATATTATACCACTAGACGAGAGCACCCAATAAAACTACTAGGCATTTATGCAGCGTCTAGGCATAAATACCTGCCATAAGCATGTGCAAAACAGGACTTTTATACAACAAAAAACAAGCATCAAAACGCAAGCCAACACGGAGGCTAGCTGCTACACTGTAAGGCGTGGGGGTAAGAGTCCATTCCCGACCTGCCTGAAAACCGGCTAAACTTCACCCTTCCTTGAAACTCCCGCCTCTTACCCTCCCACAAACCTAATAAATAGGAGGTTATTCAAATGATGATAGGAATGGTTGCAGCGCTGGTTACAATAGCTGTCCTCATCCTGACCGCAGGAGTAATCTTCTGGTTCCTCAATACCAGCGGCGTCTATCAGATCCTGCAGACATCTAGAGAGCGTCAGCACAGGGCTAACCGGAGCTAGACACCGATACGAAGCCGGAAGGCAAAGAGGCTTCGGTTTGCGCTTTTCCTAATGGGCTCCTTTCTCCGCCAGACAAGGGGACCCTTTAAATATGCGAGTTTTACATTGTTAGAACTGGGGGTTTATAATTAGACAAATTCTGGTGAGAAGGACAGGCAAATTATGGTAACAGCAAAAGTGCACGGTGTGAACGATTTCATTCAGGAGATCTCCGCAATGCCGGGCGGAGAAAAGATCAATCTGTGCATTCAGTGCGGCACCTGCTCAGCATCATGCCCCAACGCCAACAAGATGGACTACACACCGCGTGAACTCATCGCCCTGGCAAGGGCCGGCATGCGCGATGAAGTGCTGTCCAGCAACACCATGTGGCTCTGCCTCTCCTGCTACTTGTGCACCGTCCGTTGCCCGCGGGGTATCGTACCTACCTACATCATGCACGCCCTGGAGCACCTGTCCATGCGCCATTACCGCACACGCCCTCGCGTACGTACAGCCAGACTTTACAGGCTCTTCAGCGATACAGTGCATGCCTTCGGTATGATACCGCGCCTAGGCTGTATGATGGCATACTTTCTGCAAACTAACCCATTGAAAGCGTTAAGGATGATACGTCCTGCTCTTGGACTGCTCACGCATGGGCGCATGCCCATCAAAGCCCACAAACTCGAGCCTGAACCAATGAAACAACTCAAGGCGATCCTTGATAAAGCTGAGGCAATGGGAGGGCTTTAAGAAATGAAATATTATTCATACTTCCCGGGCTGTTGCATGCACGAAGAGACTCCGATGTACGATTCTTCCGCACGCGCTGTAGCCAAAGCTCTTGATGTGGAACTGATCGAGCTGGACGATTGGAACTGCTGCGGCTCAACACCATATACCGTGGTCGATGAACTGGCTGCATTCTGCTGCTGTGCCCGAAATCTGGCACTTGCCGAAAAAAGGGGCTTTGACCTGGTGGCTGCCTGCAGCGATTGTTACCTAATTTTAAGCCGGACAAACCAGCATTTCCAGCACTACCCTGAAATCAGGGCCAAAATAACAGAGGCACTCGCTGCCGGCGGGCTGGAATACCACGGCACGGTGAGAGTGCGCCATATCCTCGATGTCTTCGCCAATGATATTAGCAGCGATGAAATCAAGTCGCGCGTTAAGGTTGACCTGAGCAACCTTAAGGTAGCACCCTACTATGGTTGCCAGGTCGTCCGCCCAGCGCCCAGCTTCGACGACCTTGAAAATCCGCAGTCGCTCGATCGCCTTACAGAGAGCCTGGGGGCTAAGGTGGTACCTTACCCGCTTAAAGCCCGGTGTTGCGGCGGCTCACTAATCCTGTCAGAGGACGAAATCGTACTGGGCTTGATCCGAAAGTTACTGGAGAACGCTCAGGCAAACAGTGCTGACCTGATAGTGACCGTTTGCCCATTCTGTCAAGTAAACCTCGATGCCTATCAAGGCGCAGTCAACAGGAGGTTTAAGACAAACTTTCATATACCGGTGTTATTTTTTACCCAGCTGATGGGCATTGCCTTTGGCATAGACCGTAAGACCTTGGGTCTGCACCACAATATAGTCTCTGCCGACAAAATCTTAAAGACACTGGTAAAAGTATAAGGAGGAACAAGTAACATGGAGCCGAAAGTGGGCGTTTACATCTGCCATTGCGGCGCCAACATCGCCAGCACAGTGGATGTAGAAGCAGTTACCGAATTTGCTAAGAGTCTGCCCTCAGTAACTATAGCCCGCAACTACAAGTTTATGTGCTCCGACCCCGGACAGGAATTGATTAAGAACGATATCAGGGCACTCGAGCTCAACCGTGTAGTGGTGGCATCGTGCTCACCGCGCCTTCACGAGCAGACCTTCCGCAGGGCTGTTGCCGATGCCGGCTTGAACCCTTACTTGTTTGAAATGGCAAACATCCGGGAACAGTGCTCTTGGGTGCACGAAGATAAAGACAAAGCCACCGAGAAAGCCAAAGCCCTAGTCAGCGCCGCCGTCAAACGCGTCCTTTACCATACACCACTGGAGACTAAAGTTGTACCTGTCAACCCGAACACGCTTGTGGTCGGCGCTGGTATAGCCGGCATCCAAGCAGCCCTGGAAATCGCCGACGCCGGACACAAGGTATATTTGGTGGAACGAGAGCCCTCCGTCGGCGGTCACATGGCACAGCTTGACAAGACCTTCCCCACGTTAGACTGTAGTGCCTGAATACTGACCCCGAAGATGGCCTCGGCGGGGTCACACAAAAACATAGAACTCCTGACCTACAGTGAAGTCATGGAGGTCTCAGGGTATGTGGGCAACTTCAAGGTCAAAATAAAGAAGAAGCCGCGCTATGTCGACGAGTCCAAATGTACCGGCTGTGGTACTTGCCAGGAGAAATGCCCCATAAAAGTCGACAACGAGTTTGACCTTGGGCTGGGTAAGAGAAAGGCAATATACACACCATTCCCTCAAGCAGTGCCAAATGTCCCTGTCATTGACCGTGACCACTGCACCTACTTCCTTAGGGGAAAATGCCGCGCTTGCGAGAGGTTCTGTGAAACCAAAGCCATAGACTTCGAACAAAAAGAACAGACCCTGGAGGTGGAGGTTGGCTGTATCATCCTTACCACCGGGTTTGACTCCTTCGACCCTACACCGATGACCCAGTTTGGGTATGGTAGATACGATAATGTCATCACCAGTCTCCAGTTCGAAAGGATGACCAATGCCTCCGGTCCCACCGGTGGCAAAATCGTTCTCAAAGACGGGACTGAGCCCAGAAGCATTGCCATCCTCCACTGCATCGGTAGCCGTGATGTCAATTATCACGAATACTGCTCTCGTGTCTGCTGCATGCATTCGCTAAAATTTGCCCACATTATCAGGGAAAAAATTCCCGATGCTGTAATCTACGACCTGTATATTGACCTGCGCTGTTTCGGCAAGGGTTACGAGGAATTCTACAACCGCCTTCAGGAAGAAGGAGTCAATTTCATCAGAGGGCGTGCCGGCGAGGTCACTGATGTCGCCGAGACTCCAGAAGAACGGGGAAAGCTTATCGTTGTCTGCGAGGACACGCTCATTTCCAGACAGCGGCGCCTCCCTGTGGACATGGTCATCCTGAGTGTAGCCCTTGAGCCCAGGGCAGATGTTGCCGAGACCGCCAAGCTATTTTCAATAAGCCGCAGCCGTGATGGCTTCTTCCTGGAGAAGCACCCCAAACTTGACCCTGTAGCCACCACCACAGAAGGTGTGCTTATCGCTGGCTGTTGTCAGGGACCAAAGGACATACCCGATACCGTTGCTCAGGCTTCAGCAGCCGCTGCCCGAGCCATGGCTATCATCACCAAGGGCAGCGTGGAAATCGAACCAACTACCGCCTTTATCGATGAAAAACTATGCTCCGGATGCAGGACCTGCATCTCCCTGTGCCCATACAATGCCATCTCCTTCAACGAAGACAAAAAGGTGTCGGTAATCAATGAAGCTATGTGTAAAGGCTGTGGCACCTGCGCCGCAGCTTGCCCAAGTGGTGCCATTACCGCCAGACACTTCACCACGGAGCAAATTATGTCAGAACTGGAAGGAGTGCTGATATGAGCTTCGAACCAAGAATTGTGGGCTTCATGTGTAACTGGTGCGCTTATGCTGCTGCTGACCTTGCCGGCACGGCTCGAAAGAAATATCCCCCAAACGTCCGCATAGTCCGCGTGATGTGTAGCGGACGCGTGGAGCCTGCTCTGATCCTTAAGGCATTTGAATTGGGGGCAGATGGCGTCCTGGTCTGTGGCTGACACCCCGGGGAATGTCATTACCTGGAGGGTAATGTAAAAGAGGCTCGAAGAATCCCACTCCTACAGAGACTACTGTCCCAGTTCGGCATCGAGCCAGAGAGATTAAGGCTGGACTGGGTATCCGCATCAGAAGCTGACCGTTTTGCCACAATCATAGATGAAATGACCGAGCAGGTGAGAAAACTCGGTCCCCTCAACCTTCGTACTCCGGAGAAATAGTCCGGAGCAGAAACGGCAACTTATCGGTCGGCTGGCTGAAAAATCCCATCCTCACTGCATCATGGTCACTTCCGCATGACTCTTGCAAGAACTGCAAAGATGCTATATAATCTCGACGGCTTTCCCAACGCTTGTAGAAAGGAAGGGTGACAAATGGAAATCGAATTACTCACACCATCCAAAGAGACCACTGATATTATTCTGGAAGAGGGCGGCGATGACCTCAAGTCATGTTTTCAGTGCGGTCTCTGCACCGGGGTCTGCCCCTGGAACCGGGTGACCACCTTCTCGCTCCGCAAGCTCATCCACAAGGCACAGCTCGGCGTGGTGGACTTCGAGGACGACGAGGTGTGGAGATGCGTCGCCTGCAATGCTTGTGTGGAGAGGTGTCCCCGGGATGTTCAGATGCCCCTTCTGATGCGAGCTATCAGACGGGTCATCATGGAAGTGGGCGCCGGCATCGTGCCCCACTCCCTACGCATCTCGGAGAAAAACATCTCAGCTGTGGGCAACCCTCTGGGGGAACCGGCAGAAAAACGCATGGACTGGGCTAAAGACCTCGGCGTCAAGACCTTCACCAAGGGCACCGAGATGCTCTACTTCCCTTGTTGCTACCAAGCTTATGACCCACCCACCAGGAAAGCTGCCATCGCCACGGTCAATATACTGAAAAAAATCAAGGCTGATTTCGGTATCCCAGACAATAGCGTCGTCTGCTGTGGCGAGAGCATTCGCAAGGCTGGCGCTGAGAGCCTATACCGCAAACTAGCCGAGACCAATATCAAGATCTTCAATGACCTGGGCGTAAAGAAGATCCTGGTCACCTCCCCACACTGCTACCACACCTTCAAAGACGAATATCCGGAGTTCGGTGGCAACTACGAGGTCATCCATCTCTCGCAGTACCTCGACCAGCTAATCCGGGGGGGAAAACTGAAGTTCACCAAACCATTGGTAAAAAAGGTGACCTATCATGATTCCTGTTGTCTGGGACGCTACCAGCGCATCTATGACGAACATAGACAGGTACTGACCAGCATACCTGGCATCGAATTCGAGGAGATGCGCGACAACCGTGAATACTCGCTGTGTTGCGGTGGCTGCGCCGGCAGGCTGTGGATGGAGACCAAGAAAGGGGAGAGGTTCTCAGAGCTGAGGCTCGAGCAGGTGGCTGAGGTAGGGGCTGAAATCCTAGCTGTGAGCTGCCCCTATTGCATGGCGAACTTCAATGACGCCGTGCTCACCACCGGCAAAAGCGAGACGATTGAAATAAAGGACCTCTCTGAACTGGTCTCGGAGGCACTATGATGAGGTCGCAGCAAGGCAAAGGAGGAAACGCGATGGAAACACCAAAGATCGGAGTTTATGTTTGCCACTGTGGCTCTAACATAGCTGGCACCGTTGATGTACAACAGGTGGTAGAATTTGCTAAGAAGCTGGACTCGGTGGTGGTAGCTCGGGAATATAAGTTCATGTGCTCCGACCCGGGTCAGAACATGATAAAAGAGGACATCAAAAATCTGAAGCTTAACCGCGTAGTGGTCGCTTCCTGCTCGCCGCTACTCCACGAGCCCACTTTCCGCCACGCTGTCCAAGAGGCGGGACTAAACCCCTACCTCTTCGAGATGGCAAACATCCGCGAACAGTGCTCTTGGACGACTGAAGACCACGAGAAAGCTACAGAGAAGGCAAAAGCACTGGTCAGCGCTGCGGTGAAACGCGTCCGCTATCACCAACCTCTAGAAACAAAGGATGTCCCAGTTAACCCGGCAACACTGATCGTCGGCGGTGGTATAGCTGGCATCCAGGCTGCCCTGGAGATCGCCGATGCCGGACATAAGGTGTACTTGGTGGAAAAGGACCCTAGCATTGGTGGACACATGATCCAGTTCGATAAGACCTTTCCCACTTTGGACTGCTCTGCCTGTATCCTTACCCCAAAGATGACATCAGCTGGGTCTCACCCCAATATCGAATTGATGACTTACAGCGAGGTCGAGGACGTTTCAGGGTTCATCGGTAACTTTAAGGTCAGGGTCCGTAAGAAAGCCCGTTTTGTCGATGAGGAAAAATGTAACGGCTGCGGCGTATGCATGGAGAAATGCCCCTGGAAGGCACCTAGCGAATTCGACCTCGGGCTGGGAGAACGCAAAGCTATTTATACACCATTTCCACAGGCGGTCCCCAACATACCGGTGATAGACAAGGAGCACTGTGTTTACTTTCTCAGAGGCAGATGCCGCGCTTGCGAGAAGTTTTGTGAGCGCGGTGCCATAGACTTCGAACAACAGGACAAGATAGTAGAACTCGAGGTCGGCAACATTATAATCGCCACCGGTTATGACCCCTTCGATCCCACACCCATCGTCAAATACGGCTACAACCGCTATCCCAACGTCTACACTGCTCTGGAGTTCGAAAGGCTGTGCAACGCCGCCGGCCCCACAGGCGGCAAGATAGTCCTCAGAGACGGCTCAGAGCCAAAGAGCGTTGCCATCATCCACTGCGTGGGCAGCCGCGACGAAAACTACCACCGTTATTGCTCCAGAGTGTGCTGCATGTACGCCCTCAAATATTCACACCTTATCAAAGAGAAGACCGAAGCTGACGTGTACCAGATGTATATCGATATGCGCTGCTTCGGGAAGGGATACGAGGAATTTTACGAAAGGTTGTCCAAAGAGGGCGTGAAGTTTATCCGCGGCAAAGTAGCCGAAGTCACCGACAGGGCGCTGACCGACGAGGAAAAAGGCAAACTGATTGTCTGTGGCGAAGACACCCTGCTTGGCACGGTTATTCGTGTTCCGGTGGACATGGTCATTCTGTGTATCGCGCTTGAGCCGCGCTCCGATGCCAAACAGGTAGCGCAGTTGTTCCGCATCAGCCAAGGAGCAGACGGCTTCTTCATCGAGAGACATCCCAAACTTGACCCGGTAGCCACCATGACAGACGGCATATTTATCGCCGGCTGTTGCCAGGGACCTAAGGATATCCCGGACACCGTGGCGCAGGCTTCTGCCGCTGCCACCAGAGTGCTCAGCCTCATCAGCAAGGGCAAGGTTGAGCTTGAGGCAACCGTGGCTGTAATCGATGAGGAGAAATGCTCTGGCTGCCGGGTCTGCAACATACTCTGCCCATACAACGCGATAACCTTTATTGAAGACAAGGAGGTCTCGAGAGTAAACGAAGCGCTCTGCAAGGGCTGTGGCACCTGTGTTGCTGCCTGCCCGAGCGCAGCGATCACGCATAAACACTTCACCACCGAAGAAATAATGGCAGAAATCGAGGGGGTATTAGTATGAGCTTCGAACCAAAAATCGTCGGCTTTTGTTGTAACTGGTGTTCCTACAGAGGGGCTGACCTGGCTGGTACCGCCAGGATGAAATGTTCACCCAACGTGCGTATAATCAGGGTGATGTGCAGCGGCCGAGTCGAGCCAACCTTTATCCTCAAAGCCTTCGAACTAGGGGCAGACGGCGTGCTCGTCCTGGGCTGCCATCCAGGTGATTGCCACTACGTTGAGGGCAATTATAAGGCAGCCCGCCGCATGCCACTGCTCAAGAAGATGCTTGCTCAGATGGGAATTGAAGAGGACCGTGTGCGCCTCGACTGGGTCTCAGCCTCCGAAGGCGACCGCTTCGTTGCCATCGTTGATGAGATGACTGAAAAGGTCAGAGCCCTGGGTCCTTTTAAGAACAACTTCAAGGAGGCAAAGTATGGCTAAACTCAAAATAGCGCTCTACTGGGCAGCCAGTTGCGGTGGCTGCGAGATCGCCCAGCTCCAGATCGGAGACAAACTACTCAAGCTGGCTGAAGCCGCAGACATCGTCTTTTGGCCCGTGGCTATCGATGTCAAATACAAGGACGTGGAGGCAATGCCCGATAAGAGCATAGACGTCTGCCTGTTTAATGGCGCTATCAGGAACTCTGAGCAGGAACACATGGCTAAGATGCTACGCGAAAAATCCAAGGTCATGATTGCCTATGGCTCCTGTGCCTATGAAGGCTGCATACCTGGTCTGGCAAACCTGTTCAATAGAGAGCTGATATTCGAACGGGCTTATGTGGAAACTCCGTCTACAGATAACAAGGAGAGGGTCTTTCCGCAGACTAAGTTTAAAGTACCAGAGGGTGAGCTAACCATACCGGAGTTCTACGATACCGTCAAGACGCTGCGCCAGACTGTCGACGTGGACTACATCGTCCCTGGGTGCCCGCCAGAGGAAAAAACGACCTGGCTGGCTCTGGAAGCGTTGATCACGGGTAAACTGCCGCCTAAAGGCACAGTTATCAGCCACAGCGTCAAGGCGGTGTGTGATGACTGCCCAAGGAAGAAGGATGTAAAGAAAGTCAAAAAATTCTATCGTACATTTGAAATCATCCCCGCCCCCGAAGTGTGCCTTCTGGAACAGGGCTTGCTCTGTGCTGGTGTCGCTACTAGGGGCGGCTGCGGCGCACCCTGTCCACAGGCCAATATGCCATGTACTGGCTGCTACGGTCCCGTAGAAGGGGTAATCGACCAAGGGGCGCACTTTCTCAGCGCAGTTGCCTCGGTAATCGATTCTAACGATCCTGAAGAAATACAGCGGATAATTGACGATATTCGTGACCCTGTGGGCACTTTCTACCGGTACAGTCTGCCTGATTCTCTGCTAAGGAGGGCTAGGATAAGATGAAGAAGATAACCATCGATCCGATTACTCGCTTGGAAGGACATGGCAAGATCGAAATCTTCCTTAACGACGCTGGTGGCGTAGAGAACGTCTATTTCCAGGTGCCTGAGCTAAGGGGGTTTGAAAAGTTTTCCGAGGGGCGCCTGGCTGAGGACATGCCGCAGATAACCCAACGCATCTGCGGTGTCTGCCCCGAAGCACACCACATGGCATCGACCAAATGCCTGGATGACCTCTTCCATGTCGACCCGCCGAGCCCAGCCAAGAAGCTACGTGAGTTGTTCTATAGCGCCTTCTACGTCACCGACCACACTACCCATTTCTACATCCTCGCCGGTCCAGACTTCATCATGGGACCGGAAGCCCCAGTTGCTGAACGGAACATACTGGGCGTCATCGCCAAGGTAGGACTTGAATTAGGCGGAGCGGTGATCAAAACTCGCATGCAGAACCACCGCATCATCCACATGCTCGGCGGCAGGGCTGTACACCCAGTCTTTGGCTTGCCAGGAGGCATCAGTAAAGGTCTTAATGAGGAAGAACGAAAAGAAGTGGAGCAGATCGCTAAAGACTCAGTAGAGTTCGCCAAACTCTCCCTCAAAGTCTTTGATGACATCGTTCTGAAAAACAAAGAATATGTCGATATGATCGTGAGTGATGCCTATACTCACCGCACCTATTATATGGGCTTAGTAGACGACAAGAATAAGGTGAACTTTTACGATGGCAAGGTGCGAGTGGTGGACCCTGACGGAAAGGAATTTGCCAAGTTCTCGCCTCGGGAGTACCTTGACCACATCGCCGAGCACGTCGAGCCCTGGAGCTATATTAAGTTCCCCTTCCTTAAGAAGGTCGGCTGGAAAGGCTTTGTAGACGGTAAGGACAGCGGCGTCTACCGGGTAGCTCCTCTAGCCCGCCTTAATGCCGCCGATGGTATGGCAACACCGTTAGCTCAAGAAGCCTACGAAAAGATGTACTCCACACTGGGAGGCAAGCCAGTGCATCATACTCTGGCTATGCATTGGGCTCGACTCGTCGAGCTCCTCTACGCCGCTGAAAGATTATTAGAATTAAGCAGAGACCCTGAAATCACTAGCCCCAATATCCGGACTATCCCTAAAGCCACACCAGACGAGGGTGTCGGCATCGTTGAAGCCCCCCGTGGTACCCTGATACACCACTACATCACTGACGAGAAGGGGGTCATCAAGAAGGCAAACCTGATTGTAGCCACAGTGGGTAACTCTGCCGCGGTCAACATGTCGGTCAAGAAGGCAGCCATGGCACTTATCCAGCCAGGCAAAAAAATAACCGAGGGACTGCTCAACCGTATCGAAATGGCATGGCGTCCCTATGACCTCTGCCTTGCCTGCGCTACCCACTCACTCCCAGGACAAGCGCCTATGGAAGTTATAATATATGACAGCAAAGGCGAGGTAGTGGAGAGGCTAAAGCGGTAGATATTTCTCGTGGTGAAGTCCAGACCAGAACTGTTTTAGTGCCTGATAGAAGGAAGATACTGATATTGGGGATGGGCAACCCCTTGCTCACCGATGACGGGGCGGGGTTGTGCGTTGCCGCTAAACTAAAAGAGAGGCTCAACCGTCCTGACGTCGCTGTTCTGGAGACGGCGGCAGCGGGGCTTGCTCTGTTGGACTTCCTCTCCGGTTACGATCAGGCTATCATCATAG
The DNA here is from genome assembly GCA_937975645.1 of uncultured Dehalococcoidia bacterium. Lineage (GTDB taxonomy): Bacteria > Chloroflexota > Dehalococcoidia > GIF9 > UBA5629 > CALJTV01. Next base: position 43,303 of record CALJTV010000031.1, on the reverse strand, counting down.
ATGTTATTCAGACGGTCGGAGGCAAGCCTGGAGACATCTACAAACTCACACCTGAAGCGTTCGATACCGCTGAACACGTCACTTCTCCGCACGGCATCGACTTTAGGACAGCCCTTGAACTCGGTAACAGGCTTGGCTTAAATCTGCCTCAAAAGATCACTATCTACGCCATTGAGGCAGCGGATGTCAGCACCTTCGGTGAGGAATTCACTGCTCCGGTTAGAAAAGCGGTATCCGCTTGTGTTAATATGATTCTGCAGGAGCTCCAGAAAGACAGCAGTGAATAGCCTGGAAGGCAATTTAGACGTCCGCCAAATAGGACAGCTTATTGAGCTAGCTTTGCAAGAAGACCTTGGGCACGGTGACATAACCACCGAATCGCTGATACCCGATTCCGAACATGGGACCGCTTCCATCCTAGCCAAGGCTGAGGGTATCATCGCCGGGACCGAAATAGCAGGACAGGTCTTCCTCAGGGTTGACCCCGAACTTAATGTCGAAATATTCATCAGAGATGGGTGTAAGGTCAAGCCCGGCGACATCATAGCTAGAGTAAAAGGAAGGACCTCCAGTATATTGAAAGCTGAACGCCTAGCTTTGAACTTCCTGCAGCATTTGAGTGGCATCGCCACAGAGACAGCACGTTACGTTCAGGCAGTTAGTGGACTCCCTGTCAGCGTAACTGACACCAGAAAGACTACACCGGGCTTGCGGCTGCTGGAAAAATATGCGGTAAGAGCCGGCGGTGGCAAGAACCACCGCATGCACCTCGCCGATGGCGTCCTAATAAAGGACAACCACCTGGCAGTGCTGCGCCGTCAGGGCAAAAGCATAAAAGAAATAATTGCTCAAGCACGCCAGAAGGTACCACCGGGGACAAAAATCGAAATAGAGGTAAAGACACCGGAGGAGGCACGCGAAGCCTCTGAAGCCGGTGTAGATATCATTATGCTGGACAACATGAGCATCGAAGATATACGCCAGAGTGTGAGACTGATAAAAGGGCGTGCTCTTATTGAAGCCTCTGGCGGGATCACACTTAACAAGGTTCGAGCAGTGGCAGAAACCGGTGTGGACATGATATCGGTAGGCGCGCTTACGCATTCAGCGAAAGCGCTGGACATCAGCCTGGAACTGGACTAGCCTTCAGGTGCCAGCCCATGCGCCCGCAATAGTGGCAGATCGTTAAGAATAGTCTCAGCAGGACCGTCTGCCACCACCTCACCCCTATCCAATACAACCACACGCTGACACAAAGCTCTCACCAGCTCGAGGTCATGAGTGGCTATCACCTTGGTCACCGGCAGGCTCGTCAATAGCGCCACCAGAGACCACTTGCTTCTGGGATCAAGATTGCTTGTCGGCTCATCAAGGACCAGGACCTCTGGGTCAAGTGCCAACACGGTGGCGATGGCTATCCGCTTCTTTTCGCCAATGCTTAGATGGTGTGGTGAGCGCTTCTCGTACCCCGTCATTCCCACCCACTCCAGTGCCCGGGAAACTCGCTCCTTTACCTCAGCCTCAGAACAACCCATATTTAACGGCCCAAAGCCCACGTCATCGAAAACAGTCAGAGAAAAGAGTTGGTCATCTGGGTCCTGAAACACCAGCCCCACTTTTCTCCTTATCTCCTTCAAATTTCCATCGCTGACAGGCATGCCACAAATTTCTACGGTGCTATTTCCGCGTAACACCCCGTTAAGGTGGAGTAGCAATGTCGATTTCCCGGCACCATTGGGACCGATTATCGCCACGCTCTCACCGGCGTAAACAGTAAGGCTGACCTCCCTTAAACCGCGTGTCCCATCGGGATAGACAAAGGAAAGGTTTTTAATATCTATGACTTTATCTTTCATTGCACTAACAAGATTATGTAGGGTGACATCAGCAAAACACCGAAAACTACACCAAAAAAGACATCGGCACCTTTCAACCTCAAAGGGTTCAGTATTCGCACCTGCCCATCAAAACCCCGAGATACCATCGCCGCGTAAATTCTCTCCCCACGCTCATAGCTCCTAATGAAAAGGGCACCGATCATATTGCCGAAGGTCTTTAGTCGGCGCAGCAGGCTCCCGCCGATATCTCGACTCTGATATGCCTGCTGCATCCTCATCGCCTCATCCATCAGAACGAAAATATAACGGTACATGAAGGAAAGTATCAACACTATCGCCTGGGGCACGCCGAGCTGCTGCAACCCTCTGAGCAACTCAGTCAGCTTGGTAGTCGACGATAGAAGGATAAGACAGAGGATGCACAGCCATGCTTTTGCCACCACATTCGCCAGCACAAAAAGCCCGCTATAGGTGACCGATATCTTCCATAGCCAGATATTGTAGCTGCCAGCTATCTCCCCCTCCTTAAAGAACGGTATGAAAATGGCAATCAGTAGAACAAACGGAATGACAGCCAATGACCTTTTCAGAGCATAAGTGGGTGGCAGTCTGGAAAAGATTAGCAGCCCCAACACAATGAGGAAATAGAAAACAAACATCCACCACTTTCCAGCCGGAGTCAGCAACACTGCCAAAATAAAAGCAAGGCTGGCAACAAACTTCGTCCTGGGGTCAAGCCTGTGGATAAAGCTATCTAAATCACAGTACTGGTCGATAAAGCTATGTTTCACTTTTCGCCTTCAATGCTTTGGCAATCCCATAGCCTATGCCAAACAATATCGCCGTACCGAACACACCGGAAATGATTGTAGCCAGTGCCTCGTTGCCGATACCCGGCATGGTATAGTCCGGAATAAGTTCATACCAGAACTCTCTGGCTGCACCTATGAACCCTTTATCCTCAGCCACCCGCTCCAACCCGTCAGGGGACGACGATGCTAAAGGTGACAACAACGCCAGGATAAAACCGGCTATCAGAGCCCCATGCCACCACTGAAATTTCATCGTCTTTGCCCTCCTTTCTAAGCTCTCTGAGAGCCCAGCCTCATCAGGTCGGGCCTGGTAGCCAACACCAGCGCCAGCACCGCTGCTGTTATCAGCCCCTCTCCAATGCCGATAAGCGCATGGACGCCACCCATAGCCGGCAGTACCACATGTAGAGGCACAGTGCCGGAAATACCCAACTCCAGCGCACAAAAAAGAGCAGCCACGACGATCGCCGCCCAGCCAGCTATGCCCCCAGCAACCAGAACCACCACCCTTTTGTTACCCATCAGCAAGGTAACACCTTGATAAATGTAGTACCCCAAAAAGCAACCGACAATTCCCATATTAAAAACATTGGCACCCAAGGCCAGGAGCCCACCATCCTGAAACACTAGACACTGCACCAACAAGACACAAGTCATTATCAAAAGCCCAGCCCACGGACCAAGCAGTATCGCCGCCAGCGCCGCCCCCATGAAATGCCCCGAGGTGCCTCCAGCCACAGGGAAGTTGAGCATCTGAGCAGCAAAGATGAATGCTGCCAGTACGCCCATCAATGGCACCTGCTTCTCTCCCAGCCCCCTGTTAGTCACCTTGACAGCACAGGCAACCGCACCGGCAGCCACCACTACCCCTCCCACAGCTACCGGCGCACTTATGAAACCATCCGGGATATGCATACCCGTCCTCCTTATTTTTCTGCATCAAGTGCAATCGCAACTTATTGCAACACAAGCCAAAATAAAAAACTGTTCAGTCTTCCGTCCGCCGCTCTGCCTGCCGCTGGCACTGGGCACATAAGCCGAAGATAGCCATATGCTGAAGCTCTACCTTAAAACCGTATTCCCTGCCCAAACCTTCAGCGAGAGGTGTTAGTGCAGTCTCAGGTATGTCGACCACTTTGCGGCAACTCCGGCATACTAAGTGATGGTGATGACCTCTGTCCACCGGATGAAAGCGGACACGGTCATCACCCATGGAGATCTCAACGACCAGCCCCAGCTCTTTTAACAGATCGAGAGTACGGTATACTGTGGAAATGTTGGCATAGGGGTATCTGGCTTGCACCTGAGCATAGATCTCCTCAGCACTGATATGCTTATCAGCGCTATGTAATGCCTCAACCACCATCATCCGCTGCGGCGTCAGACGGTACCCCAGCTCCCTCAGTATTTGACCGCAACTCATCTCACTCAAATTATAGCAGCCGGTCCGAGTGTTTGCAACTATTTGCTACAGCAATCTATTGAAATCGAGAGGGTCTTTCTTTGCTGTCAAGCACTATTGTCACCGGCCCGTCATTGTATATCTCCACCAGCATATATTGCTGGAAGCGGCCTGTCTCCACCCTGAGCCCGCTGTTGCGCAGGCAGCTAACAAAGAAATCAAACTTTGGTCCGGCTTCGTCCGGGGGAGCTGCATTTTCGAAACTGGGTCTGCGACCTTTGCGGGTATCTGCAAGCAGTGTGAACTGGCTGACAACTAGGAGCTCACCACCTACGTCAAGTGCTGAAAGGTTGAACTTGCCAGCATCATCAGGGAATATGCGCAGGTTCACTATCTTGTCGGCAAGGTATACAGCGTCTTTCTCGCTGTCCCCCCTAGCCACACCCACAAATATCACTAGTCCCTGTCCTATTGCCCCTACCACCTCGTTATCAATAGCCACTGAAGCTTTTGTCACCCGTTGCACCAGAGCTTTCATAATACTTACACCATGTAGCTCAGCTAAAGCAGGGGTACAGGCTAATTTTACGCAATACCACACCTGCATAACAAGTACTCCTGCACCAGGAGCCACAGCAAGAGTACCCCAGACATCTCCTGTCAGCAAGCAGTCCCACCACAGCTCCCACCCTTCGATTGACACCCAAAGAACGATGGAGTAGAATGGTTTTTGTAGCGGACAAGGGAGGAAAGCCCATGATCGAAATGACCATCGACAGCATTAGAGTCAGCTTGATGAACTACCAGCATGTGGTAATATTGAAGGAAAAACGTTCGGACCGTTACCTGCCAATCTGGATTGGACCAGCCGAGGCGGACGCCATATCAATAAAGCTACAAAACGTCGACCTGGCACGCCCCATGACCCACGACCTGCTCAGAAACGCAATACTTGCCTTAGAGGCAGCCTCAGGGACTACCGTAAGCAGAATCGTGGTCAATGACCTCCGCGCTGACACCTTCTACGCACAGATCATCTTTGAGCCCGTCGAGAGCCCCTGCCCCCTAGATATCAGGTTCCCCTTTGAGGGCGCCCAGCACCGCGGTTATGGGGAAGAAACCACAGCATACATTACCTGGCAGAGCAAAGAATATAAAGGCAAAATAATTAACCGCTGGCAGGAAAAGCACCACCATTTCTTGGAAATAGCCACTGAGCACGGGCTCATCTTTGAAGTCTGTTCCCGCAAAGAGGGTAAAGAATGGCTGCTTAGCAAGATCAAACTTGACTCGCGCCCCAGCGATGCTATTGCCCTGGCGGTTAGGGCCACAGTGCCCATATATGTGGAGGAATCAGTGCTGGATAAAGCTGGCATTTTTCTAGATCGCGACACTGGCAAGCCGATACCTGCCGACAAAGCCGGTGAGGGCGATAAGGATAAATTCGAGGACAGGGGAAAGGTTGACGAACAGGAACTGAAGAAACTGTCGGCGTTCTACGACTTTATCAACACCCTTGACCTGGATGATCTAGGTAAACGCAAGTCCTGAACTTTGTTCCTAAACCGCAACCACCCAGGTAAGCCAATATCCCATCGGTACAGACAAAAATCAGGCTTAAGTCCGATGAAAAGGTGCGGCTATCTGATAAACTGAAATTGAGCAGAAGAAACGCGGTAAAGGGTTATCAACACGACGGTCCCGCGTTTCATCGATAGCCCTTATTATAAGAAGCAGAAATATGGCAGTGCCACTACTAACTCGGATAGGCGATATGGGTGTAGTCAGAGGAAGCGGGCAGAAAGTTCAGCAAAAGAAAGAATGGGTACGTCCGCTGTGGTTCCTTTTTAGCGTTGGCTGGTATGTAGCACTCAGCCTGGCGATACCCACCGGCATCGGCTTCTGGCTCGACCGACCGGAAAATTTTAATAAGCGACCGCTGTTCACACTAATAGGGTTTGGTATAGGCACAGTTGTAGCATTCTACGGCCTTTACCGCATGCTGAGACAGTTTTATCTGGAACAGCAAAGAATCGAGAAGGACAAAAATAGAGACAGAGCAAAATGAACACGGGACCGGGATGCTCAGTCAGGATACTGGCTTGGATAGCCATAATCCTGCTGGTTTTTTTAGCTATAGGATTCGCTGTCGGTCCCATAGGCTCTAAACTGCTGGGTATCCAAGCACCCAATTTTCTCAGCGTCCCCAAGCCCCATGTGCAGCTTCCGGCAGAAGGTATCATCCACATAAACCGCATGCTCGTTATTACCAATACTCTCCTTGCCTCATGGCTCACCGTAATAGTGCTGGTGGTGTTATTTGCCTTCTGCACCCGCAGGATGAAGCTTGTTCCAGACAGACTCCAGAACTTCGCTGAGTTAATCGTGGAAAGTCTGCTCAATTTTATCCAAGGCGCAGCCGGCGAGAAAAACGCCCGCACTCTCTTCCCCATCGTAGCCACTATATTCCTCTACGTCATCACCAACGCGTATATGGCTTTGCTACCATTCTTCGGCACCATCGGTATCAAAGAAGCCGGTGACACCTTTGTGCCTCTCTTCCGCTCGGCTAATACTGATATAAATGTACCTCTGTCCATTGCCATCATGTCATTCATCTTCGTAGAGTACTGGGGACTAAAGTCGCTGGGAGTATTACGTTATCTAAACAGCTTCTTTAACTTGGGCCAACTACGCGAGGGCATTACCAATCTCTTCAAAGGAAAGATAAGACCAGCCATCACTGGCATTGCCTTTGGTTTCATCAACTTGTTTGTCGGCTTCCTCGAGGTGTTCAGCCACTTCATCCGCATCATCAGTTTCACCTTCCGTCTTTTTGGCAACATGACAGCGGGCGAGATACTGTTGCTCGTCGTCTGTTTCCTTGTCCCATTCATTGCCACCATACCGTTCTATGGGCTGGAACTGCTTATCGGCTTTATTCAGGCGCTGATCTTTGCCGGGCTGACTCTGGTATTTGGCATTATTGCTTTAACCCCTCACACCGAGGGAGAACATTCTTAGAAGGAGGTACATAGATGGAAGCTGAAGCAATGAAGATGCTAGCAGTAGGACTGGCTGCCGGGCTGGGGTTTCTAGGACCGGGGTTGGGCCTTGGGCTTATCGGCTTCGGTGCTATGCAGGCTCTGGGACGCAACCCAGAGGCTAGAGGGCCCATCCTGACCAACATGATACTAATCGGTGCCCTCGCTGAAGCCATCGGCATCTATGCACTGATCACAGCCATAATTCTAGCTATAGTCGTCTAGCCAGACTGCTGTGACAGACAGGAGGAGGAACAACATGGAAAATGGAAACCTGCCGACTTCTTTGAGTGTCATAATCGGCGCCATAATAGTAGGCGCTATAGTATTTGCCGGGCTTCTTATCACCGCGTTCATCACTGGCTCATTCATTCTGGCAGACTGAGAACTTAAGTTGAAATAGAGAACGGAGTGATATGGAAGGTATTGGAATAAATCTGCCGCTTCTGCTGGCTTTTCTGGTCAACTTCATTATCCTATTCGTCCTTCTTAGCATTGTCCTGTACAGACCAGTGCTCAGAATGCTTGACGAGAGGCAAGCGAGGATCAGAGAAGCCATGGAACAGGCGGAGCAGATAAAACAGCAAGCAGCACGCAGTGAAGACGAAATAAGAGCACAGATAGAAAAAGCCCGTCAGGAGGGACAGGCCATCATAGCCCAGGCAGCCCTTATGGGAGAAAAGCTCACAGAGGAAGCCAGAGAGAGCGCCCGCAAGGAGTCCGAAGCCATTATTGCCAAGGCACGTGCGGAAATACAGCAGGAGCGTGACAGGGTGATTGAGGAGCTGCGCCATGAGTTCGCTGACATCGCTGTGATGGCTGCAGAAAAGGTGATCAGAGAGACACTTGATAAGGAAAAGCACCGCAGGCTCATCGAAGAAACGCTCAAAGAAAGTCCTTTGCTTAACAAGTGATACAGGATTAGTTTATGCTAGCAACAACTTTTGCCAGACGTTGTGCCGAAGCCATGTTCGAGCTTGCCAGAGAAAATGGCAAGCTCGAAGAATGGCGCTCTGAGCTAACAGAAATAGCGAAGCTAGCTACAGACCCGGAGATAGTGGCATTCGCTGAGAACACAAAAATACCCCTCCACTCCAAACTAGAACTGCTGCGTGAAAGGCTTACAGGAATAAGCCAGCTACCTTTAAACCTTGCCTATTTCCTGATCGCGAGAGGAAGATTTAGAGAGCTTGAGCAGGTGGTTCAAGCCTACGGACGTCTCCTCGACGAGCAATATGGCATAAAACACGCCGAAGTCGTCACAGCTATCCCTCTGAGCGAGACAGAGAGGGAAAACATCAAGAAATATCTAGAATCAGTCACCGGTGGAGAAGTCGTATTGAATCTAAAAGTAGACCCCAACATCATAGGTGGCTTTATCGCCCGTGTCGACAGCAGCTTAATCGACGGCAGCATCCGAACCAGATTACAGGCTCTCAAGAAGACCTTAGCCGGGGCTGGAAGATGATGCCATTGAAGATGATGCCATTCAGGAGGGCAGTATGACAACCAGAGAACGAGACATAGTATCCATAATCAAGGAACAAATCAGACAGTTCGGTGCCACAGTGAGCATGGTGGACGTGGGCACCGTTATCGAAGTTGGCGATGGGGTGGCACGTATACAGGGCTTACAAGGTGCTAAGTATAACGAGCTTGTCGAATTCCCGAACGGCATAATGGGGCTGGCTCTTAACCTCGAAGAAGACTGTGTTGCTGCCGTCGTCCTCGGCGACTGTAGTCAGATTAAAGAGGGTGACGAGGTCAGGAGCACCGGCAGAGTGGTGGAAGTGCCAGTTGGCACTGAGTTGATAGGGAGAGTCATAGATCCCTTAGGTAATCCCCTAGATGACCTGGGTCCTATTAAAGTCACAAAAACCCGCCCTGTAGAGAGAGTGGCACCCAATGTGGTCATGCGGCAGCCGGTGAATACACCAGTACACACTGGTATAAAAATAGTCGATGCCCTCATCCCCATCGGCAGAGGGCAGCGCGAACTGATAATAGGTGACCGCTCCGTGGGCAAATCAGCCATAGCTATAGACACCATCATCGCACAGAAAGGTGGTGACCTCATTTGTATCTATGTGGCAATCGGGCAAAAGACCTCCAAGGTAGCCCAGGTGATAGACACTTTCAAACGTTACGGTGCCATGGAACATACAGTCGTTGTGGTAGCCACCGCTTCTGACCCAGCACCCTTGCAATACCTGGCACCATATTCTGGCTGCGCCATCGGCGAGGAATTCATGGAGCAGGGCAAAGACGCACTTATTGTCTACGATGACCTGACCAGACACGCTTGGGCTTACCGCCAGATCTCTCTTATACTGAGGCGCCCGCCCGGCAGAGAGGCCTACCCTGGCGACGTCTTCTACCTCCACAGCCGCTTGCTGGAACGGGCTGCAAAACTGGCACCGGAATATGGCGGAGGCTCTCTTACCGCCCTGCCTATAATCGAAATCCAAGCAGGTGACCTCGCTGCATATATCCCGACTAATGTTATCTCCATCACCGATGGACAGATATACCTCGAGACAGACCTCTTCAATGCTGGTATCCGTCCAGCGCTAAACGCAGGACTCTCAGTATCCAGGGTAGGCGGCAACGCCCAAACAAGAGCTATGAGACAAGTGGCTGGCAGACTCAGGTTGGAAATGGCCCAATACAGAGAACTCGCCACCTTCGCTCAATTCGGCACCGCCGATCTGGACAAGGCTACCAGGGCTCAACTGGAGCGCGGACAGCGCATAACTGAGGTACTAAAACAGCCACAGTATGCACCAATGCCCTTGGAAAAAGAAGTGACCATACTTTACGCTGTCGTTAATGGCTATCTGGACGATGTGCCGGTGGACAAAATAGCTGCCTTCGAGCAGAACTTCCACCAATTCATGGAGACCAATCATCCCGAAATTGGCAAACGCATAGCCACAGACAAGGAGATAAAGCCCGAGACGGAAGAAGCCTTGAAGAAGGCAATTGAAGAATTCAAAAAGACAGTGAGCTATTAGTATGATCAGTCCACGCCTTCTGCGTCGTCGCATCCGCAGCGTGCAGAACGTAGCCAAAATCACCAAGGCTATGGAAATGATCGCCACTGCAAGGATGCGACGCGCTCAGGAGCAAGCACTGGCAGGACGTCCATATAGCGAAAAAATAAACCAGGTAATCGCTGATCTGGCAGCCGCTGCTTCCAAAGACGGGGCTTTCCACCCTCTGCTAGAAAAAAGACCCGTCAAGAAAATTGCTGTAGTGCACATCACCACCGACCGAGGTCTGTGTGGCGGACTAAACACAAACATGAACCGCCTGACAGCCAACTTTATTCTGCAACAAAAAGTGCCGGTAACGCTCATCACCGTGGGACGCAAAGGGCGGGACTTTATGCACCGCCATCATCTCGATATCAGGGCTGAGTTCACAAACATAGGCGACCACCCCTCGCTGCTGGATACACTTCCGATATCCCATATTATAATCGACGACTATGTCAGCGGTTACATCGACCAGGTATATATAGCTTATCCCCGTTTCGTGACCACGATGGTGCAGCAACCGAGAATAGAGCTTTTACTTCCCGTCGAACCAGCAGTCCTGCCCAAAACACAGACCGCGGAATATATATATGAACCAGACCCTAGTTTCGTCCTGAACGAGCTCCTACCCCGGTTCGTTGAGATGTCTGTATACCACGACATACTCGAGGCGATAGCCAGCGAACAGTCGGCGCGTATGGTAGCCATGCGTAATGCCACTGACAATGCCAACCAAGTTATCCAGGAGCTGACTCTGGTCTTGAATAAAGCAAGACAGGAAATGATTACCAAAGAGCTTCTTGACCTCACCGGAGGTGCTGAAGCCTTGCACTCTTAAAGGAGGTGGCTAGTGAACAAAGGTAAGGTAGTCCAGGTCATCGGGACTGTCGTTGACATTGAGTTCCCTCCAGACAAGCTACCAGCAATTTACAACGCTATTGAAATAAACCAAGACGGTCAAAAAATCGTCCTTGAAGTGCAGCACCATGTGGGCAACAATTGGGTGCGCTGCCTTGCCCTGTGCCCCACAGATGGTCTGCAAAGGGGCATTGAGGCTGTGGACACCGGTGCCCCTATAACTGTCCCTGTAGGCAGGGCCACCCTGGGCAGGCTGTTCAACGTCTTCGGTGAGCCATTGGACGGCTTGGGACCAATAGAAACAACCGAGCGCCTGCCGATACACCGCCCACCTCCACCTCTTGAAGAACAAGAGACCACCACACAGATGCTGGAAACGGGGCTCAAGGTGATAGACCTGATCACACCCTTCACCAAAGGTGGTAAAGTCGGTGCCTATGGCGGTGCCGGTGTGGGGAAGACAGTCATCATTATGGAGTTGATCCACAATATTGCCACAGCCCACGGCGGCTACTCTGTCTTCGCTGGCGTGGGCGAAAGATCGAGAGAAGGAAACGACCTGTGGTTGGAGATGAAAAGGTCCGGCGTGCTCGATAAGACGATACTCGTCTTCGGGCAGATGAACGAGCCTCCAGGAGTACGTGCCCGAGTCGGATTAACTGGGGTCACCATGGCAGAGTACTTCCGTGAGACCGAAGGACAGGATGTCCTGCTGTTCATCGATAATATCTATCGTTACATCCTCGCCAACATGGAAGTCTCAGCCCTGCTGGGGCGCATGCCCTCAGCAGTAGGTTATCAGCCCACCCTAGCCACTGACGTGGGCGAACTAGAAGAAAGAATAACCTCCACTAAGAGAGGCTCAATCACTTCCTTCCAGGCTATCTATGTGCCTGCCGACGACTATACTGACCCAGGCATCGTCACCACCTTTGGACATCTAGATGCCGTTATCTCATTGGAAAGGTCAATTGCCGAACTTGGCATCTATCCGGCTGTAGACCCGCTGGCCTCATACTCACGAATCCTCGATCCCAAGATCGTGGGGGAAGAGCATTACCAGGTTGCCCGTGGCGTCCAGCGTGTATTGCAGCGCTACAAGGATCTGCAAGACATCATAGCAATTCTGGGAATAGAGGAGCTCAGCGAAGAAGACAAACTCACAGTAGCTAGAGCCCGCCGCATTCAGCGGTTCCTCTCACAGCCTATGTTTGTAGCTGAGGCTTTCACCGGCACCGAAGGTAAATACGTGCCGATCAGAGAGACTGTCCGCGGATTCAAGGAAATCCTGGAGGGAAAGCACGACCATCTCCCAGAAGCTGCCTTCTACATGGTCGGCACTATAGACGAAGCTGTAGAAAAAGCCAAGAAGCTGGGGGCAATCTAATGCCGACTATACGTTTGGAAATAATAACTGCAGAGCGACAGGTATTCTCGGACGAAGTTAACCTCATCGTCGCACCAGGGATTGAGGGTGAGCTTGGCATCCTGCCCCATCATGCACCATTAATGACCATCCTCAAGCCCGGAGAACTACTCATCAGAAAGAATGATGAGGAAATATATATGGCTGTTTCAGGTGGTTTTTTGGAAGTGCGGCCAGACAAGGTCATAGTCCTGGCAGACGCCTGCGAGAGGGCTGAGGAGATCAACACCGAGCGGGCTCAAGCAGCCAAAGAAAGAGCCGAGCAACTACTTAAAACACGCCCTCCTGGCACCGATATTTCGCAAATAGAAGCTGCCCTGCGCCGCTCACTGGTTCGATTAAAAGTTGCGGAAAAAAGACGGCGTAGACCACCATCACCCACCCCACAGCCCTGATACTTGTATACGTCCCAGCCAGCCCTTTATCCCACCAAACTAAAAATTAAGACGCGACCCTGCTACAATATCTCCAGGCGGGTCCTTACACCTTCCTTGGTGCCGACCACTCGCAAAAGTGTCCTCATTGCTTCAGCCACTCTCCCCTGACGACCAATAATCCTGCCCTTATCAGTCGCTGCCACCTCCAGCTTTACGATAACCCGGTTTTTGTCGTCGGATTCCTCAGTAACCCGAACCTCCTCTGGCAAAGTAACTATGGATTTTGCAATATACTCGATCAGGTCCTTCATCGCACTATCTCCTCAACCATCGATTTATCCGCACCTTGGAGCTTCTTTCCCCTCGACGCTGTACTTAATCTCTGGAACCGAGTTTTTCCACAACCCCGCACTTAGACAGGAGCCTCGAAACCGTATCCGTCGGCTTCGCTCCACGATTTAACCACTTTAGAGCTTTTTCCTCGTCAATGACAACCGTCTCTGGGTTAGTGAGTGGATTGTAGTGCCCAATGACCTCGATAAAAGCGCCATTGCGCGGTGATCTCGAATCAGCAACCACCACCCTGTACAGAGGTCTATTTCTTGCCCCGACCCGCCGCAATCTTATCTTCACCATAGCTATGAAATCTCGCCTTCTTTTTTGCACCGTATTATGCACCAACATGCGATTTCTGTCAATAGATGGTGAATTTGCACAGTGCAGAGCAAATCTGCCGAAGCTATGCTATAATTTTTAGCTGAACACTATGTTCGAAAAACTTGAAGCTATTGAAAGACGATTCGAAGAGTTAAATAACCTGATAGCCCAGCCCGAGGTTTCAGGCAACCCGGCACGCCTTCAACCACTGGCACAAGAACGCGCCAGCTTGGAAGAGATAGTCTCGAAGTACCGCCGGTACAAAGCTATAATCAGAAACTTGGAGGAGACCCAAGCTATGCTTAACGACGGGCTGGACCCAGAGATGACAGCCCTGGTGAAAGAGGAAATAAGCAACCTCAAGAAACAGAAGGAAGCCGTACTTGAGGATCTAAAATTTGCCCTGCTTCCCAAGGACCCTAATCAAAACAAAGACGTAATCATGGAGATACGGGCTGGGGCAGGCGGAGAAGAGGCGTCCCTGTTCGCTGCTGACCTCTTCCGTATGTATAGCCGCTATGCCCTGAAAAAGGGGTGGCAGATAGAGGTAATCGATTGCAACCAGACAGACCTCGGAGGGTTTAAGGAGATAATTTTTGAAGTTAAGGGCAAAGGGGCTTTCAGGTACCTGAAGTACGAAAGAGGTGTACACCGTGTGCAAAGGGTTCCAATTACTGAAGCATCCGGTCGTATTCATACCTCAACAGCCACTGTTGCTGTACTCCCCGAAGCCGAAGAAGTGGAAATATCCATCAATCCAGACGATTTAAAAATAGAGTTCTTTCGCAGCGGTGGCGCTGGAGGGCAGAATGTGAACAAGGTAACAACTGCAGTGCGCATTACCCACCTGCCCACCGGGATAGTGGCAACCTGCCAGGACGAGCGTTCCCAGCTCAGAAACAGGATGAAAGCTATGGCAGTGCTTCGTGCCCGCCTCTTCGACAGGGAGCAGCGCAAGAAGATGGAGGAGGTCACCGCTGAGCGTCGTTCACAAATAGGTAGTGGTGAGCGCGCTGAAAAAATTCGTACTTACAACTTCCCCCAAGATCGGGTCACAGATCATCGTATAAACCTGACACTCCACAACCTGCCACAAATACTAGATGGTGAGCTAGACGAACTGATAGAAGCTCTGGCTGCCGAAGAACAAGCTAGACAGCTTGCCAAAATCGAACTATGACCTCACTGAGACAGGCACTCTACCACTCTGTCCGGAAGCTGAAGGCCCACGGTATAGAAGACAGCCATGTAGAAGCAAGGGTTCTCTTGCAGTCAGTGACAGGCCTCTCAGCCGCCGAAATCTACATGCAGCCAGAACGAACTTTGACCAAGGAAGAGGCAAGTCGACTGGAGAAATTGCTGAAACGGCGTCTCTCTCGAGAACCTCTAGCCTACATTACAAACAACAAGGAGTTCTACGGTCTGGATTTTTATGTTGATGGGCGTGTACTCATCCCTCGCCCAGAGACAGAGTTTCTGGTAGAAGCTGCCATCGCTTGCGCTACTGACAAATTATCCGTTTCGGGTATACCGCTCGTCGCCGATATCGGCACTGGGTGCGGTGCCATCGCCGTCAGCCTGGCTAAGAACCTAGCAACATGCAAAATATATGCTACAGATGTATCCGCAGACGCCCTGGAGGTCGCCCGAATAAATGCCAGACGCCACGGTGTCCTGCACCGCATCACTTTCCTTGAGGGGAATCTACTGGAGCCGTTGCCTCAGCCAGTCGACATCATAGCAGCAAACCTGCCATATGTCAGCAGAACCGAATTACCAAATCTACCGCTGGAGATAAGGGAATTCGAACCTAAGATAGCCATCGATGGCGGTGTAGATGGGCTGGAAGTCATTAAGCAGTTGCTTTCACAGACAGGGCATAAGATCAACCCGGCAGGCTGTCTGCTTCTGGAAATAGGACAGCAGCATGCAGACAGCTTGGCTTCTCTGGTATACACCAGCTTTAAGAATTCAGCGCTTGACTTCATTTCAGACCTAAATGGAACCAGAAGGGTAGCCCGGATCAGTTTTTCGCATAGCTAGATTTGACAAAAAGTGCGATTTGTCTTAAAGTAAGTCCTCGGCTGACAATGGAGACAGGAAAATCTTTAAGGAGGTGAAAAATGCCAAACATGGTGGTTTGCTGTAAGCAGGTCATCGACCCAGAAGCTCCACCAGCAAGCTTCAAAATTGACCCAGCAACCAACAAGGTTGTCCCGCCCCCCGGAGTACCCCCTGTCATAAGTCCCTTCGATGAGCAGGCTGTAGAGGCTGCACTGCGCATAAAAGACAAGCACGGCGGTAAAATCACCGTGATAAGCCTTGGCAATAACCTGCTCAGAGATGTGGTCAAAAAACCACTTTCTATGGGCGCTGATGAGTTGATCCTTCTTGAGGACCCAGCATTCGAGGATAGCGATAGCTGGTCAACTGCCTACGCCCTAGCAATGGCAATCAAAAAGATAGGCCAATACGACTTGATTTTCTGCGGACGCCAAGCAGCTGACTGGGATGCTGGACAAGTTGGTTGCGGCATAGCCGAGATCCTTGGCATTCCCTGCGTCACCATAGCCAAAAGCGTTGAGTTTATGGATGGTAAGGCGAAGGTGGAGCGTGTCATCCCTGATGGCTATCAAGTAATCGAGGTTGCACTGCCAGCAGTCATAACAGTCAGCAACGAACTGGGCGAAGCCCGCTATGCCACGCTGAAGGGGATAATGGCAGCCGCAAAAAAACAGCCGATCGTCTGGAAGCCGGCTGACATAGGTGTTAGTCCGTCAGAGGTTGGCACTGCAGGGCGACGCACCAAGCTGGTGAAACTGTTCCAGCCGGTCAAAGAAGGTAAATGTGAATTTGTAGAAGCAGATAGCCCAGCTGAAGCCGGCGCCAAGCTCGCCCTACGCCTCAGAGAAGCAAAACTGATCTAGAGCTAAAAAGAATTTGCAGGAGGTCACCAATGGCTGAGTATAAAAATGTGTTAGTGTTCGGCGAGACTGCCGATGGAAAACTGGCAACGATCACAGCAGAACTCTTAGGCTGTGGTCGCCGTCTAGCTGATGAGCTGAAAGAAAACCTCATCTGTATACTAATTGGCGAAAAAGTTGCTGATATTGCTAACAGCGCCATAGCCAGTGGTGCGGACAAGGTTTATGTTGTCGAAGACCCACTGCTGAAAGAATATCAGACAGATGCCTATCTAATGGTTATGGAAAAAGCAGTAAAAGAGATAATGCCTCGCATCCTGCTGCTTGGCCAAACATCGATAGGACGTGACCTTGCCCCTAGGTTAGCTTTTCGGCTGGCCACAGGGCTCTCTATGGACTGTGTAGAGCTGAGCATCGACCCCACAACCAAGCTGCTCCAGCAAATTCGCCCAGTATATGGCGGTAATGCCCGTGCCATATTCACCACAGAGTCTTTCCCTCAAATGGCAACGGTGAGACAAAAAGCAATGACACCGCTGGAACCCGATCCATCCAGAAAGGGTGAAGTGGTGCCTCTGAAGGTAGAAATTGACCCGGCTAAAATCAGGGCTAAAGTTCTGCAGACAGTGAAGGAGGAAGTGGTCGGGATTAAACTGGAGGATGCACAGACCGTGGTCGCCGGAGGTAGAGGTATCGGCGGCCCTGAAGGCTTCAAACAGTTGGAGGAGCTCGCAAAACTGCTTAAGGGTGCAGTAGGAGCTTCCAGACCCCCTTGTGACAACAAATGGGTGCCAGACACCATACAGATCGGCTTAACCGGAAAGATAGTCACACCGGAACTCTATATTGCAGTGGGCATTTCAGGCGCCAGCCAACACATAGCTGGATGCTCGGGTGCCAAAAATATCGTGGCTATCAACAAGGATCCCGAAGCCAACATTTTCAAGGAAGCCCGCTTCGGCGTAGTGGGTGATTGGAAGCAAGTCCTTCCTGCCTTCACCGAGAAAGTGAAAGAGTTGCTAGCTGGCTAGAATAAAACGACAAATAATCAGGCAGCAACAAGCAGGAAGATTAGGCTCATTGTGACTGTGATTGGGTGCGCTGTGCTATGATCTTTTGCGCGATCTGTGGCGGCACCTCTTCATAGTGGCTGAACTCCATCGCAAAAGTGCCACGTCCCTGTGTAATCGACCGCAGATCAACCGCATAGCGCAATATCTCCGCCAGAGGAGCCTGCGCCTGGATAATATTAAGCCCGTCCACAGGCCTCATGCCGAGCACGCGCGCCCGCTTGGTATTAAGGTCACCGATTATGTCACCAGTAAACGACTCCGGCACGGTAATCGTCAAATTCATCACCGGCTCAAGCAATACTGGCTGCCCCTGAGCCAGTCCCTTCTTCAAGGCCTGTGCGCCAGCTATCTTGAAAGACATGTCCGAGGAGTCAACAGGGTGGGAGCTACCATCGTAGAGTGTTACCCTTATGTCAACAACCGGATAACCTGCTAGCACCCCCTCCGCCCTTGCTTCATTGACCCCTTTTTCCACAGCCGGAATATAGTTCCGGGGTACAGCCCCACCAACAACCCTCTCGGTAAATTCAAAGCCAGAACCCCTGGGCAAAGGCTCCAGCTCCAGAAAAACGTGACCATACTGCCCATGACCGCCTGTCTGCTTCTTGTGTTTGTACTCCGCCTTGACAGGCACGGTTATCGTCTCCCTGTATGGCACCTTGGGTAGCTCCAGGTTCACCTCAACCCCAAACTTGGTGGACAGTTTCTCGGCAGCAACTTCCAGATGTGCCTCACCCATCCCACAAAGCAGGATCTCGCCTATGTCTACCTCTCGTTGCACCTTCAATGTCGGATCCTCTTCACAAAGCCTGGGTAACACCGTACTCATCTTATCTAAGTCAGCCCTTGACTTAGGATGGACTGCCATACTCAACACCGGCTGAGGAAAGCTGATAGCATGAAGTTTCAAGGGGCGCTCACGGGCACTCAGAGTGTCCCCTGTGCCCGTCACTGTAAGCTTTGCCACAGCACCAATATCACCAGCAACCAATTGCACCACCGGTTCCTGTGTCTTGCCCCGCACTACAAAAAGCTGCCCCACTCTTTCTGCAGCACCCTTCTCAGAATTCCAGACCTGAGAGTTGCTCGAGATAGTGCCCGAATACACCCGAAAGTAGCTAATCTTGCCCACGCGAGGGTCATTCATCGTCTTAAATACAAGGGCAGAGAGCGGTGCACCAGCCATCGGCTCCACAGTCTCCTCAACCCCCGTTGATGCGTTTATGACCTTGATACTACCATACTCTACAGGTGAAGGTAGATAATCGACCACCGCATCCATTAGCAGGTTCACTGCAACATTCTTTAAAGCAGACCCTACAAAAATTGGCACCACCTTCCTCTGCCTCACAGCCTCTTTAATGCACCTATAAAGCTCCTCATCGCTAATCTCGCCACCCTCCAAATACCTGTTAATGAGCTCGTCATCAACCTCAATAACAGCTTCCACCAGCTTTTCGCGATAAGAAACGACGTCCTCTACTAACGACGATGGTATCTCTACCTCTTGTAGCTGAGTCCCGGTGCCAACATACCCCTTCTTTTGCACCAGATCCACCACACCCTGAAAATCCTTCTGGGCACCTATAGGTAGCTGGATAGGCAGACACCTGACACTGAGTTTGGCTTGAATATCCTTCAAGACATTAAAAAAGCTGGCATTTTCACGATCCATCTTGTTGACGAAAATAAAACAGGGCAGGTTTGCCTCATTAACATAGCCCCAGACCTGCTCGGTACCCACCTCAACGCCGGAGACAGCACAGACCACCACAATAGCCCCCTCACAGACCCTAAGACCAGCTTTCACCTCACCAACAAAGTCAGGGTATCCCGGCGTATCAATTATGTTCAGCTTACAATCTTTCCACTGGTGAGGGAGCACTGAGAGGTTAATGCTAATCTGACGCTTGGTCTCGGCAGGATCGTAGTCAGACACAGTGGTACCATCAATTACACTGCCCAGGCGGTTTATCACTCCAGAGCAAAAAAGCATCGCCTCCCCAAGCGATGTTTTCCCCGCACCCGAATGAGATAGCAAGACTACATTACGGATCTTCGTTGAATCGAGATGATGCACGCTCTTATACCCCTTATGTTTAGTGAGTAGCGACATTGAATTGTAGCAGTCCCACAATCCCACCGTCAAGGTAAGCGAACGACTATCCACGCCCGACAAAAGACCTTCCCAGTGTGCATGTGCTATAATTGATTTTTATATCATTCTGAAAGAAAAAGCATATGAAACTGCGACGCGAAGAAGTATTGCATCTGGCACGGCTGGTAAGACTGGGGCTGAGCGAGGAGGAGATTGAGAAGTTCAGTGTTCAGCTATCCAACATACTGGAAAACTTCGAAATACTAAAGCAGGTAGATACCACCAACTTACCCCCTATGACACAGTCTATCGCCCTGCAAAATGTCTTCAGAGAGGACGAGCCCAGTCCATCGTACCACCCAGAAGAAGTCCTAGCTAACGCCCCCCAGCGGGAAGGAAACTATTTCAAGATACGCGCTGTGCTCGAATGAGGGACCACCACTACCACCGTTATGGATGAACTCTACAGGCTAACAATCCATCAGGCTTGCCAGCTACTGAGACAGGGGAGCTTGTCCTCTGCCGAACTCACTAGTGCCTGCTTCAAACGCATAGAGCAGGTCGACAACAAAATCCATGCCTGCGTTACCATATGCCCCGACATCGCTTTAGAGCAAGCAAGAGAAGCTGACAGGCTCATTAGGAGCGGCGAGAATCTCGACCCCCTCACTGGCATACCAGCATTGATAAAGGACAACATCAGCACTAAAGGCATAAAGACGACCTGTTCATCAAAGATGCTACAGAACTTTGTCCCGCCATACGACGCTACAGTAATAAGGCACCTCAAAGCCAGAAACGTGGTTATCCTAGGAAAGACTAACATGGACGAGTTTGCCATGGGCTCGTCCACCGAGAACTCTGCCTTCTTCCCGACCAGAAACCCCTGGGACTTGAGCCGTGTCCCCGGTGGCAGCAGTGGTGGGTCAGCAGCTGCCATAGCTGCTGATGAGGCAGTCTACGCACTCGGCTCAGACACCGGAGGTAGCATCCGCCAGCCAGCCGGATTTTGTAACGTTGTCGGATTAAAGCCAACCTATGGCAGAGTCAGCCGCTTTGGTCTAGTTGCTTTCGCCAGCTCGCTGGATCAGATCGGTCCCATAACCAAAAATGTCACCGATTGCGCTCTGGTACTGAATGCTATCGCCGGCAGCGACCCGAACGATTCTACTACAGCTCCGTATCCTACCCCTGACTACACTAGGGCTCTGATCCCAGAAATTAAGAACCTGAGGCTTGGTGTCCCACGAGAGTATTTTGTAGAGGGCATGCAGCAGGAGGTGAGGACAGCGCTGGAAATAGCAATAAGAAAACTAGAGGAACTGGGAGCAAAGGTGGACACCGATGTCTCCCTGCCACACACAAGATATGCCCTCGCAGTTTACTACATCATAGCCCCCTCTGAAGCTTCAGCAAACCTTGCCAGATACGATGGGGTAAAATACGGGTATTCATACCAAGAGACTGACAATATGTGGGAAGCGATGGAAAAGACCAAACAAAACGGCTTCGGTCCCGAGGTCAAAAGGCGAATAATGCTGGGCACCTATGCCCTCTCCGCTGGCTACTACGACGCATATTACCTTAAAGCACAGAAGGTCCGCACCTTAATCAAGAATGAGTTCGATCAAGTATTCCAGAAATACGATGCTCTAATCACGCCGACCTCGCCAACCGTACCCTTTAAACTAGGTGAAAGGATAGATGACCCTCTCCAAATGTACCTCAGCGATGTGTGCACCCTGCCGGTGAACATCGCCGGCCTCCCCGCAATTTCAATCCCCGCCGGGTTTGCCCACAGTCTGCCCGTGGGCATGCAGATCATAGGCAAACCGTTTGGCGAGGAGACGATCCTTCGCATAGCATTTACCTACGAGCAAGCCACCGAGTGGCATAAAAGAAAGCCAGAAATTTAGTCCCATGTATCAGGAAGAACAGGTGAAAGTAGAGTGCTATTCAGGATACAAATACCCCGAGAGACCTTGTTCCTTCACGTGGCAAGGAAAGACATTCAAAATTGCACGTATAGAGAAGGAATGGCTTGAACCGCACGGAATATTTTTTAGGGTGCTCACAGAAGATGAGGATATGTACGAACTCTGCTATAATGAGACAAAAGACAAATGGTTGCTAAAAGCACAAAGTCTGAAGGAGAAGCCATGAAGCAGGTCCTCAAAGCACTTGAGGGTGATGCTCGCCTCACGCCTGAGCAGATCTCGACAATGACCGGAATCCCAGCCGACGAAGTAAAGGAAATAATTAAGAAGGCGGAGGAGGACAGGACAATACTTAAATATAAAACAGTGATAAACTGGGCTAGGGCGGGTGATGAACAAGTATGGGCGCTGGTTGAGGTGAAAGTAACCCCACAGCGTAATGTAGGGTTCGATGCCATAGCAGAGCGTATATACAGGTTTCCAGAAGCACGCTCGGTGTACCTCGCCTCAGGCACTTATGACCTGGCAGTTCTCGTTGTCGGCAGAACTATGCAGGAGGTCGCCATCTTCGTATCGGAAAAACTGGCACCTCTAGAAGCAGTCCAGGGCACAGTAACCCACTTCATACTCAAGAAATACAAGGAAGACGGCGAAATCCTAGAAGGCAGCGAAGGCACTAAACGCCTACCTGTAACCCCATAACAAAGGACAAGTAATATGCATTCGAGCAGCTCCAGTCAATCGAAGACCACTGTGCACACCCATATTGCCGATAGAGTGCGTGCTTTACCACCTTCAGGGATAAGGAAGTTTTTTGATCTGATAGCTTCCATGGAAGATGTCATATCCCTAGGAGTGGGTGAGCCCGATTTTGTCACGCCGTGGCGCATCCGTGAGTATGCTATCTATGCTCTGGAAAAAGGCTACACCATGTATACCTCCAACAAAGGTATGCCAGAGCTGCGCCAGGAACTGTCAAAATACCTGTACTCTAGGCATGGACTGGACTATGATCCGGATGAAGAAATTTTGATTACAGTCGGCGTAAGCGAAGGGCTTGACCTTTCTTTGCGAGCTATACTCAACCCAGGTGATGAAGTCATCATCCCTGATCCTTGTTACGTCGCTTATCCCGCCTGTGTTGCCCTAGCTGGGGGCATACCTGTCCCCGTGCCCACCGGTGAGGATAACGGCTTTAGGCTGACCGCAGAAAATATAGCCCGACAGATCACCCCCAGAACACGGGCTATTCTTTTTGGATACCCCGCCAATCCAACTGGAGCAGTCTTGAGCAGGGAAGAGCTGCTCCAAATCGCTGAGCTTGCCAAGCAACACAACTTGTTGATTATCTCAGACGAAATCTATGGACATCTGGTGTACAACATTGAGCATACCTGTGTTGCCAGTCTACCAGGCATGAAGGAACGCACCATATTGCTAGATGGTTTCTCCAAAGCCTACGCCATGACCGGATGGAGAATTGGTTACGCTGCGTCAGGACGCGAGGTCATCGCAGCAATGACGAAAATCCATCAATATACGATGCTGTGCGCTCCTATAATGAGCCAAATGGCAGCAATAGAAGCACTCAAGTCAGGAGAAGGAGAGATAGCTGCTATGGTCGAAGAATACGACCGCCGAAGGCGTGTCATTGTTAAAGGTCTCAGAGATATCGGGCTATCATGCTTTGAACCTGAAGGCGCTTTCTACGCCTTTCCCTCGATAAAGATCACAGGCATGACCTCCGAAGAGTTTGCTGAGAAGCTACTGATGGAAGAGAAGGTTGCCGTCGTTCCAGGCTCAGCCTTTGGCACAAGCGGCGAGGGCTACGTACGCTGCTGCTACGCAACCTCCCTTAAAGAGATAGAGGAGGCTTTGCGCAGGATGGAAAGGTTTGTCCAACGGCACCTAAAGACACCATCGCAATAGACAAGGTGCAGGCTATTTTAGCTCGCTACAGTCCCGATAATACAAAGTGTAGTCCTTAATATTCATCCGCCGATTTGCCTCTCATCCCACAAAGCGCGAAATAAACTCCTCGCAAAGCTTCTCATTCCCCGCGATAATTTCCTGACAGAACAGATCAGCAGGTTTCCCTCTCCAGTCCACAACTTTTCCTCCGGCTTCCGCGATAAGCAATAGCCCGCTGGCAATATCCCATGGATAAAGAAAACGGTGGATATAAAGGTTGAATCTCCCACAAGCTACATAGGCTAACCCTAGGGACGCTGAGCCTATAAGCCGCAAGCAGTGTACCTGCCACCACAGCTTGCCAGCCATCTTTAACAACTCCTTACCAACCTCCCGTTGGTAACCCAGGTCTAAACCCACGAGGGACCCCCGAAGCGAACTTTCCCGGGACACCCGCATCCTAGAACCATTCAGATAGGCACCATGTCCCTTTTCAGCTACAAAAAGCTCCTTTCTCAATGGGTCATAAGTAACCCCCAAAAAGATCTCTCCATCCCTAGCCAGAGCAATATTTACACAGAAAAAGGGAACACCGAAAACATAATTATTTGTGCCGTCCAGAGGATCAATAATCCATGTGTAGTCAGATACTGGGGAAAATGGTGCTGATTCCTCAGAAAGGACCCGCAGCCCAGGGTATTCACCTTTCAGAAGCTCTATTATTTCCTTCTCCACCAGAACATCAATATCGGTGACCAGGTTGCCCTGACTTTTTTGACTGACCTGCCTTCCCGATCCGAAGCCCTCCATAAGGATCTGTCCCGCCATTTCAACCGCCTCAATAGCTATCTCTTGGCAGGACCTACCGCTCCGCGCCACAGGCATGTTATTCATTTGCACCCTGCTGCGACTACATACTATGTCCACTGAGAAAAAGCCCGAACTCAAAAACAGCCAATAGCTACAGGGCTACACATCCGGTTTCCATAGAAGCCCCATTTTCTCCTTAACTTCAGCCAGTGTCTCTCTGGCGATAACCTGGGCGCGTCTGGCGCCAGTAGCTATGACCTCTGCCACATACCCCTCGTTATTTGCCAGGGCAGCCCTCTTTTCTCTAAATGGCGCCAGCATCGAGTTGATCCCGTCAGCAAGTAGCCTCTTGCAGTCAACACAACCGATGCCCGCCGTCCGACACTCAGTAGCAATTTCTTCCACTCGTGTTGGGTTGAAAAAGCGGTGTAGGTTGAAAACATTGCAGATCTCAGGATGTCCAGGGTCAGAACGGTACCTCCGAGCAGGATCGGTAACAGCAGTCATAACTAGTTCCAGTGTTTCTGCAGGCGAAGCCGCCAGCTCGATATGGTTCCCATAACTCTTGCTCATCTTCTGCGCACCGTCCAACCCCATAACCAAGGGAAAAGAGGTCAGTTTGGGTTGGGGCTCGGGAAAAGTGGGGCCAAAAAGGTTATTGAACCTCCGGACTATCTCTCTTGCCAGCTCCAGATGAGGCACCTGGTCTTCACCCACCGGGACCACCTCAGCCTTGTAGAGGACAATATCTGCAGTCATCAGCACAGGATAACCAACCAGCCCATAGTTCACATTGTGCGGCTGCATCCTCGCCTTTTCTTTAAATGTGGGCACACGGAGCAACCAGCCCAAAGGTGTGACCATGCTTAACAGGGTGTGGAGCTCCATCACCTCGGGCACATGAGACTGCACAAAAAGGATACTCTTTTCCGGGTCTAAGCCAGCAGCTAGCCAATCCAGCATCATCTCACGTATATCTGACTGGAGCCGCTCTGTGTTCTCCAGCGTGGTCAACGCATGCACATCCACTATGCAGTATATACACTCGTATTCGCCCTGAAGTGCCACATAGTTCTGGATGGCACCAAGATAGTTTCCAATATGCTGCCTGCCTGTGGGGCGCGCACCCGAAAAAACACGTCGTCGCATGGCTTTTGAAGTTTACCACAAATTGCCAGTAGCCACAAACGGGCTCCTATTCTGTGCTGATGCTTGCTTACATGCGCTCCGGGGCACTTACGCCCATAAGACCGAGGGTCTTAGCCAAAACGGTCTGGACCGCCTTGACCAGCTTGAGCCGGGCAAGTGTCAGTTCGCGGTTCCTCGAGATAACCCTGCACTGCTTATAGAAGCTGTGAAAGGTGGTAGCCAAGTCCTGAGCGAAATAGAAAAGGTGGTGAGGCTCCAGAGTACTGGCTATCAGTTCTATCATTTCTGGCAATAATACCATCTGCTTTATCAGCGCTTGCTCCGGCTCTGTAGTAAGCAAAGAGACATCTCCCGAGGAATAATCTATACCCCTCTCTTGAGCTAGACGCAGAATGCTACAGATACGTGCATGCGCATATTGAACATAATACACCGGGTTATCCGCCGATTGCTTTTTGGCTAGCTCGAGATCGAAATCCATCTGAGCATCTGCAGACCGCGAGAGGAAAAAGAACCTGCAAGCGTCTGCGCCCACCTCGTCAATGACCTCGCGCAAAGTAATGATGTCACCGCTGCGCTTAGAGACCCTTACCACCTCTTTCCCCCGACGTAGGGTAACCAGCTGACAAATTATAATCTTAAGTCGCTCGGGGGCTAACCCTAAGGCACTCATTGCTGCCATCATGCGGGGCACATGCCCCTGATGGTCTGCACCCCAGACATCAACCACAATATCAAACTTCCGTTCCATGAATTTGTTAAAATGGTAGGCAATGTCAGAAGCAAAATAGGTGGGCGAGCCATCGCTTCTCACTAACACATTGTCCTTATCATCGCCCAAGGCAGATGAAGTGAACCAGACGGCATTTTCTTTCTCGACCACATAACCGCTTTTTTTCAGTAAGCTCATAGCCTTCTCGTATTGTCCTCCACTATACAGGCTCCTTTCACTAAACCAGACATCGAACTCTACGCCGAGCAACTCCAGATCACGTTTGATCATCCCCAAAATTTTCCTTACACCTATCTCACCAAGTTCTTCAGTAGCAGACTTTACCGGCATGTCCAGAAAACGTCTGCCCTCCTCACGGGCAATTTCCTCGGCAAGACTCACCATGTAGTTACCTAAATAACCATCAGCTGGCACTTCAGCTTCAACCCCAAAACACTGTTGGTAGCGTGCATAGAGCGACCGTGAAAAAGCATCAAGCTGACTGCCAGCGTCATTGATGTAGTATTCCTTTTGCAGTTTGTACCCAGCAGCACTTAACACATTAGCCAGAGTACTCCCCAGAACCGCACCCCGTCCGTGTCCGACATGGAGAGGTCCCGTGGGATTCACGCTGACAAACTCTATCTGGACCGATTTTCCCCCACCTATATCGACATCACCAAAAGAAAGAGCATTATCAAGCACAACCTGCACCTGCCCACACAGCCACTCAGGGTTTAGTTCGAAATTGATAAAGCCCGGAGACACAACGTGCACCCGCCCTACCTCAGGTAGCTTGGGGATAAACCTTACAATCCTTTCAGCGATATCTACAGGGTTTGATGTTTTGGTTTCCGCACGAGCCAGTTTCAGGGCTATGCTTGTGGCATAATCACCGTGTTTCAGGTTCTGCGGACGTTCTATGACTATTTCAGGTAGGGACTCACAGGCAAGTAGGCCTTCCTGCCGAGCACGCACTATAGCATGCTGCAGTACCTCAGCTAGCTTGTGTTTAACAGACATTACAATTCAAAAAAACTCTCAGCTCTTCTTACGCGCTCTACATCCCTTGCCAGCCGTTGACTTTTTTGCTGCCCCGGATTTCGTCTCCTTCGACGCCTTCTGCTTCTGGCTCTCTTTTACCATAGAACCTTTACCTCCTTTTGCTAATTCAACTCCGCTAGATTATATTAGAGCTATTGCCGCAAACTTGCAACAACCAGATTAACTCAGCTCGCCCTGGACCCGCCAAACACGGGCCAGTTCCACTGCCAAAAGGTGGTGCTCCGGTTTCTCGAGGCAAGGGTCTTGCTGGAAGAGCAACACAGCTTCATTTCGTGCTAACTCCAGCAATGCCACATCGGATAACCGCGCCATGCGAAGATCAGGAAGTCCGCTCTGGCGCGTACCAAAAAATTCTCCGGGGCCCCGTAATTCCAGATCTTTCTCCGCCAAAGCAAAACCATCATAAATCTGCTCTATAGCCCTTAACCTCTCAATCCCCTCTGGCGAAGGTCTTTCCGCAAGCAATAAACAATAGCTCCGCTTGTTCCCTCTCCCCACTCTACCTCGGAACTGATGCAATTGTGAGAGACCAAAACGGTCCGCGGCCTCCACAAGTATTACAGTTGCGTTCGGAACATCGATCCCTACCTCAACAACAGGCGTCGATACTAAGATGTCCAGTTCACCGTCACGAAAAGACTGCATAACCCTTTCCTTTTCTGGAGCCGCCATACGCCCGTGTAACACACCGAGTTTCAGGTCGGGAAAAACCTCTCTCGACAAACGCTCATACTCATCCAGTGCTGCTTTAGCTTCAACATTGTCTGAACCCTCTATGAGAGGGCAAACGATGAACGCCTGTTCGCCAGCAAGCACCCGGCCATAAATAAACTGGTACGCCTTCTCCCTTTGCTCCTGTCTGAGCCACCTCGTCTGGACTCTTAGCCTATTCGGCGGCAGCTCATCTATCACCGTGAGGTCAAGGTCACCGTAAAGCGTCAACGCCAAGGTACGCGGGATGGGCGTGGCTGTCATCACCAGTACATGAGGGTTGAACCCCTTCTGCCGCAAAGCAGCCCGCTGTAACACCCCAAAACGATGTTGCTCATCGATGACAACCAGCCCTAACTTTCTAAACTCCAACCCCTTCTGAATTAGAGCATGCGTCCCTATGACTATATGAACCTCTCCTTTAGCAATTTCCTCGTACAAGGTGCGCCTCTGCTTTTCACCCAGACTCCCAGTGAGCAATGCTACTCCAAGCCGCCGAGACATTAGTCCATCGTAATAAGCGACATTCGTATCTTCAATCACTTTTTCGCCCATCCGTGAAAAAAGGAGACAGACATTGCGAAAGTGCTGCTCAGCAAGGATTTCCGTCGGCGCCATGAATGCACCTTGATAGCTGTTAGCCGCCGCCACCAGCAATGCTAAAGTGGCAACCACGGTTTTCCCACTACCAACCTCACCCTGCAGCAGCCGAGACATCGGCTTTGGCTTTTGCAGGTCACCAAAGATTTCATTCAATGCTCGTTGCTGAGCTCCCGTAAGGCTGAAAGGTAGGGAGGCAACAAACCTTGCCACTTCTGCTTTTTCAATGCGGAAAGGATTGCCCGGCTGTCCCTCTTGCCACTCCCGTTTCCTACTCAGGACACCCAACTGAAGAAGGAAAAGTTCGTCAAAAGCAAGTCGTCTTCTAGCTTCAGACTTCGCTTCATAGCTATCCGGATAGTGCGCCTGGGCAATGGCTTCCGATAGGTCAAGGAGTCCACATCGCTGTCTAACCTCGATAGGCAAGAAATCCGACACCTGCCACAAGCACTCGTCTATGACTCTCTTGACCAGACTTCGCATTTGCCGTGGGTACAAACCTTTGGTAAGAGCATATACCGGCACCAGACGTCCAGTGTGGATGGGTTCTTTGTCCTCAAGTAATTCCCATTCCGGTGACTCAAAGACCTTCTGCCCTCTGAAATCCGCAACCCTGCCGCTGATAACCACAACATCGTTGGTACGAAAGTTCTTTGCCAGGAAAGGCTGGTTGAACCAGACTGCTCTTATATTTCCTGTGCCATCACCAAAAATGACCTCGGTGCTGCGCAGGCCCCCTAATTTGGTCACATGTGACTCCCACACCGTTGCCAAAACAGTCTGTTCTTTATCGATCTCAAGCTCTGAAATTGTTCGTCGCTGGCTATAATCCAAATGGCGCCTCGGAAAAAAGTAAAGTAGGTCGCGAACCGTTTTCACCCCCAGTCTCGCCAACCTCGTTGACATTACCGAAGAGACCCCCTTGATGCTGGTCACTGGAGCATTAAGCCCAAGACCATCAGACAGGGATACAGACTTCGACCGCCGTGGCACGGGCTTGGTGATATTGACTTGCTCATGTACCGTCGACTGCAGCATGCTTGTGGTCGACCTATCAAAATGATCCAGCCACTTCAGCACCTCTTGCACCCACAATTTACGTCTGTCTTTGTCCCAACCAGCATAATTGGGACTGGCAAGCAAAGCATCGAACTGAGCTAATGCTTCCGCAGAAGTTATCTCACCTCTGTTTCGCATAGCCCACCTGATGAGGTACTTGTCCAAACCACCAATTACCGAAGTATTGGAATAACTCCTTCGGCATTCTAAGAGAAGAATGGTGCGAAGCGGTTCAATTTCCATAGCGCGGTCTATGGACTCGCTCCACGCTGAGATCAAGCAACCGGGCGCTGGGCTCCCGACGAACCCCCATAGCTAGACCAGCCCTCACCATCAGTGGGCGAATTTCAGAGAGCAGGAAAACTGCCACTGTAGTATCGATCTCTTTAACTAGTTCTTTAACTAGTTCGGGGCTACATAAGTCACCGCTGGTCATGACCACTGTCCTCATCCCCGGTATCCACGCTCGATCCCCAGATCATTCCAAGGAAACAATGTAATAATAATTTGGCTGACCACCAAATACCAATTCAACTTGCTTATCTGGGTAACGGTTTCTAAGTTCCAGCACCACCCGTTCTGCTTCGGAAGCCTCGACCCCTTTACCGTAATAAAGAGTGACGATCTCCACACCTTCAAGACCAACTGTATCAAGCCCTGCCATAAGAGCCTCTACCACATCATCGGCTGCAGCTATCAGGTCTTTATCGTCAAGAATGACGATCGCTTGCCCTTGCTTTACTTTCACCCCTTTAATCTGGGTACTGCGTACCGCAGTGGTGACCTCAAGGGTTTTTACAGCAGCTATCGCTGCCTCCATAGCCTGCATATTCTCCTCCAGCGTACCCTCATAATTAAAAGCAACAAGCGCAGCAATTCCCTGCGGTATGGTCTTGCTCGGCACTACCACAACCTCCTTGGAAGTTAGAGATTGAACCTGAGATGCAGCAGGAATGATATTCTTATTGTTAGGTAACACAATCACCTTTTGAGAAGGAACTGCCTCCACCGCTTGGAGTATCTCCTGTACACTGGGGTTCATTGTCTGTCCACCGGGGACTATTGCCGCTGCACCTAGACTTCGAAAGACTTCCGCAAGACCATCGCCGGAGACCACAGCCACCACCCCCATCTCAAGCTTTGATAGACGCTCTTGTTGCATCTCCAAAAAAGTCACATGCTGGTCATCCATGTTTTGAATCTGCAACTGGTGAAGGGTGCCCAGCGAAGTGGCAAATTTTATAACCCCTCCAGGGTCATAGGTGTGGATATGGACTCTGACTGTGTTTTCGTCACCAACTACTACAACCGACTTCCCTTTGCGTTCCAGCCTCTTCCTAATCTTATCGGGGTTAAGCTTGCTGCCTTCGAGCAAGAAATTCGTGCAATAGCCGTAGGCTTCCTCGGTCTCGCTACCAATTCCACCGACCACTGCACCACCCGACGCCCCTGCAGCTATCAGCTCGGGTTTGCGGTACTTCATAATTTCCAGTTCGCCTTTGAGGTAGCACAGAATACCCTCGAACAACACATAAATTCCTTGACCCCCAGCATCCACCACTCCAGCCTCACGTAACACAGGCAATAAGAGCGGTGTCCTCGCTACAGACTCCTTAGCAGCCTTAACGGCAGCTTCAGTGATACTGGTGATGTCCCCGGGATTGGTCCTAGCAATCTCCTCAGCAGCTTTAGCTGCATCCCGAATTACTGTCAGCATTGTCCCCTCCACCGGCTGCGATAGACCCTTGTATGCTGCCCGCGATGCCTCGCTCAAAGCCATCGCCCAGGCAGCTCCATCTAGGAATTCCTTACCATCGAGTCCTTTAGCTAGACCGCGGAAAAATTGAGAGAGGATCACTCCCGAGTTCCCCCGAGCCCCCATCAGTGCACCCTGTGCCATGGCTTTAGCCATCGTAGTAACGCTGTGATCCGAGACCCTGTCCGCCTCTTCCATAACTGCACACATAGTGAGAAACATGTTCGTCCCCGTATCCCCATCGGGCACAGGAAACACATTGATGGCATTTATATCAGGAACACTCTTCTCCAGCCAAGTGCTGGCAGCAGCAAACATATTCCTGAATTCTTGACCATCATAAGTTACTAGCTGTCTCATTCCTCTCCTTTTGCTCAGCCCCTGAATTGTGGTATCATTTTACCATCATTGCCTAGAACAGCCAGCATACGAGGGTACCCACCAGAGGGGAAAATAGATAACTGGCACTGATACCAAGAGGAGTCACCGAATTGGCTAGGAAATGTGACATCTGTGGTAAGACAGGACACTTTGGTAACAGAGTGAGCCATTCTATGCAACATACCAGAAGGCGATGGTTGCCCAACATCCAGCCAGTCACCATCAGTATTAACGGTGAACGCAAAAGGCTCAATCTCTGTACACGGTGTCTGCGCACTCAACATAAGCTAGCCCGTTAGTCTAATAACTTTTTCATCTCCTGTAAAGCGGCGGCAGCACTCTTCCCAGAATTGAAAATTGCTGCCCCAGCTACCAGGATGTCAGCCCCAGCATCGACCACCTCTAAAGCGGTATCTAAATTGATCCCGCCATCCACCTCGAGTTCTGCTACACAACCTTCGTCGTCCAGCCATCTCCGAATCCTTGCTACCTTTCCAATCATACCCCTGATCATGCTCTGACCACCAAAACCTGGATCAACGGTCATCACCAGGACTAAGTCAGCCAGAGGTAGGACCTCCCTCAACAATTCCACAGAGGTCCCCGGGTTCAGCGAGACACCAGCTTTGATCCCGAAGCCTTTTACCATCTCTATAACTCTATGCAAGTGAGGGCAGGCTTCAACATGCACTGTAATGATATCTGCCCCAGCTTTAGCAAAGTCAGCTATGTGAAGTTCAGGACGCTCGATCATCAGATGCACGTCCAAGGGCAAATGTGTCCAAGGTCGAATGGCAGCCACAACAGGCGCCCCAATAGTTATATTAGGCACAAAATGCCCGTCCATGACATCAATATGTATATAGTCAGCTCCAGCCTTTGTCACCTCAGCAACTTGCTCACCGAGGCGACTGAAATCGGCAGACAGGATCGAAGGCGCTAGCTTAATATCCCTACTTCCCATGGTGCGCCTCTAGGATTTTTCGAGCCCTAGCCAGCGCGGCGGATACTTGTTCCACAGCTGTGCCACCGACTACATTCCGTGCATTAACCGAGGTAT
Source organism: uncultured Dehalococcoidia bacterium (assembly GCA_937975645.1). GTDB lineage: Bacteria > Chloroflexota > Dehalococcoidia > GIF9 > UBA5629 > CALJTV01. The sequence continues at coordinate 10,605 of CALJTV010000031.1, read as the reverse complement.
CCAATGTAATGGCATACACGTCTTCATCAAACAACCGGGAAAAGCGCCGGTATTCCGCCAGACTTAATGCGTGCAAGTCCTTACCCCTGTCCGCAGCATATTTGATGAGCTCAGCTACAATCTCGTAAGCCTCACGAAATGGCAGCTTTTTCTTTGTGAGGTAGTCTGCCAGGTCTGTGGCAAGTATATAGCCGGACATCGACTCCCGCATCCGCACTGCATTTATCTTCATGGTGCTCAATAAGCCACAGAGCACCTCCAAAGTCGATATCAGTGTATCCACTGTATCAAAAAGCCCCTCTTTGTCTTCTTGCATGTCTCTGTTATAAGCCAGGGGTAAACCTTTCATCACTGTCAAGATAGCAACCAAACTTCCGTACACCCTTCCCGTCTTACCGCGGGCTAATTCCACAACATCGGGGTTCCTCTTTTGAGGCATTATGCTGCTCCCGGTAACGTATGCCTCATCGATCTCAATAAAGCCGAACTCCTGGGATGACCACAGTACTATTTCCTCCGCCAACCGGGACAAGTGCATCATGGTGATAGCTGCCGCAGCCTCATATTCGATAACAAAATCGCGGTCGGATACAGCGTCTATGCTGTTGTGGCTTATCTGGCTGAAACCAAGTTCCCTAGCCAGAAACTCACGATCGACGGGGTAGGCCACCCCAGCAAGGGCACCACTGCCCAACGGCAAGACATCAACACGCTTTAAACAGTCGCTAAAACGCATTACATCCCTTTCCAACATCTCAAAATAGGCAAGCAGGTGGTGAGCAAACATCACGGGCTGCGCCTGCTGTAAATGTGTGTAGCCCGGCATAATCGCAGTCTTGTTGTTTTCAGCCAGTCCCACAATAGCTCTCTGAAGCTTCCGTATCCTTTCGATTGTATCGCCCACTGCCTCTTTTACGAACAGGCGCATGTCTACAGCGATCTGGTCATTCCTGGAACGAGCAGTATGGAGTTTGCCAGCTGCATCTCCTATCTTCTCGAACAGCCTCTCCTCAATGCTCATATGTATGTCTTCGCACTCAGCCCTGAAGTTGAATTCCCCGCGTTCTATTTCCTCCTTTATGGCCACCAGCCCGGAGACTATCAGACTAGCTTCATCCTCTGATATTAAACCTTGTTTAGCCAGCATCTTCGCGTGTGCAATGCTGCCTTCAATGTCATAGCGGTAAAGCCGCCGGTCAAACCTCAAAGACGCAACATAGTCTTGCGCTGCTCTGTCAACTTGCTTGTGGAACCGGCGGCGTAAGCGGCTTTGTCCCTTTGAGTTCCAGCTCATCTCCCTAAACTAACCCTGCCTTTTAAAGCACAATCACTGCTCAGGGCTACCCTGGACCTTCGCCTGAATTCTTACTGGCAAGCCCCAGACATGGATAAAACCTGGTGAAGCGCTTTGGTCAAAGATATCACCTTTGTCATAAGTGGCAAGGCTGTAATCATAAAGCGAAACCGGAGACTTCCTGCCAACAACCATACAATTACCTTTGAATAGCCTCATCCTTACTGTCCCAGTAACATTTCGCTGCGCACTATCTACATAAGCAGCAAGGTCATGGCGCAATGCCGTGAACCACAACCCATTATAAACCATGTCTGCATATTCGCAAGACACCTTCTGGTTGAACCGCAACTGGTCCTTAGTAAGTGTCATTGCCTCCAGAGACTGATGGGCTTTAAGCAGCACCGTAGCTGCTGGAGCCTCGTAAATTTCCCTCGATTTTATCCCCACTAGCCTGCTCTCGACATGGTCAATCCTACCTACCCCGTGCTTGCCAGCCAACTCATTTAACTTCTGGATAAGTGTGACTCCGTCCATCTCTTCACCGTTGAGGCTTACAGGTACACCACTTACAAACCCGATCTCAATGTACTCCGGCTGGTCAGGACACGCCGAGGGCGATCTTGTCCAGGCAAATACCTCTTCGGGTGGCTCAACCCAAGGGTCCTCAAGCACGCCACACTCTATACTTCTACCCCATAAGTTCTCATCAATTGAATAAGGGCTGGTAGCCTTCACCGGCACAGGTATTCCATGCCTTTCAGCGTAGGCAATCGTCTCCTCCCGTGTCATCCCCCACTCACGCGCCGGTGCTATCACTTTAAGCTCCGGAGCCAATGTCGCTACACTGACATCAAAACGAACCTGGTCATTCCCCTTGCCAGTAGAACCGTGCGCCACAGCAACCGCTTTCTCTTTCCTCGCTACCTCCACTAGCAATTTAGCTATTAAGGGGCGCCCTAAAGCAGTGGCAAGCGGGTACTGCCCCTCATATATCGCATTCGCTTTGAGCGCCGGGAAAATGAAGGAGTTCACAAAGGTCTCCCGGGCATCCACCGTCAGTGCCTTCACAGCACCTATCTTAAGAGCTTTTTGTTGGATCGCTGGGAGATCGCTGACACCACCTATGTCTACAGTCAGGGCTATCACGTCCATATTATATTTCTCAGCAAGCCACTTTATTGCTGCAGAAGTATCTAGACCACCACTATAAGCCAAGACAACCTTGTCCATCGTTACACCCTCCTGCTCAGAACCTTATCTAGAATACCCACAGCCTCGTCCACTTCTTTTTCAGTTATAATTAGAGGAGGCATAAAACGAACCGCACTAGGCTTAACCCGGTTCACCAGTAAGCCTTCCCTCAGACATTCCAACACAACATCCTCAGCTATGTCATCGGTAAACTCAACAGCTAGCAGCAACCCCCTGCCTCTTACCTCTGTTACAAAATCGAATTTCACCTTAAATCCCTCTAGGCGGGCCCTGAAATAATTGCCCACCCTCCTGACATTGCCAACTACATCGTTATCGATGACAAATTTCAGCACTGCCAGACCAACAGCACACACTAGCGGGTTACCACCAAAAGTGGAGCCATGCTCACCTACACCAAACACTGAAGCTTTCTCCTTAGCTAGAAGAGCTCCAATGGGCACACCCCCACCCAGTCCTTTAGCCAAGGTCATCACATCTGGTTCTGTGCCAGCCTGCTCGTAGGCAAACAAGCTGCCAGTTCGGGCAATGCCAGTCTGTACTTCATCAAATATTAGTAAGATGCCTCTCTCATCACACCAGGCACGTAGTCCCCTTAAGTACCCATCGCTGGGGACATTAACACCGCTCTCACCTTGAATCGGCTCCACCATTACAGCACAGGTCTTTTCAGTAGTCGCTTTTTTCACAGCCTCCACACTATCATAGTCAACATTGATAAATCCTTCAGGCAAGGGAAAGTAAGGCTGCTGAAACTTCGTCTGCCCGGTGGCTGCTGTTGTAGCCAAAGTGCGCCCGTGGAAAGAGCCCCGCGCCGTTATTATCTCATAAGCCCCACCAAGACGCAGCTTCCCATATCTGCGTGCCAACTTGATAGCACCCTCATTGGCTTCAGCACCACTGTTACAAAAGAAAACCCTGTCAAAACAACTGTTGTCGATGAGCAGCTTAGCCAGCTCTATTTGTGGAATAGTATAAAACTGATTAGATACCTGAATGAGAGTCTGTGCCTGTTTTACTAGAGCTTCAACCACTACCGGGTGACAGTGGCCCAGGCTGTTTACTGCCCACCCACTAACGAAGTCAAGATATTCCTTTCCCTGTACATCCCAGACTCTAGCCCCTTTGCCACGCGTAAGTGTCACTGGCAGACGCTTGGTTACCTGCATAAGCAACTGCCGTTCTAGCTCCTGCCACTTGTCCGTGAGACTAACCGACTGTGGTTCCATCACCTTTCCCATCCATCTCGTTCAACAAAGCATGCGGGGATGTCCCGTCTATAATACGGGTCACTGGCACTCTTGACAGCGCAATCAAGCAAGCTTCGAGCTTGGCTGCCATGCCACCAGAGACCACACCAGAGTCAATTAACTTCCTTGCCTCGCTAGGACTGAGCCTCCTGAGCAGCTTATTGGAACCATCATAAACGCCCGGGACATCGGTCAAAAAGATCAGCCTCTCTGCCCTCAATGCAGCAGCAACTTCCGCAGCAACCGTATCACCGTTTACATTCAATATATTGATTTCATCGTCTGAGTCCAGCGAGCCTAGACTTATAGGTGCAATGACAGGCATGTACCCGGATTGCAGCAACGTATTCAGCAGGGCAACATCCACTTTCAACTCCTCACCTGTATATCCCAGCTCCCGAGTCTTGTTACGTGCCACAATCAAGTCACCATCAACACCGCTCAGACCAACAGCCCTGCCATTCCGACGCCATATAGCCGATACGAGCTCCTTATTCACTAGACCGGCAAGAACTGCGGTCACTACTTTGAGCGTTTCTTGATCCGTCACCCTCAACCCGCGTATAAAAGTGGTCGTCATCCCCAGCCTTCTAAGCCAATCAGAGACCGTGCTGCCACCACCATGCACCACCACTAGAGATACACCCTTCTTTTGCAAAGTGACCAGGTCCTCGATCGTGGTATCAGCACTGCCAAAGGTACTGCCACCTATCTTGACTACCAACAACTCTGGTATTACGGCTCTACTTTTTTTCACCATCTTTTCCACATAATATCTATATCCGAAAAGTGCTACTAGAACTGTGCTCCAGCAAGGAAAGCTGGCATCGAGATTAACTCGTATAGGCGCTATTTATGGTAACATATTCCTCAGATAAATCACATCCCCACGCCACCGCCTTCGCCAAACCTAAATTCAGGTGCAGTTTGATCGACACCTCTTTTTCGGTCAAGCTCATATTTAGCCTGCGCCTATCGAAAGATTGCGGTTGCCCTTGCTTCATAACACATGTCCCACAAAGATAGACGTCCAGCCTCCTTTCCTCCATGCGTATTCCGCTTCGTCCCAAGGCAGCAACAATGCGCCCCCAGTTGGGATCATTGCCATGGACAGCGGCTTTCACCAATGGAGAGGCTGCAACGGTGCGCGCTGCTGCACGTGCCTCAACTACATCAAGAGCACCTTCGACCACAACCTCAATGAGCTTCGTGGCACCTTCACCGTCCTTGGCAATGCATTTGGCAAGATAAACGCAAGTCTCCTCGAGTGCTCTTGTAAGTAAACCGGCAGAATCTTCTCCGATTTTGACTCCCGATGTTCTGTTCGCCAGCAAGACCACCATATCATTGGGGCTGGTATCACCATCGATTGTGACCATGTTGAAAGAAACATCAACAGCTTGCCGCAGACAGTCCTGCAAAACACCAGCCTCGACATCGGCATCTGTGGTCAAGAAACAAAGCATGGTAGCCAACTGGGGATGTATCATGCCAGCCCCTTTGGCTACGCCACCAACTATAAACGCACCGAAATCTGTCTCAACGCGCAGGGCAACTTCTTTGGGAAAAGTGTCTGTGGTCATTATCGCCTTCGCTAGCTCATGCCCCCCGTTCCCTTTGAGGACGATTCCCTTTACTCCACTCCGGATACGCTCAAGAGGTAACCTGACACCGATTACTCCAGTGCTTGCCACCAGTACATCATATGCCGAAAGCCCCAGTTTTTTCGCCGCCAGCTCAGCCATCTCCTCAGCATCTGCGACACCATCCTCACCGGTGCAGGCATTAGCACAACCTGAATTGACTATAATACTCTGAGCTCTCCCAGACCTCACACGCCTCTGCGAAACAACCACAGGAGCTGCTTTGATTGCGTTGGTAGTGAAGACACCAGCTACAGTACACGGCTTCTCAGAGTGAAGAATGGCTAGGTCCACACCTCCGCTTGCCTTTATGCCACACACAGTTGCCCCTGCCAGGAAACCCTGTGCCGAAGTGACGGTGCCCGATGCTAGAAACTCAATTACTGCCATTTCTGACTGAAGCCAAATAATAGCTCAAAGGGGGGGATTTTGCAAAGCCGCTCTCAGGAGCAGTACCTACTACGCCCTGCCACCGCCGTGGCGAGGCATAGCATAAACACCAGTCAGCACTGTACTCCATAATAAAGATACTATGATTAAACATATACCCGCGCCTGCAAACCCGAAACCATACATACGCATCGGCATCAAGATATCTTTGAACAAATGGAGCAAGCTTGACTGGAGCTGTGAATAAGCGCCAGAGGGCACCGGGAAAAAACCGAGCAACACATCGCCCAGAGAGCCGAACAATGAGATCACTACACAGCCAACACCCACCGTGATGAAAACAACGCCCAGCGCCTGAGCAATCGCCTTAGGCTGCCACCAATGTACCAAACAGATTAACAGCACCAGCACCACAGCCAATATGATCAGCACTCGTTGGGCAGTACCGAGATAAGCAGGCAACTGGCTGATCAAGTTAAGCGGAGCGATCGCTCCCGAACCCAAGACGGAACCGTTGAGTAGTATGGTCTCTGGCATTATGCTATCGATCTCACTGTATATTCTTGAAATAACAGCCTCCATATCACCTGTCAGAGCGCCCTGCGGCTCTGGCGACAAGGACATAGCACTGGCAGCATACTCTTTCATTATCTCCTTTATCCCGCCGAGGTAGATGGCTGTTCCTATTTCGCCCTTGTCAACAGAACCGTAAAGCCTGCGGACAACATTTTCAACTTCCTGCTCCAGCTCGGGCTCGATCCCGGAAAGCGCTGCCCCACCATCACCCCCAGAGATACCCTGCCCCTGAAGAAAAGACTCCAGTTGCCTGGCAAGCTGGGAATAGATATCCAGCTGTCTGAGTTCAGCCACCACAAAATCAGGATTAAGTACGGTCAAATTGAGCGTGATAGCAAGCCCGAGCAAAGATAGCACTGAGATCAGCAGCAGGCAAAAGAACCCTGAGAAAAGCCTCTTGACGCCGTCCATCATCCCTTTTTCCTTAGGACCTTTTAACAGACCAGCCTCCTTCTCGCAATAGCAGCACTTTGCACAAACATAACCGACAGGCAACTGCTTTCTCAGTTGGGTGAAATCGAGGGGAAAAGCTTTCGCTTCTTGGACTTGAGTAAGTTCTCTGAAATATAGGTAAGGGGCTTTCTGGCAAGGCTGAATTTTCGATGGAAACGATGCAGGACCCCAGCAAGCCCCAAAATATCTGCGTCTTTGTGTAGACTAGCCAGCTTGTAGAACCGTCTCCCCATCTCTTCATAGTCTTCAGCAGACCACCTGACCCTCCTGAGGCTAGCACAGGCTATATCCGCTTTTGAGGCGGCTTGATAGCTTGGCATCACATGTTCGGGGAACATACCCAGAATAAACAGACACAAGTCAGCTATCCTCTTGTAAAAGGCGAACCTGTGCTCATCATCGACGCTCTCACAAAATTTGATGAGACTATCGACATCCATGTCACTGAACCTGAACCTTCGCCATATTCCTTTCCTCACCCTGACAGCTATAGCGAAACTCCGAATCTTAGTAAAAGAAGTGAGCATGTCAACTAGATATTCCACAGTTCCTTCTTCGGAAAGAAAATCCACTACCTCCCGAGCGTCAAACACCGGCACTTTTTGAAAGCCAGCTTTCTCTATCGTATATCCCTGCGTCCTCAGGTCCTTGGCGGCTTTTCGCAGCAGGACTTCGAAGAGAAAAGCAGGCGAAATAGAAGTGATCACCCTTTCTTCGTCCGTAAGCACTATCCTTTCGAAGATTTTCTCTGCCTCCTGATTTAGCATACCAGCAATAAGCCGGACATCACCTTTTATCACATCTAGCCTGCTGAGCAACTGAGGGGCAACCGTTTCCACCAGAAACCTGATATCACCGTCCGAAAGTCTGACCGTCTTCCTTACGGACATTTATTACCCTACCCTCCTTCACAATCTTGAAAAAATTTTATCACCTAAAGGAAAACCGGTACAGAGCCGTCCCACATTTTTACAGACCAGCTTCCCAGGCTCTCTTCTTTAACTCATATAACTTGGTTATCGCCTCTAAAGGGGTCATCGAATCAACATCGAGCTGGCTTATTTCCCTGAAAAGCGCTTCTCGGTGATCGAAAAGGGGTAATTGACGAGCAGTCTCCTTGCCCCTGGCTGCACCGCGACCCCACCTCAGTTGCACCTTATTGCCCTCCATTTGCGCCAATACCGCCTGCGCCCTCCGTATCACTGCTTTAGGTAGTCCAGCCAGCTGGGCAACGTGAATGCCATAGCTCTTATCAGCGCCCCCGGGCATGACTTTGCGCAGAAAGATTACCTTCCCTCCTTCTTCCGTCACCGCCACATTGAAATTCTTCACGCGCGGCAAGAGATTACCCAGCGCCACCAGTTCATGGTAATGTGTGGCAAAGAGCGTCTTAGTCCCCAGGCTGGAATGGTTATGGATATGTTCTACCACCGCCCAGGCGATGGAAAGCCCATCATATGTGCTCGTCCCTCGTCCAATTTCATCTAAGACAATAAAAGACCTCTGCGTGGCATTGTTAAGTATGTTGGCTGTCTCCACCATCTCAACCATGAACGTTGACTGCCCTGCCGCTAGGTCTTCCTGAGCCCCAATCCTAGTAAATATGCGGTCAACAATTCCTATGGCAGCTGATTCAGCGGGGACGAAGCTGCCAATTTGTGCCAGAAGAACAATCAGCGCCACCTGCTTGAGATAGGTGGACTTGCCTGACATGTTGGGACCGGTCAAGATAATTATCTGCGCATCGTCGTTACAAAGATAGGTGTCGTTCGGTATAAAAGCACCAGCACTCAGGCTCCTCTCCACCACAGGATGACGCCCACCACGGATGATTATAGCATTGCCCGTGTTCAATTCCGGCTTCACATACCCGTATCTGGCAGCCACCTCAGCCAAGCTCGAGAATACATCCAACTCAGCAAGAGCCCTGCTCGTACATAAAATCCCGTCCCCAAAACTAGCTACTTGTTGGCAAACCTGACGGAAGAGTAGCGTCTCAAGTTCAGCAATCCTCTCGCGCCCATTAAGTATCATCGACTCATATTCCTTCAGCTCCGGAGTGAAAAACCTTTCAGCATTGGCAAGAGTCTGTTTACGGATATAGTCCGGAGGTACCAAGTGGAGGTTGGGGTTGGACACCTCCAGGTAATAACCGAAGACACTGTTGTAGCCCACCTTCAGAGATTTTATCTTGGTCCGCTCTTTCTCTTGTTGCTCCAAACTAGCCAAGTATTCTTTCGCCCGTCTCACAGCCGACCTGACCTCATCCAGCTCGCTGGAAAAACCCTCCCTTATTACCCCACCCTCCTCTGGGCTGCCAGCTGGGTTGTCGACAAGCGATCTCTTTATCAGATCAACAACTTCAGGAAATGGTCGCAATTCATCACCCAGCCATTCCCAACACCAGCTGCTTTTTCCCAGCTCCTCGCGTATCATGTTGACCTTCTCCAAACCGGAACACAAAGCGGTAAGGTCGCGCGGAGCGGCTGTACCTCCCCGCACCCGATTTATCAATCGCTCCAGGTCAGGAATGTCCCTAAGGAGCCAAGCTAGCTTATGCCTCAATACAGTGTTCTGAAACAGGCTCTCAACAGCCTCCTGTCGCCTTTGAATTTGCTTTATGTCAATAAGCGGCTGACCCAGCCATTTTTTGAGGAGTCTTCCACCCATAGACGTACTGGTCATATCGAGTACCGAAATCAAAGAGCCGGTGCTGGTACCTTGTCTGGCGCTGACAAAGAGCTCCAAATTCTGACGTGTCTGCGCATCAAGCAGCATAAACGACTGCGTAGAGTATGTCGATAGTTGCGTTAGCTGTCCTAGAGCAGCTTTCTGGTTCTCTTGGACATAGCGCAGGACAGCACCTGCTGCCTGCACAGCCAGCGGTAGATGTGCACAGCCGAAGCCTTCGAGAGAGACCACACCGAAATGGTCCAGCAACAAGTTGTACCCCACTTCATAGTCGAACCAGTAATCATCAAGCCTGCTTATAGTGATGGAAGAACCAAGCCATTCTGAATCGAAACCAGTCGGCACCACCAACTCTTTCGGTCGGAGACGGTCCAGCTCATTGACAACATGGTTCACTGGCAATTGTGTAGCAGCAAACTCACCGGTAGAGATATCGGTATATGCAATCCCAGCTTCGTCCCCATTGACAATCAGGCTTACCAGATAATTGTTGTTCTTCTCGCTTAAAAGCGCAGGCTCGATCACCGTGCCCGGTGTCACGACCCTGATAACATCGCGCTCCACCAGCCCTTTGCCCGGTGGGCTCAATTGCTCGCATATAGCCACTTTGTACCCACCGTCAATCAGCTTAGCCAAATAGTTATCTAAAGCATGGAATGGGATGCCAGCCATCGGTACCCTCTGCCCCTTCCCCATCTCGCGTGAAGTTAAGGTGATGCCCAACTCCTTTGATGTGACCCTAGCATCGTCATCAAACGTCTCGTAGAAGTCACCCAGTCTGAAGAACACTATGGCTTCCGGGTACCGTTGCTTTATCCTAAGATATTGTCTTCGCAGCGGAGTTAATGACACCTCTTGCCTGCCCAACCTATTTTACCCGCTCCCGCAAGCAAGGACAAAGAGCCCAGCGAAACGCACACGTGACCACCGCACAACACACAATGATCTAGTTCAGATAGATTAGTGACACTATATAGTGTCATTATGAAGATAGTTAATGGACAAGTCCTCGGAGCTGTTAAGCTCAGCCAAAAGACAGCTGACATATCAAAGGAAGCTCAAAGGAGGTTGAAATGGTCCGATTACTACTATT
>CALJTV010000030.1 GCA_937975645.1 uncultured Dehalococcoidia bacterium | reverse complement strand
CTTTTTACGGCGATTGTCGGGGTATGGTATCCCCATAAGTGATGACCAAGCAAGGGGATTATACAGAAATCTGAAGAGTAGTTTTATCGGTGCGGACACCCCTGTAGTGGTAAAACCTTGGGGAGTGGGGTTTGAGGGGGGTTTTGCGGCGAAAGTCTTTGCTAAGGGAGTGGGAGAGGTAGTGCTATACATAAACAAGCTACAGGGCAAATTCCAAGTGATAGACCCCAAAACCACACCTTTACCCAAAGGACTATTGATAGAGTGGGGACCCACAGACATAAAGAATTTGCGAGTTACCGAGTGGGACGCTTTGGTAGAGGACTTGCGGGATGTAGAAGAGAACTGGCTTCAGGCACGCTGCGTACAGGATGTATTTAGCAAGCTAAGCACATTTATAGCTGAGAAGGACCCCCACAAGCGAGACGCTATAGTCTGTGGACTAATAGCAGCAGTACACCAACCGGGGATACTTCTGATAGATGGGGAAAGCGGCAGCGGTAAAACAATGCTTGCTATAGCGCTGTCTAACTTGCGGCAAGGGCGGCACCTCTCTCTGATAGAGACACAGCAAAAAGAACTTACCCAGATACTACACGACGGAGCGGTCTTTTTTATAGATGAGGTAGAGGACTTGGACAGAAAGACAGAGAACACGCTAAAGCAGTCTGTCTCGGGGCTAACTGTACCACATAGGAAGCTATGGGCTAACACTGGTATAGCTACCTTGGAGACTGAGGCAAGCTTTATCCTATGTGGGGCGGCGATGGAAAAGCTAAAACCAGACACCATAAGGCGTGCACTTCGGTTAGAGCTAAGGCGACCCCCTTGGCGCAAGGGAACCCCAGACACGCAGTTTAGGCGACTTTTAGATAGGTGGGGGCACCAATGGGGGGTGGCAAGTCTGGCGATACTGGCGGCAATGCAAACCCCTCTAATCCCTAAGGACCCCAAAGACCCTAAGAGCAGCCCCAGAAAGTTTGTGAAGGTACCAAGCCTAATCCTTGGGGATACCAAGACGGACTTGGCGTTAGGGTACTGGCTGCTATGCTTGCATCGGGGGATACCAGAAGACACAGCAGCAGAGGTTTGGCGGCTTTTGCGTGAGGGGGCATCGCAACTGAGTGAGGGGAACTGGGGGATATTAGCAGAGATTATCCGAAAGGATAAGGACAAGCGAGAGGCGGCAAGCAAGGGGGTCACCTACGCGGAGCTTGCCAAATGGGTGGAAGAAGAGTTAGACACCCCACAAGAGAAAGACATACGGCGACAGCTAAGTGGGTCACACAAAACGGCAGTGGGGATTATGCGTGCCCTTGGGATGGACATGACAAGGGAACTAAGGAAAGTAGAGGGGCACAAAAAAGACATTTATGTGGTAACTATAACCTGTTTTGCTGCTGAAGGGGAGAGCGAGACCCTTACCATAGAGGAACTGGCGGCAATGTTAATGGTAAGCGAGTGGCTGAAGCTACCCCCTACAAACCCAGAAGACCCAGAAGACCCAGACCCAACCCCCACAGAACCCCCACAGGGACCCCCACCCCCAGAGACCCCCCAGAGCCAAGACACCTCACAGATAGAAGACCCAGAACCGACCCCCACAGAGCCCCCACAGAGCCAAACCACTGCACACAACCCAGATGACTACCCAGAAGACTGGGATACGGTGCAGCCCCCAACCCCTGAGGCGCAAGCGATGTTATTTAGCCCCAGTGAGTTAGGTGAGGTCACAGACGCAAAAGAGAGCACCAAAGACAGGCGCAAGCGGACTGCGGCGATATCCGTACCGGCGGGGGAACTGGATGCGCTATGGGATGGGCGTATAGAGTGGCTGACCCCAGAGACGCTAACGGATGCGCTATCGGCTTTGGGGGCATGCCATGCCATAGGGGTAGACACAGAGACCAAAGGCAAAGAGGGGCCCATAAGACTGGTGCAGCTGTTTACCCCTATACGGGGGGTGGTCTACCTACTGGATATGGATGCATGGCCAGAGGGGTTAGAGGCTATACGGGAGCTATTGGAGAGCCCTACGGGACCTTTGCTATGTGCATGGCACTGGGGGTTTGATGCGGGGCGCTTCCTTGCGCATGGGGTGCGAGTGAACCCCAGACGGGCTTGGGACGGCATGTTAGCTGAGCAGCAGATAGCGCAAGCCAACTTTGGAGTAGGTCTGGCAGATGTAGTCTCGGGCTTGGAAGGGAAGGAGACTTACCAAAAAGCCTCTTGGGAAGGACCTCTAACCCAAGAGCACATAACCTACGCTGCAAGGGATGCAGTGGCGGCGTATGCTGTCTTTGCGGAGTGGGAGAGACTGACGGGCGGCAAGGCAAACCCCAAAGCGTACCCTATAGCGATACTGGATAGTGGGACGGCTGTGGTAGCGGCAGCTATGCAAAGAGAAGGCTTGCCTATGGACTTAGAGAGAGCTAAGCAGCTGTTAGAGGCGGTGGAAGCAGAGGTACGCAAAGCTGCAGAGGAGTTACAAACCTTCACAAAACAGGTAATCAACTGGAACAGCCCCCCACAGGTAAAAGCGGTTTTTAGGCGGTTTGGGGTGAAGGTAGAGAGCACCAAAGAGGAAGCGCTAAAACCTCTGTCTGACAACCCTTTGGTAGCTAAGTACCTTCACTACAAAGAGCGGGAGACAGAGCGGCGTAAGTTAGCTGAGTATGTGGCGGCGGCGGAAAGGGGCGGCGGGCGTATCCATGCCGACTGGAAAGCTTTGGGAGCCCCAACCGGGCGCATGGCATGCCAGAAACCAAACCTACAGAGCGTACCCAGAGGTAAGGTATTTAGGCAGTTATTTAGAGCCCCAGAGGGGTACTATCTGCTAAAGGTAGACTATAGCCAGATAGAGTTACGCTTGGCGGCAGTGATAGCACCAGACCAACAGATGTTAGAGAACTTCCGTAACGGGATAGACCTACACAAGTTTACGGCGGCGAAGGTACTGGGCAAGTCTCTGGAGAGCGTCACGAAACAGGAACGGCAACTGGCGAAGGGTCTAAACTTTGGGCTTATATACGGGATGGGGGCAAAGAGACTGCTTGGGGTTTTGCGGAGCGACTATGGGGTAGAGGACATTACTTTAGAGCAAGCGGAGACATACCGACGGGAGTTTTTTACCCTCTACAAGGGTATAGCGAAGTGGCACAAGAGACATAATAACGACAAGGTAGAGCGGGTCTATACGCTACTGGGGCGCTATCGGGATACCGATAGTCTCACAGAGAAGCTAAATACCCCAGTGCAAGGGACGGGGGCGGATGGTCTAAAGGCTGCCATGATACAGTTGCACACCGACCCAGATTGGCACAGGACGGGAGCTACCTTAGTGGCGGCGGTGCATGATGAGCTTTTAGCGCTTGCACCTAAAGACACGGCGAAAGAGGCTTTGGATATCCTTTGCCGACGGATGCGAGACGCTATGGAAGGGATTGTACTTCGCTATGCAAAAGCAAAGCGACTGCACCTACCAGACCCCTACATAGAGGTAGAGGGGGGCATATACTTAGACTGGGGCGTAACCCCTGTGGAGTTAGAGTGAGGCGCAGAAAAGCCCCTTAGAGCCGAGAGCTTGCCCTAAGTAGACATAAGACACGAGTGAGGGGGCGGCGGCGTCTCTGTGGGCATTCTCTGGCGTCGGGCTGACCCCCTTGCGGGTTTGGAAATTTTGCGTACCTTTGGGGTATGCAACCCCTTCCAGTGCCTTCGGGCGCTAAAATTTTAGCGCAAATAGGTTTTGGTAATGTACGCTACGGAAACCTATCCTACGCAGACTTAGCCCC
>CALJTV010000029.1 GCA_937975645.1 uncultured Dehalococcoidia bacterium | reverse complement strand
CCATTGACGTTAACAATATCTGTGTCCCAGCCAAGTTCTTGATTGACGCTCATAGCTTGTACAGCAAAGGCTTCGTTGGCTTCTACCAGCTCAAGATCGTTTAATTCCCAGCCAGCTTTGGCCACAGCCTTACGGCTAGCTTGAATAGGACCCGTGCCCATAATGGTTGGGTCGAGGCCAACGCTAGCGCCAGACTTGATAGTAGCCAGAATAGGTAGGCCCAGTTCTTCTGCCTTAGCACGGCTAGCCAGCATCACCATGGCGGCGCCATCGTTAAGGGTAGAGGCGTTACCGGCGGTAACTGTACCATCACGCTTAAAGGCAGCGCGCAGCTTACCTAGGCTCTCAGCATCAACACCGGCACGAGGCTGTTCGTCTTTGGCAAAGGTGATGGTTTGCTTGCGTTGCTTCACTTCTACTGGGGTGATTTCGTCAGCAAAGCGATCGGCTTCTAGGGCCGCTTGGGCTTTAGCTTGGGAGGCAGCGGCAAATTCGTCCTGACCACAACGGTAAATGTTGAATTGCTCCGCTATGTTCTCTGCGGTGATGCCCATGTGATAGTCGTTAAAGGCATCCCATAGACCGTCGTGCACCATGGTATCAACCATGTTCCAGTTACCTAGACGTTGACCGTTGCGAGAGTTAGGTAGCACGTGGGCAGCTTGGCTCATGCTTTCTTGACCACCGGCAACAATGATATCGGCATCACCGCACTGGATGGCTTGGTGAGCCATGATGACGGCTTTAAGGCCAGAACCACATACTTTGTTGATGGTCAGGGCAGGCGTAGTCACAGGTACACCGGCTTTAACGCTGGTTTGGCGGGCTGGGTTTTGGCCGCAGCCGGCAGCCAGCACCTGGCCAAGAATCACTTCGTCAATTTGGCTGGCATCCATATCTACCTGTTGTAGCAATCCTTGTAATACCTGAGTGCCGATTTCAACGGCGCTAAGAGTGGAAAGGGAACCGCCAAAACTGCCGATGGCAGAACGCGTGGCTGCAACAATAACTGTGTCCATATGGATGTCCTTTAAATTGATTGGCTATTGCCTATGAAAGTGTAAGTTGTCGATGAGACGAGCCTTGCCCATGTGAGCTGCGGCCAGAATCACCAGATCTTTGTCGTCCGCAGTGGCTGCTTGCAGGTCTTGTTGGCGACAGATGACAAAGTAATCGCGCTTAAAACCTGCTGCTTCCAGACGTTGTTGGGCGGATTCTGCTAATTCTTCGAAATTGGTGTTGCCGGCGTCGATGGCAGTGCGGGTATCAGCTAGACAACGATAAAGGGTTGCTGCCGTATCCAGTTCTTCCTGTGACAGGTAGCCATTGCGGGAGCTGAGGGCTAAGCCGCTTGCAGCGCGGGCGATGGGTGCGCCGATAATTTCTACTGGTAGGCACAGGTCTTCGGTCAGTTGCTTAATGACCATGAACTGTTGGAAATCTTTTAAGCCGAATACGGCGTAATCAGGCTGCACGATACCAAATAGTTTGGTCACTACCGTGGCCACGCCAGTGAAGTGGCCTGGGCGAGACGCGCCGCAGTGGATGCTGCTTAGGTGAGGTACCTTAACGATGGTTTGGCTCACCTGAGTATCGGGATACATTTCGTCTACCGTTGGGGCAAACAAAATGTGACAACCTCGCTCCGTTAGCTTCGCCTTGTCGGCATCAAAGGTGCGTGGGTAGCCATTGAAGTCTTCCCCGGGGCCAAACTGTAGCGGGTTGACGAAGATGCTGGATACCACAATGTCGGCATGTTCGTGGGCGCGGTCAATCAATTGTAAGTGACCTTCGTGCAAGTTGCCCATAGTCGGTACAAAAGCGATGCTGGCACCATTTAAACGGTGTTGCCATAGCTGCTGGCGCAGCTCGTCAATTTTAGCGATTACTTGCATGGCCATTACTCAAAGCAGTGTTCTGGGGCAGGGAAGGTCTGGTTTCTGACTTCATCAGCGTAGGCTTTTAGAGCCCCTTGAATGTCATCTTCCTGGGCCATAAAGTTCTTCACAAAGCGTGTCTTTTTGCCAGGTGTTAAGCCCAACATGTCGTGCAATACCAGTACCTGAGCGTCGGTGTCAGGACCGGCGCCAATACCGATAACCGGTACATCCACAGCTTCTGTTACGGCCTTGCCCACAGCGGCAGGGACACATTCTAAGAGAATCATACTGGCACCGGCAGCAGCTAGTGCCACGGCTTCGTCAATCATGGTTTGCGCTTGTTCTGGGGTGCGGCCCTGAACACGGTAGCCACCTAGCTTGTTGATTGCCTGTGGTGTTAAGCCTAAGTGAGCGCACACGGGTATGCCCTGCTCGTATAGCTTGGCTACGGTGCCTTTGAGCCACATGCCACCTTCTAGCTTTACGATCTGCGCGCCAGCCTGCATCAATGCCGCAGCATTGGTCATGGCTTCTTCTGGGGTGCGATAGGTCATGAAGGGCATGTCAGACATGATCAAACACTGTTGGTTGCCCGCTTTTACGCAGCGGGTGTGATAGATCAGGTCGTCAATACTGACTGGTAGTGTCGTGTCTAAACCCTGTAGTACCATGCCTAGAGAATCGCCCACTAAAATCATATCCACACCAGCTTCATTGATGTTGTGGGTAAAGGTGGCGTCGTAGCTGGTCAGCATGGAAATCTTGTCACCATTGTCTTTCATGGTGGAGATAGTATGCAGCGTATTTTGGGGCATGGTTCAGCTCTCTCTAGTGAGTGATCATTAT
>CALJTV010000028.1 GCA_937975645.1 uncultured Dehalococcoidia bacterium | reverse complement strand
AGATTTATTCAGAGTATAAAGAACTTACCTAAAAAGGCATGTAAAAAGTACTTAGAATGCGTTAAGAACAACTGTGGTGGTCTGAAACCCGATGCTCGTATAGAGTGTGTAAGAGGGTGTCTCATTGAAGCTTTAGGCGTGTGGAATGCACTACCATATAATACAAAAGTTAAGGAATATCTAGAATGTTGTTATACACTTTGTAATCAAAGCGATGGAAGATTTAATCCACCAGGTCCCTGCAAGAGATTCCTTCCATAGTGACAGCCAGTGAACTTCCAGGAGGTTATTATGAGGAAGCGATTGGTCTGGGGAATAGGTATGCTGTTGATGATACTGCTTGTTGGCATAGTGCTGAAGCTGACCACGATACCTTCGGCACCCAAAATAGATTATTCAGAATGGGTTCCCTATCCTTCCCCAGATGGTTCTTTCGCGTTACTACACAAGATTCAGACAGGCCAAGTGATTTTATACTCAATCAAAAAGAAGTCCGTTGTCCAACAGTTTGAACAAAACTATGGTCTGCCCTTCGTGGGTCGAGCGATGTGGGATCGCCAATCGCGCCACTTCTTACTCACTACTGATAACCCACCTGGTTATTTGCTGTGGGATATACAAGCCTCGCAGACAAAGCTGCTCGACCTGAGTAAATATGGTCACGATCTGACAAACTTGAAGGCGGCCCTTTCGCCTGACGGTAAAAAAGTAGCCGCCGAAACAGCGAGGGGGATTCTGGTATGGAATGTTGCTGAAGACGAGGTCTATGAGTTCCCGCTAGACCTGGCAAATCTTTGGGATTTGGCAGAATTCTCTTGGATTAGTTCTAAGCAGTTGGTTGCGCGGTATAGCAAATCATCAATTTCGCGTTTTATCCTGTACGATGTTGAGAAGCGACGCATCACTCCTATACCTGCTCGCCGTCCCCTCAGGAACACAGAAACCCTTTCCTGGGCGACTTCGGATGGCTTGGTAGTGCTGCTGACAAAGATGCAAGATGAGGAGTGGGTTGGCTTATTGAACCCTTATAGTGGGGAGGTGGAGCTTGTGTTTGCACTTAGTCCGTTAGAAAAAGGAGGAATTGTCAGTTGGAGTTTTCTATGGTGGAGTCCCGACCCTGACCGTCCAGTGATTATTGGTCGTTCTAAAGAGGGGCAGGTGAAACAAGTTATGTTGTTAGACTTGTCTCTTCGTGCGGTAGTAGGAAGCATGATCGTAGAACCACCCTTTGGGGTGGACGCTCACGGGCGTGTATGGGTCTGTCGCAGTGAAGGAGTAGAGGAGATGGGGTCGCTGTCATACAAGTAGGTTTGGTGGTCGTGGGGTGCGCCGTCCTAAACAAGGGGGAGACATACTGAAAGGTTGTGGTGGTGTGCCGATGCGGGTGTAAAATCGGGCGAAGGGAATGCGCTGGGGTATGACTACAACTGGCGGTTTGCCTACTCAGGCGGTGAGTTGTTGATAATGGGCGTATCGGGCGAGCCGAGTGGGTACTATCCGATGGATAGCAGCGGGGTGATGGTGCAGAGTGAGCTGCCTGCGCCTTGTGCGTGCTTGACTCCGCTCCAAACATTAGTATGTTCCGCAGCGTGGAATGACTTATGCAGTGGCTCGGAACCTTGTAATCACAGGTCGCAACTGCTTCTATTTGGATTGTGTAATCTGCAGTTTCCCATCCCGCCCATTCCCATCCGTCCTTGTTCTGTGGATGGGGGTTCTGGGAATAAGGATAGATGTGCTGCTATCTGCTTGGGGGGAGCTTACTGCGTTAGCACCAGGCATGGGGTTGTTTGTTTCTGTGATGACAGGGGCGGAGGTTGTTCCGCCCAGTGTGCCAGTGGGTCTTCTTGCAGCGCCGTCTGTCCACCTGGGTTGATGCCGATTTGTGGATGCGCAGATGGGGTTGCTGGATGTGGCTGTGTTTCAGCCCACACGAATTCCACAACAGCAAATCTGTGAGGAGGTGAACGAACGATGATGTGCTACAAGTGGTGTTTAGTAGGCATTCTATGCGGCGCCATAGGAGTTCAAGGCGCGCTAGCAAGTGCCACTCTCGTGGTTCAGCCGTCTGACCAGCGAATGGATATGCATCAGTTGACGCTGAACTCGACACGTTCGTGGTTTTCGCTACATAACCCAGAGCTACTCAGCGGGACGCAGCACGAACAGCTCTGGCAAACCCTGACAGAGGTACTGCTGCTTTACACATCCCCAGATATTGAGCGGTATAGACAGTACCTACAGCGCCGAGGCGGTCAGATACTGCTGCCTGACGAGTTTTACCAACAGTGGCAGGAGCATTTTGGGACAGGTAAAGGCGTATGGCAGCAGCTGACAGGGGTTGGACGCATAGAGGTCTTCCGAACTGAGCAGCCTGTGACTGCTATGCAAGCAATGCGCTATATTTTAGACCGCGGTAAGGCTGCGTTGGCGTTTTCGCGCTACTCGGGTTTTCCTGGTGAATCGGAACGCCCCTGCCTTTACGCGCTTGTTCAATTCACGGCAGCTCCTCCCTCTCTCCCCCCAGAAAGTGTTATGGAAGTACCCTGGTTGGATGGCAGAGTGATGAGGTTTGCGATGTCGGATGCCCCGCGCACCTACTTCTTGTGGTTGCGTTGGGATGAGCAGGTGCAGTGTTGGTGGATAGATGTTGCAGGAGTGGATAGGGCAGACGCACGTCCGCGGCATTATGACCTTTTGTTCTGACGCTAAGAGAGAGTCGCTCTGTGCAGATTGCGTGGGATTACGGCAACGGCAACCTGCAGACGGCGTATGAGTACGGGTATAATGCCGACGGTGTGCGTGCCTGGAAGCGCGACTGGCTGAACCAGCAGGAGTATCGGTATGTGTGCCGAATAGGGTGTGGTGAAGTACCGATGCGGGTGTATAACAGGGCAATCGGTGGCGCGAGCTGGGCAAGCGTGGAGGACTATCTGCCTGCAGGCAATGCGCTGGGGTATGGTACGCGCTAGCAAGTGGAGCTGGACACGAGCACCGTGATGACAGCTGGTAGATAGTGGACTGCAGGATGGTTAAGATAAGTTAGCCTATTGTTCTGGAGTCAGAACACGCACCTTATGTTCCGAGACCACAACCAACGTGCCCTGCCAGTGCCCCCCTGCCTCGCGCCGAAAGAGATCGGTCACTATTCGTTCCACCCGAACACGGTCAGGCGACTGTAAGCGCAGAAGCATAATCCCCGCGTGCGTCCCTAAAGGATACTTGCGCAGATTGCCGAACTCGACATCCTGAGTAATGAGGAACCGCTGCTCTCGCACAACCGCTTGCCAGACCTCGCTGTCGCTGCGCCCTTGAAGCGCCTCGTCGTAGACTGTGAGCACATCGTAGCCCAGCGCACGCAACGCCATCGCAAGCGATTGGGGAAGGTTCTCATCTACTTTTAGCCGCATCATTTCGAGACAGCGACTGCAGGCATCGGAATGTCCTCTAACGCGGATTGAGCCGCGAACGCAATCACGGCGCGCACGGCTTCAGGAGTAAGCAGCGGGAACTCGGCGAGAATCTGCTCTGGGGTGTCGCCCGCTGCCAAACAAGCCAAAATCACGCGCAACGGAATGCGCGTGCCTTTGATGACAGGCTGACCACCACAAACGCCAGCTTGTATCTCGATGTAATCCCAGTAGTTGAATGCCATGCAAGCACCCCACACAAAGTATACCTCCTAGAGAGGAGGTTGTATCAAACGGGGAAAGAAACCAGGCGACATATGGGACTGGACATCTGCACAGAAAATGCTACACTGGTAATCCTGTTCAGTATTTTGAACGGCGGTGGTGGCACAGCGAGCCGAACAGTTATGCGCGGGTGTTTGGCTATGACGAGGAGGGACGCTTGACCAAGATAGAGCGCGACTACGGCAACGGCAACTTGCAGACGGCGTATGAGTATGGGTATACTGGGGACGGCGTGCGCGTGTGGAAGCGCGACTATCAGCATAGGGCTTCCTTGCGCCTGTTTCAGAAAGGCGAAGGAGGCGCAACACAGCAGGAACCGCTTTCCCTCAGCCGAATCCTGTCCTCCCTTGGAGGGCACAACGATGCGCACCGAAAAACCCGAGCAGGGGACAGAAAGCGAATGGTTTCAGCGATTGCAGGGGCGTGTACGCCGATACACCGCCTGTGAGGATGATGCAGCCGACCTTGCTTTGAACAGCCTCCACGCCTTCTTTGAGCGTTTCGGCTGTTACCCTTGGCAACACCCTGACGGTGAGGAGGCTTTCCGTTGGCTCTGCCAGAAGCTGTGGTCGCTGTGGTGGGATGCAAGGCGTGAGGTTCAGCGTCATCCCTGCCTCTCTTTGGAGGCGTGTGCTGAGGGCGTGGCTCTGGTGGAGATGGGTGAAGCGCTGGAGAGGGAGATGGTGGCGTTGTTTCTTGCTTGGTTGCCCGAGCCCTTGCGGGCGCCGTTAGCGTTGCGTTTGCAGGGCTATTCGTGGGAGGAGGCGGCGCGCCTGTTGGGTCGGAGGTCGAGCACTTTACGCGCCTATTTGCCCGAATTGCGGTCGAGATTCGTGGAATTTTTTGGTTTTGACCCATCGAAACGGGCTTCTGAGTCGTTATATATATGGAGGGGGAAAACACCCCCTCTGAAACGATGGAGAATGGAGGACTGAGCGATGTGGACGATGAGAAGGAAGCACGAGGATTTAGTGATGACACAGGAAGTGCGGGGGGGGGGAGGGGTGAACCCTCCACCGCTTGGAAAGCGACCCGCTGCAAAGGCGTGGGACCGCGTGCGGTGTATACCTTGTTGACGGGGATAGTGGTACTGTTCACTGCGTTAGAGACCGCCCACAGCCAAGAGAGATTGCAGATTAGCTTCAAAGGCAAAGCGACTCTCAGCATCAGCGGCGATCTGCCTTCCTGTGGCGACTTTGTAGGGTGCCCTTACGAGCATGATTATTGCGGTGAGTTTTGGAACCTTTGCGAGGGTCAGCGTATCCGAACGGTTGTGGTTTCTGGCAGCTACCTAACTTTGGGTGGAGGCTATGGAGGATTAGAATATTCCAGTGGGGCATCGCTTGAAGCGGTTCTGGACTTTCGTTTTGCTTACCGTGCGCCAAGCCTTCACATAGAAGGATACAATTATACACAGAAAAGGGAGCTTGGCTTTTTGTATTTTGTGGATGGGGTTCGTGCAGTGGCCCTTGCGGCGGCAGGAGCGAGCTGTAGTAGGAATCCCTATGGTTGCTGTGCGTCCGCGTCGGCGAGTGCGAGTGCCTCCGCTTTGGTAAAGAGTTCTATTGTGAGTGCTTCGGTTTCCTCATCTGC
Source organism: uncultured Dehalococcoidia bacterium (assembly GCA_937975645.1). GTDB lineage: Bacteria > Chloroflexota > Dehalococcoidia > GIF9 > UBA5629 > CALJTV01. Next base: position 476 of record CALJTV010000028.1, on the reverse strand, counting down.
GAGTGCGTCTTGCTGGTGTGAGCGCACAGACCCCTGTGAGGAATGTAGTAGCGATGGGAGCGTTTCTCGGCGTTGTGAACCCGAACCTTGCGGGTCAGGGCGTCGTGGTCAACAAGGGCATAAAGTTGTTTTTGAGGGTGCGAGTTCCCAGAAGGTACATACGGAGCAGTTGCAGGGCGAATTTTCACTCAACGGTTCATCCAGTCCTGAGTGTGCGTCGGGTGCGAGTCTCGCCTTTGTGCAGGCGTTGTCAGGGGTAGTGGTTCAGAATATACCGCATCCATTAGGCGTACCTGCGATAGGGGAGAACGCGTATGTGTGGAGCGCAAGCAGTCCTGCTATGTTGACTCTTCCTGCTTCAGCGTTAGGGTATACTTGGGGCTGGGAGCCGGAGTTGAGCTGGATGGCGGAGCGAACGCATTTTGTTGTGAAGCCCGACATAGAGAGCGAAGATACCAAGCCGGGGTATCAGGTTG
>CALJTV010000027.1 GCA_937975645.1 uncultured Dehalococcoidia bacterium | reverse complement strand
GTGATGGCATCTCCCGGAGTTGCCCCAATAATAAATTGATGAAGCCGGTTCATTTTCCCGTTTTCCATTGATGGATCAGGGCCTCAAAACGGTTCAAGATCACTTCCCAGGTGTAGTTGGCAAGCACATAGCGTCTTCCCTTTTCACCCATGCGGGCCGCTAAGTCCGGATGCGCTAAGATCCAATCCAGGGCACCCTCAAATTCTTCATACGTCCGAAACCACACCCCCCCCTTGCTGCGCTGAACGTGCCCCCGAGTGACCGGGCAATCCTCGTGGACCAGGACTGGACGCCCGGCCAGCCAGGATTCCATAACAGTTAAGGAAAAACTCTCCCGCAGCGACGGCTGGCACAACACTAACGCATTGGCGTAGAGAGAGGCTTTTTCTTCCTCCGACACGAAGCCCAAGTATACAAAGGCCCGATCGGCGGGAGGCCTTACAGGGCCATCTCCCGCAATCACTAAGCGGATTTCCCGTCGTTTCTCACGATATCTTTTCATATACTCGTACAACAGAGGAAGGTTCTTTCCCTCCTCTAGGCGTCCAACGTAGAGCACAAATTGATCTACTCCTACCTCTAGGGGTTTGGATGAATTTGTAGGGAGCGACACACCTCCTCCAAGGACCGCATATCGGTTCATACGGGTTCGCAAGCGTTGAAGGGCTAGCCGAGCCTCCTCGGGTGAATAAAACATTACCCCCCACACGCTTTCCAGCAACAGCCGTGTGGCTTCCAGATATGCGTATGGTTCATCGTGAAGGCAGGGCCACAGAACCGTATAAGCGAGGGCAGACCATGCCGCGTAATGAATCAGAGGCATGGCATAGGGGAGGGCGACTATTACGTCAAACTCGGCCGCATGGCAGGCAATATGTGCGTACAGGGAAGGGCTGTGCGGCCCACTGTCCAGCCAAGCATAGGTTTCAGCAGAGGAGAGGAAACCCTGGTGAGCCAGTTTGACTTCCAATTCGGTCCACCGTTCCCGATTCTGCCATACTACAGGAAACCTTCTGACCGTCACGCCGTTTTCTTTCAACGCACCCACTGGATAAGCGTTCTCCCACGTGTAATGGCTGCGCGCCGAGGTGGTCCAGACCTCTATTTCCCACCCCTTTTTCGCGGCGGCCTCGGCGAATCCCCTGGCTTGGGATTCGGCACCGCCCAGAACACCCGCCCCGTAACGCGGCACCACAACGGCCACCCGCATCAAGCCTCCCCCCGCAATTTTCGTAATTCGTCCTGGAGAGCCCGTATCTGGCGCTGTTGTTCTTGGATCTGCACAGCCATACGATTGAGGGTGCTGACCAGGTGCCGGTTTACCGTGACTTGTCGCTGGGCCAGCCTGTTTACATAAAAGAGCACCAGCTGATGAGCCTCCCGGCGAACTCGGTCCCACCACGGGCCGATCAGGGGGATCCGGGAGCGAGGGGAAGGGGCAAGGACCATCTCCACCCCCAGTTGGTGGTAATGTTGATTGGCCTGTCGCAGATGGTAGTAAAGATCGGCGTCATAGTCCTCCCCCTCGGGTTCGCCGGGGTAGGCCGCGGCGCCGAAAGTGGGGAAAACCTGGCGGGGGTAACCCAACTCCTCCCGACGGCGCTGGATGCGCTCCCGAATTTGCTCCATGATCTGGGCTGGATCAATCTCTGGGTCATGGATCTCTATCAAACTATTGGGAATCTCTGGCTTGTCCTTCACACCTGACCTCCATAACGAGGAACGTTAATGCACCCACTCTACCAGATAAAGTGTCAAATTCGGCTGATATAGCACCACCCGGACTGGCCAGTGGTCATATGAGTGCTCCAGCACTTGCAAGTCAAACCGGACTTGACCAAGAGGCCGACAATTCCAGCGGTCGCACAGCCCACTTACGGGAGAAGCGCCCTCTATCACGATGACCGGCCGTCCGGCACTCTGCCAGCCAGCCACAAGAGCATCCAAATATTCTAACTCCAGATGCTCCTCGCGCAAGTCCAGCACGGTGTATCCCTCCAGAAAGGCAAGAGGAGTACCAAATATCCCAGCGGCACCCACCGGCTCATCATCGTTGAACAGAATTATGGCATCGGGCGGGATCAAGTCAGCCAAAGACCGGAATTGCTCTACGGCTCCCTTATAATCCACCTGCGGGATCATCACCTGACCTTTGTACGGCATCAGGAAAATCACGGCTCCCACAAGCCCTGCGGCCAGGACGCGTCCGATTTTCCCCCACATCGCCGGATACAGGGCCGCATATGCCATACCCAGCGCGAAGGTGGGAATCACTGCGGGCACATACCGGCGCATCACATATACATGGTGCGGGTTATTAAAGGTGCGATAGATGAACAGAAGGGAAAAGAAAACACCAAGGCCGACCATCATCCAAGTGCGGCTGTTGATCTGCCTGCCCACGATAAGCGCAATGCCCAACACACCCAGGGCCAGCCCTGGGCGGGATAGGTACCACCCCAGCCGCACCATGTTGTAGGGCTCCACATCCGGGATGGTGTTCCCTCCATACCAGTACGGCGACGCGCGCGAGGGGTCTGCCCGAAGAGGCCGCAGGAAATAGGCATATGCGGCCAGCAGGACCAGAAGCACTGCTGCTGCAACCAGTCCGATTTTCCAGATCGCTTCTAATTGCTTCGCCCCTCCCGGATGGCGGACAACCCGACCCGCGAGTAAAAGGCCCAACATTGCTATGACCAGTCCCACAGCCAGAAGTGCGATTCTGGAAGCAGTAAAAAAACGGCCGGCGAAGTAAACGTTGTAGAAATACGGCCATCCTTGGAATACGGCGTGCATAAGTGAATGAAAGGCCAGAGCCAGCATGGGGCCTGCGAAGAGCCAGAAGCGCCGGTCCAACCGGCGCTGCAAGTGCAGATACGCCGCGTACACGGGAAGCACTCCCAGCAGAAAATAAGTATCCACCCGGGCCAGCATAACCTGGCCCAGAGCTACGCCTGAAACCACGGCAGCCCAGGTTTCACTCCGGCGAACATAGCGCGCAAAAGCCCACAGGCCTCCGAATAGGAGAAACTGGGTCAGGACCTCAGAGGTCGGGTACCGGGCAAACCAGACCTGAGTGGGCGTCAAGGCCAGCACAACCGCCGCCACGGCTGCCAGGCGAGGTTCAAAGGCCTCCCGTACAGCGAAATAAAAAGCCAGTACTCCCAGCATACCCCAGAGAGGCGTCATATGCAGATTAGCCCATATCCCTCCCAGACCGTGGGCTACTGCCAGCCAGATCGGATGGAGGGGGTAAAACTGTGGAATGATGGTTTGGGCACCGCCATCGGAGACATAAAACCCCGGCAGGTAATTGTAGCGAGGGATCATGTAGGGCGGATGTTCTCTGAAAAACATCGGGTATGTTTCAGAGGGAATGGCCGCCAAATCTGGATGGTGGATCAACCATCGTCCCGTCCTGGCAATGTTAGCACCCAGGTTAATGTAAACCCCCGCATCGGCCCCTCCGAAGATAAACTCATGGGGGCGGAAATAAAGGGTCCCCATCACCACCAAAAGCAAGCCAATGAAAAGATACTCGCCCCACCCGGAGCCTTCCCATCGGAGATGACCGCTCCTATATTGCCCTACCAGCCATCCTATAAGGCCAATGGCTGCACTAATAGCAAGGAAAATCGGGGCCGAAAAGAAACCCAATTCGGCCGCGACCAGGGCCATCCAGCCGTTCAGCAAAATACCGATCAGAACAAAAGCAAAAAGCCCTCCAGGGACATCTATCCGGGCCTCCCTGGGTACCAACAGGCGGAATATTCCATATCCTGTCCAGCCACAAAGCAGTAAAATCAGCAGTACAATGACCATGTGATCCCAACCGCCATCAAGAAATCGCAACGGATGTATACACGTCCCAGAGGAACTCCGCGTATTGTCGGGCAATCCGGGCGGGATCGCATTCGCGCTGAACGTAGTGCCGGGCCTGCTGGCCTATCTGGAGTCGCATTTCCGGAGAAGCCGCAAGGGCCCGCATCACGGCGGCCAGCCTCTCCACCCCCTCCTCAGGCCCTATCTTCACACAGGCATCATCCGGCAACTCGCTAAACCAGCCGATATTCCGCACAATGACTGGTTTCCCTAAGGCCATCGCACGCAGGGCAACGGCTGATGTTTCCCCGATAGTCGTCCGCCGCAGGTTCAGGATGACGTCGCAAGCCGCGATCGCCTGATGCAATCGCTCCAGGGGTTCTACACGTCCCAAGAGAATCACCTTTTCGGCGATTCCCAACCCTTTAGCCTGGGCAATCAGGTCGCCGGTTTCCTGCAGGACCTCTCCAACAAACAGGAACAGCGCATCAGGGAAATCCGCATAAAGGCTTGCAAAGGCCCGGAGCGCCAGAAAGGGTTCCTTGACTGGGTGAATGATCCCAGCCATGCCAAAGATGATTCTACTTTGGGGCAATCCAAGCGCTGCACGAGGCTCGCTCATTTCGCAGGAAACCGGCATCGGCAAAGGCTGCGAGGTCACCTTTATTTTGGGGAGTGCACGGCGGTATAATCCTGGTTTGGCAAAATATGCTTCCACGATCTGGTATGCCGCCTGGGAATGAACAATAATCCCCAAGCTCGTATCCAAAATTCTTCCAATCAGTGGATTTTCCAAAAGGTAATGACGATCGTCCTCTTGCAAAGCCCGCTCCAGGCGATTCAAACTTGCCCAATCCGGTGTACCGATTTCATAGAAAACTTCGCGGCGGTATTGGACCGGTGAACTGTAATAAAGCCCATGGTGGAGAAAAGGCTCATGCAGAACCACCACTCCCGGTAGAAGTCTGAGTGCTGTGAAGGTGTTCCTATGATGCGGACTATTGCCCAGTTGATATAAGCGCAGATCATACTGGAGGTGATGTTGGAGCAAATCCAATACAGGATACACTCGAAATCGCTCCACAATTTGAGGGTTAGAAGGGAAGCCACAATCACTGTAAAGGACGATCTGGAAATACTCAGCCAATTCCGGCACCAGAGCCTCGCTGTAATCAGAAATCCCGCTCTGGAGAGGATTCAACGGGCTGATGTATGCTATTTTCAGTTCCTGAGACGCAGCTAAGCGATCAGGCACCTTCATCGTGGTTCCGCTCCGGTGACTGGTCTCTCAACATTCTGATTAACTGACGCTGAGAGATCTCTATCTCTGCCACCGTTCGGGTCAGCAGGGCCAAATCCCG
>CALJTV010000026.1 GCA_937975645.1 uncultured Dehalococcoidia bacterium | reverse complement strand
CACGTGCAGCCAGAAGTCGTCCATGCCGCGCCTTAAGGCGCGCAGCAGTTCCTCGTCCTCTGATACGCCGTGGGCATGTGCCAGCTCTCTTAGCCGCTCATAGACGGCGGCATCGATGCCTACCTCGATGACCGGTGCTGGCTGTCTATTTATGTTGCCCCTGCTGGTAGCCCGGAACAATTTAGTCCAAAAGCCTGTGCTTTTCATAAAAAGCCTCTACTGCGCAGCCAGTAGAAGCTATCATCCCTTACTAAGAGGGCGTTTCGGGGCTATCCCCGGGCGAGCCTCATCGCCTCAGCCATCATTGTATATCACAGCGCAGCCCGCTGCAAATACGCGAACTAGCCCCCTTGTGGGATCCCGGTTAAAAGAATGGGGTCCCGCAGTTACTTGAAGCTTTACGCGGTGCCTTTGATTACGCCTTCGGACGCGTGGGGCACAAGCCAGGACCGCCAAAGTTTGTCACACAAAACGATGCATCGTTCAATATATTTGATCAAACAATTTGTACGTATTCCACACGACTTGACAAAGAGGCCACAAAATATTGGCACTATGGCATAATGGAAAGTCTAATAGTGGCCGAATTAGGGCACTACGAATTATTGCTTCTGAAATAAACTGTTAAAACTTGGGCTGCCACACAGAAGTTACTTTTGGTCTATTTGGCTCTATCAGCACTGGTAATTTGAATTTGGTATGATAATCCGTCCTTCTTCTGTAAAATAATGGCTACATTGTTCTTGGTGTCGACGTACCTGTCTTTCTTCCCGATATCAAATGTGGCGTCGTTCAAATAAGGAACGCTGGGGTTGGCGTCCATTATCTTTACTGGAGCCTTCCCTTGATGGCATTCGTAAATTGAGTCGTCACAGTATAGTATCAGGACACCGGTTGTAGGGATGTTTTGGTCTATATCCACCTTCTGGCGGTTCTCAACGAGGTAATAGGTTTTATCGGTAATGGGGACCTTTATCACTAAGGTCTTTGCATTTTTATCTGCCAGCGGGTCAAGTTTGACTGTAGCTGTTTGCCCGGCTGGTATAAGCGCTATTTTTGACTCATCGATCCAGTTCAAACGCAGTTTTGTCCAGGACGATAGTCCAGTTGGCATCTGTAATTCATATTTATTTATAAGGCGCATGAGACGATAACGGATCCCAGAAGCCCATATTAATCATGGCTTTAGCGAAATCGGGCATAAAGGGATATTTTGCCTGCAGGTTATGGTCATATAAGCACGGTGTCACTCGTTGCTCGCCAATCCTGCCGCCAAGCATATGCAGGGTATCATGGGCGTAGGTACCTAAGTGCGCATTTTCTCCGAATATGGCAGCATTATGTATAACCTCGCCGCTTTTATTAGTAACAGAGTCAACTTCAAATCCAAGCATACCCGGAATAGGGCATAGACCGACCATTCCATATTCCACCTGCGTTGCTCCCAAGGCGAGTATCACATAGTTATAATCATTGAAGTTAACATCGCTATCAGCGGCATTGGCGGCATCAGTGACTATTGCCACAATTTTTGACCTGTCGACTTCCACATTCCTCGGTGCTATCTTGTAGTACGAGACTGGATTAGGTAGTATGATCGGCTTGCTTACATCTACCTTAAGTCTTAGCTTGTCGTAAGATGCAGCTTGAAAATAGGGACCGAGGAAGTTGGTAATTCTGTCGGAGAGCATTTTTTCGGGGTACTGGCGTTTGACATCAGGAAAGTTGGTAAGCACAACGATACATTTTTGCTCGCCCTTTGCCTTTGTGGTATGGAAACCAAGCTTAGCACTCGTTGTTGCAGTTGGAGTTGTACCGTTGGCAGCCGGTAGGCTTTGCTGTGGTTGCTGGGATTCTGGCTTTGACTGTTGTGTCGTGCTTGGAGTTGTACTACTAGCGTCCGGTGCACCCCTTCTACCGCAGGTGCTGAAAAACAGGACGCCAGCTACCATACAGACTGCAATGAGAACAAATAGTGCAATTTTGTAAGAACGCATATCTCACCCCCTGACGTTGATTTAAAAATTTAAACAAAACATCTAGCTTAAGGGCAGAAATTGTACTACACCTCTATGATTGGGCAGATAGGGTTAGGGGAGCTTGCCGCCGCAAAAGGCTTTGGCAGGCGGGTCTGGCGGGGTATCTCGTTATTCTCTTAATTAAGCAGTACTCCTCAAATTTGTTTGGCGGGCGGCAATCAAGCGCTGAGTGAGGCCTGTTTTAATTGTAGGCCTTTTCAAGAAAATAGGCAAGCCTGCGTACCACGTCCTCACAGGTCTCATACTCTCGCATAGGTCCACCTCCTCGTGTTCCAGTGTCTTGAAAAAGCTCTCGGTCATGGCATTCTCATAGGGATTACCAGTGTGCGCCATGTTGATTAGAAACCTGTGTCTCTTGAGCTTTTCAATGATGGCGTCGGCAATGCCAACTGTTATGCCTTTTGAGCGCTGCTCCCCAACTGTTGTGCCAGCCATTACTCAGAATCTTGGTCAAGATGCTTAATCACCGTTTTGAGTTCCTCTATTGAAAGGAGAGGAGGGAACTGCCCGTTGGCCCACTTCCCATTCCTAGCCTTCTTCCAGTAGTATGGCCACACGATTTTTTCACCGCTCTTCAGATTTTTCATTAGAAACACCATTGGGTCATACCCTTCTTCCTCTGCTTGTGAAGGAGACCGCAAAGCAAAGACTTTCACCACTTCATAATGGACAGTCACTTTGCCGTATTCGTGAGACACAACATAGCGTCTGTTGCTTCCGCATCGCTGACACGGCTTCAGGACGCCATTCTGACTAATCACTCTTGCGGCCTTCCTACAGCCGCTGTAATCTCGATGCCCATTATCACACACTATTTGGCTGGCCATGCTACTCCCTTTTAGGTGGTTATAAAGGCCTCGTTAATGTGATGGTAGTCTCTGGCTAGCTCGTCAAATGATCGGTCTTTATCTCTAGCTAACAGTTATACTTGCACGGTCTGACGAACTGTGTAAGAGATGCGACTGCGACCCAGTGAGATTAACTGTGGAATTAGTCCAGTATGATCTTCTCGAGGAGGCCTTTTCGGAGAAGATAGGCATTGATAACGTAGTTTATATATTCAACACCAACACGTAAAGGGTTTTGCATGGACTTCCAACCGTCGCCATCGGTCACCCAAACGAATTTCCAGCCAGCCGATGACAGCACCTCACTGCGGTTAATGTATGAGCTCACTACTTCACTGGGTTTTGATCCTGTGCCTCCGTAGAAGTTGACCTCAATATTGGTGGCTTTCCCTTTCGCAATGACGACATAGTCGAACTTCCTGTCTCGTAGCGACGGCGGTACCGATATGCCGAACTCAGTCTGTATGTACTTATAACTCTTCTGCTCCACCCATTTGATATCGGAATGACGTGCCACAAGTCCGGTTATCACTTCCCTGACCATCTTCTCCAAGAAAAGTCCACTTCGGTTCTTTCTGGCATTGGTATCCAGACCAACCTCGACCCCCAGCAAGTAATCCGTGGCTGATTCCATCTGGCATAGCGTAGCCAGAAGTCCCGTTTTCTCGGTGAACTCCGCGATGTCATCAATCTCTGTGGCAGTATAGCTGGTCTTAGAGAAATTAAAAGTCTTGTACTTGATGTCAGGCTCGATAAGGTTTAACACTTTGACGATCCCATCACGGCATGCCAGCAATATCGGGATCACCTTGATGACCTCAGGATAGCGTGTTATCAATTTCCGCAAATCATCGGTAGGGCTAGTGGCATTTCGGAGACTTTTCAGGAGCGCAACCTCGTACTTAAATGTATCTCGGTTGTGGGCAGCCTTCGACCAGTTGACAAAGAAATCATAGGTGCGATTCGTCTCGATTAGGGTGTCCGAAAGCGCCTTACAAATTTCCTCCACGCTTGAAAGATTGAGGTGCTGCCGGTAAAATTCTAAATCTGCCATGCTATTCGTTCATCGAAGGACTACCAACAGCTAGACCGATTTCAATGTTAGCTGTGGCTTGGTACGTAGATTATCCTCTTCCTCCTTGAGGCGCCTAACTGACAGCTCAAGAAAATGCTCGTCGATATCTATGCCAATGAATAACCTGCCATGTCTAATGGCAGCGACACCGGTGGTGGATGAGCCAGTAAATGGGTCAAGAATCGTGTCGCCGATATCGGTGGATGCCAGAATTATCCGTTCCAGCAGGGCTATCGGTTTCTGCGTCGGGTGCTTGCCATATTTCTTCTCTTCCTTAGTGGGAGTACCGATAGACCAGATATCTTGAGGCGCATCTTCAACATTGATATCCATCCATAGCGACCGCATCTGCCTACCGCCAGCGATTTGCTTCATCAGTTCGTAGTTGAACTTATGTTTACTCTTCTCTGATTTCGCAGCCCATATCAAGGTCTCGTGGCTGTGCGTGAAGTACCGACATGAGAGGTTGGGGGAGGCGTTTGGTTTAAACCAGCATATCTCGTTCAACAACCTATAGCCAAGCTGCTGCATCGCAAACCCGACGGAATAGATCTTGTGCATGGTGCCGGAAACCCAAATGGTACCGTCGTCCTTTAATACTCGCTGGCATGCTCTTAGCCACGCAACAGCGAAGTCGTGGTCAACCTCGAAGCCTTTTGATTTGTCCCAATCGCCTTTGTCAACGGACACCATACGGCCGGCATGGCAGGTTATTCCCCCATCCGATAAGTTATATGGTGGGTCGGCAAAAATCATGTCGACAGAGCGCTCTGGCAAAGAGGTAAGAATCTCCAAGCAATCGCCTTGGTAAAGAACAATAGCGTCGCTCTTGTAGAATACCTTGGACATGTCTTGGCTCTTTGCACCCCCCTTTTGCAAAATTATAGTCTGTCTGTGGTGAAGTGACAACCAGTAATTGCGTGGACCGGACGATTCTGACTCTTGTGTGAAACGTGCCAATGCTCGCCGGCAGGAGAGAAAGTGCCGGGTGAGTGAGGCGGCTACAATTGGGGATGATGATGGCTCCCCCTCTAGCCCGAGAGCTTTCACCAGCCGCTTGTTTGCTCTGTCGTGGTCAGGCAGTGGCTGGCTTTTTGCGGCTGAAGGCGAAGATGTAGATGATCTCCAGTACTGCCAGGGTGTTGAGGATGAATATGGCGATGAACCACCAGAGGTGCTTGTTACCCGCCGCCCGCCACAGGGCGACGCCTTTCCAGGGCATCGTCCACAACACCGCCAGCAGGGTGAACCAGGTTATTGCTGGCACGCTGGAGTAAAGTCCGCCGAAGTCCATAATCGTCCCTCCTTACCTGTCCGGTGCTCCGCCTGTCTAATACTCGATGACGGCGATGACATCGCCAGCCTGGATGAACTGCCCCGGTGCCACCTTCACCTCTATCACAGTCCCCGAGACCGGGGCATAAAGTGTGTTTTCCATCTTCATCGATTCCATGGTGCAGACCTCGTCCCCTTCGCTTACTTTATCACCAGCTTTGACATGTAACTTGATTATCTTCCCTGCCAGGGGTGCTGCTACTGTTTCCTGTGCCATAGTTGTCTTTCCTCCCGTTGAAAAATCAGTCCATCGGGCGACTTTAGAGGTTGATATTGGAGTATTTGCGCCACACCTTCCAGGGGCAGGTGCCCGGTGTCACGAACTTGTTCTCCAGTAAATCGAGGGCACGGTTGATGTACTTTCTGGTATCGCGGGGCATGATGATGTCGTCGGTATAGCCGCGCTCAGCGGAGACGTAGGGGTTCTCGTATATCTCACTGTACTCCCTGATCCTCTTCCTGCTGGTCTCTTGGGGGTCCGGTGACTCTCTGATCTCGCGGGCGAAGATGACGCTGGCGGCGGTGTCGGCACCGACGATGGTGACGCGGGCTGTGGGCCAGGCGAAGACGAAGTCGGCGCCGATGCTTTTGTCCAGCATGCCGTAGTGAGCACCGGCATAGGACTTCCTGACGATGATGGAGATGAGCGGCACGGTGGCATCAGACCAGGCGTAGAGCAGCTTTGCTCCGTGGCGCAAAATTCCCGCCCAGTCGGCACGGGAGCCGATGATGTAGCCGGGGCAGTCGACTAAGGTGATAAGCGGGATATTGAACAGGTCGCAGAACCTAATGAACCTGGCGCCCTTATCGGCGGCGTTGATATCGAGCACTCCGGCGGCTTCTGTGGGCTGGTTAGCCACGATGCCCACGGGGCGACCGTTGAAGCGGGCAAAGCCGGTGATGAGGTTTTTGGCGAAAAGCCCCAGTATCTCGAAGAAATAGCCGTCATCCACTATGGCAGTTATCACCTTCTTCATGTCGAAGGGCTTGAACGGCTCATCGGGCAGCAGGTCGTCCAGCTCTGGGATAATGCGGTCAGGTGGGTCACTGCTCGTGAGGCGCGGTGGCTTTTCGCGGTTGTTTGAGGGGAGGAAGGAGAGCAGCTCTTTGGCTTTGTGAATGGCGTCTTTCTCATCTTCGGCGACCACATGGCTCTGACCGGACTTCATGCCATGTGCCCTCCAGCCGGAAAGCTCCTCGAGGCTTATCTCCTCGCCGATCTGTGTCTTGACGAAGGCGGGTCCGGCGATGCCCATGAAGCCCACATTCTTTGCCTGAATAACGAAGTCCTGCATCACCGGGTGGTAAGCCTGACCGCCAAGGCAAGGTCCAAGGAGTAGGGCTATCTGGGGTATTACCCCTGAAGCCTGCGTCTGAGTGCGGAACAGCCAGCCATAGGCTTCCAGGGTGTCCATCCCCTCCTGCAGCCTGGCGCCGCCGGAGTCGTTCATGCCGATGAAGGGGATGCCCTTTTCCATGGCGAACTGGATGGCATAGGCTTCCTTTTTGCCATGGTACTCGCCGAAGGTGCCAGCCATGGCGGAGAAGTCCTCGGAGAAGGCAGCTACCCACCTGCCGTTCACCTTACCGAAGGCAGTGATGACGCCCTCGGCTGGTATATAGGCTTTGTCCATGCCGAAGTGGGTGGTGCGGTGCTTCACATGCATTCCTATCTCCAAATATTCCCCGTTGTCAAAGAGCAGTCCCAGCCTCTCCCTGGCATTGAGCTGCCCTGCCTTGCGCCGTCTTTCCAGTACCTGTGCATCGCCCATCTGCAGGACCTTGTCGCGCCTCTCCTTAAGCTCGCGGTATAAGTCCTCCTTCTTCTTGTAGACGCCGCCGGAGTATTCGATCCACTCTGCCATCTGGAGCCTCCTTGCTTTTCTATGTCAGGCTGTATGCGGTTATTGTCAATTATATACTATTGTGGAGGTTGAAGGCATATGGTGGTGTGAAAACGTTCAGTGAAGGAGGGGAATGCCGGTCATGTAGAGCCCCAGGATTATGGCGGTGGTGACCACGCCGGCGACCTGTGGCCCCATGGCGAAGGGGAGGATCATTGCCCTTTTGTTGGCTTGGGCGGCGCATTTCTGGGCTACCTTGGCGGTGGTGGGGATGCAGGAGACGCCGGCGATGCCTATCAGGGGGTTGAAAGGCTCCTTGCTTATCCTGTGGAAGACCAAGCCGCCGATGAGTCCGCCGATGCCGGAGAGTACTAATGCCAGCATACCCAGCAGCAGTAGCAGCAGGACTTTTGGGTTGAGGATGATGTCCACTCCCAGCAACGCCCCCAGGGTGAAGCCAAGGAAAAATGTCGCCCCGTAGAGCAGGGGACCGGTGAGGAACTCGATATACCTCTCGATGCCCGCCTCTTTGACAGCCAGCCCGAGGAAGAATGAGGCAAACAGGGGTGCGGCTACAGGGAAGAGCAGGCAGAGGAGGGCGCAGGCGACGATGGCGAAGGCGAATTTGGCACCTTTGGACACTTTAGGTATGGAGCGCCAGTCCATCTCTATGCCGCGCAGTCTTTTGGGCACCATTCTTGCCAGGAATGGATAGCCGCCGTAGCAGATGCTGAGGTACACATAGGCGACTACAGTGATGGGGACGAAAAGCTCCTTCGCCATCATCAGGGAGCCGAAGAGTACCATGGGACCATCGGCACCGCCGACGATGGCGATGGCTGCCGCCTCATTGGGCACTAGCCCCAGTGCTATGCCGATGGGCAAGGTGAGTATTGTCCCCAGCTCGGCACAGGCAGCGATGAAAAAGCTCATGAACGGCTTAGCCAGCAGATAGTCTATCTCGGTCATGGCACCGATGCCCATGAACACCAGACAGGCGATGAGCCCATTGCTGAAGGTGAAGGTGTAGATGGGCTGGAGGAAGTCTATCTGCAATATCTGCATTAACTCCTCGGTATTGCTCACCAGAGGGTTGAGGAACAGGGTGCCCAGATGTCCTGCCTCGTACACCATCAGTCCGCCGTTGACGGCGAGCATGCCGATGCCCATGGGCACCATCAGTATCGGCTCCAGGATTTTGCGGTAGCCCAGGTAAGTGAAGGCGCAGCCCAGGGCGATGAGGAACAGTCTGGCGCAGGCAATGTGTGGTGCCACTAAGAAGAAGGTGTAGATGCCCTGGAAGAACTCAAGGAGCGGCATTTTTGTCCCCCTTTTGCACGATGAAGCCGATGAGCTTTATCAGCGCTGCCACCAGCATGCCAATGGCTAAGGTGAGGGCGAAGCATGCCAGTGCGAACAAAGCAAATTTCAGTAGCAAAGGGCTACTCCTCTGGACTTGCGAGGCATAACTTGTCTGTTACCACTTTCGTTTTAGCTAGGCCTCTTCTGTGTTAAAGGCAGTCACCAGCTTACCCTGTTCTGGTGCGGGGTGTCAACAGGCGTTATTGGGGGAAGCGAAGTCGATGCTTTACCCTCTGGCAGTGCCTTTCTCTGAAGGTGGCACTGAGTCGCCCAGGTCCAGTATCAGGGCATCGGGTCCTGCCAGAACGGCCTTTTCGAGTTTCCTTTGCTGGTTGCCAGGAGCAGACAAAAGCGTTCGTAGGACCGGAATGCTCTTTTCCATACCTTTCTCCTGCCCGGTCTCCTCTTAGATGACTTTTTTCGACCTCAGTCCTTCGAGTTGCTCGGGCGAATAACCCAGGAGGTCCTGATAAATTACATCATTTGCTGCCCCCATGGGTAGCCCGGGGAACCTGATCACACCCGGTGAGACCGATATCCTTATTGGGATGTCAGGCATTCTCAAAATTTTACCAGTGGCTGGGTCTTGGATGTCCGTCATGGTCTTCCTTTCGCGGACGTGGTGGTCCTCGGCTATGTCCTGCATGCTAGCGATGATTCCCGCGGTTACATCGCTTTTGTCACAGACGGTCAGGGCTTCTTGCAAAGTCATTTTGGAGAACCACTCAGAGATTACCCGGTTGAGTTCCCTCCTGTTTTCCTCCTTAGCCCTGGCTTCATTAGTCTTGAAACGGGGGTCAGTCTTGTACTCCGGCTTACCTATGGCATCCATGAGCCGTTCGAAGGGAGCCTGGGCAGTAGCCGAGAGTGCCACCCAGCGGCCATCCTTGGTCTGATAGTTATTTCGAGGTGCAGCGTAGCTTAGTTCGCTTCCGAACGGTTGTGGGACTTTGCCGGTCAACCAGTATTCAAGGAAAACAGGTCCCAGAAAACCGAGTAAAGGCTCATAGAGCGAGACATCAATTTCTCGGCCCTTACGCCCCCATCTTTCCACGTTTCTCAGGGCGACCATAACGGCAAAGGCGAGATGTATCCCTGCCACCAAGTCTGCGAGGGGCAGGGGTGGACTCAGCGGCGCTCCACCGGGCTGGGCATTCAGGTAGGTGAAGCCACTGAACGCCTCCGCGAGGGTGCCAAAGCCTGGTCTATGGGCATATGGTCCAGTCTGTCCATAACCTGAGATCCTGCCAATGATGAGCTGGCTGTTGAGTTCCAGCAGCTTCGCGGTAGTGAAACCCAGACGGTCAAGGGTGCCGGGGCGGAAATTTTCCACCAGTACATCTGCTTTTTTGACCAACTGAGCAAATATCTCCGCTCCCTGGGTGGTGCGTAGGTTTAGGGTCACTGGCAACTTGTTTCGGTCTATCACGAGCCACCAGGGCTGTATACCATCCTCGGGCAGGCTCCATCCCCGAGCGGCGTCCGGCATGTTCGGGTTTTCAACCTTGATAACCTCAGCGCCAAAATCTCCGAGCAGGGCTGCGGCGAAAGGGGCAGCCACCAATATGCCCACATCAATCACACGGATATCTTTGAGGGGCAAGCTACTTTTCTCTCGCTGAGCCCTTTGTTGCCGAATGAAGTCACTCCACATTTTGTTTCCAGGCATGACTCACCTCCTTTTGCCTGCTCGTGCGCTGGGACTGTGTCCACCACACAGTATTTTACCCCGCGTATTATGCCACATTTAGCCGGTAGCGGCCTCTTAGCCGAATTTGCAGAGGCGGGGCACACCACGTGCCCCGCCTCTTATGGTTGGTGGTGGGGTAGGGGGTGTCTGTTACTTACCTACCAGCGCCCTCTTCATCTCTTGGTCGATCCAGATATACTTGGAGAAGTTGCCCACGTTATAGTGACCGATGGACGCTTCGCCGCTGTAGTTTCTGACCCAGGGCCACCAGAAGCGGTAGCTATATCCGGCTGGTAGCTGGATGACGTAAGCCTGGTCGAGCAGGTAAGGCATAAACTCGCGGTGTATTTGGTCGATCTTGTTTTCGTCGGGGAAGGCTGCCAGCATAGCCTGACGTGTCTCAGCGCACTTCGGGTCGTTTATATAGCTGCCGTTGGCATAGCTCTGTGTGGTCCAGCTTATTCCCTTCCAGAAGGCGCCAATGCCGCCGTACCAGCCGAAGAGCATGTCGTCATAGGCGCGCCTTATCATTATGCCCTGGAATGTGGCATAGTCTTTTGGCTCTATCTCCAACTCGACGCCTATTTTTGACCACATATCCTTCACCATCTGCAGGGGGTCGAGGTAAGCCCGGTGGTTATAGCAGATGATCTTTGCCTTGAAGCCGTTGGGATAGCCAGCCTCAGCGACGAGCTGCTTTGCCTTGTCTGGGTGGTATTCAAACAGCTCCTGCACCGAGCGGGGCAGTTGCTCTAGGGGCACGTAGGCGCCGCTGTACTCCTTTGCATAGACGATGGGCCATTTGAGTAGGGTGCCCTCGCCGCCGTAGTACTCATTGAGTATCCTCTTGTTATCGATAGCCATCGAGAGCGCCCTTCTTACTCGGATGTCGGCAAAGGGCGAGTCCTTTTTGTCTGTGCGCATGAAGATGACCGCTTGACCGTAGTCGTCGAGATAGCGCACGTACTTCAGTCGTGTGTCTTTCAAGAATTCCTGTGCCACTTCCCAGTCGCAGCTCAATATATCGATATCGCCGGCGCGGAAGAGGGCGTGCTGTGTTGATTCATCGGGAACGACCAGCCACTTGACCTGGTCAATGTAAGGGAGCTGGTCACCTTTTCCGGGACCGATGGGGTTCTTCTCCCAGAAATCAGGGTTGCGGCTGAGGATGGCATGGCTGCCCCTCATATATTCTGTGAGCATGAAGGGACCGGTGCCGATACTGTTCTTCCAGTCGTTCATATTGCCGAACTGCTCCACAGCTTCACGCGGGAATATGGTGGCGTAGTCGTTCAAGATGGTGAAAAAGTCGCCGATGATCATGTATTCGGGGTTGGTCTTGATCACCACGGTATAGGGGTCTGGCGCCGTTATCTGTGTGGTCTCAGCAGCCTTGGCATATGTCATCTTGAAATACGATGTGGGCAGGGTGAGGTGGCGCTTGAGAGAGAAGACGACGTCATCGGCAGTGACCTCGCGGCCGTTTGCCGGCGGCTTATTATGGAATTTCACCCCTTTGCGCAGGTGTAGGATCACGGTGTCATTGCCCTGTAGTTCCCAGCTTTCGGCTAATGAGCCAGCTTTATGCTGCAGGCGGTTGACGCCGGCGAGGAACCATTCGCACTCTCTGGTGCCATAGCCTCCGGCATTACCTTTGGTCCAGTCCCCCTGAACGATCTCGTCGTTGGTGAACTTCAGAAGATAGCAGTTGGCGTGGGGCACGACGGCGTCATCAAACCCGTAGGTATCTACTGTTGAGACTACGTTAAGCGTGCCCCCGTACTGTGGTCTTTCTTTTTCTACTACCACCACCTCCTTTGTTCCTTTAGCGCAACTGCTAGCCAGAACCCCTGCAAGTAGCCCTACGATAACCAGGCTGATAATAAAGAGTCTTTTCATCCGCTGTTGACCTCCTGTTGTTTTGATTTTCATCTCATTCCTGTCTCAACTGTTTTCCTTACTCAGGCACCCTTCTTTTGCTTTTATGCATCGCTTGCCTCCTTTCTTTGATATGTTGTTTCCCAGAAGAAACTGACTGTGTACCGCACAAGCACTCCTACCGCGCTGCGTCTATCTTCGCCCATTTGGGCAATTTTTCCCTTGAGACATCGTACCTACCCAAGCCACCTCTGAGCCTGGGATCGAGCAGGTCACGGACGGCGTCGCCGAGCATGTTGATGCCGTACACCACAATTGCCAGGAAAAGCCCTGGCCACACGGCGAGGTGCGGTGCCATAAGCATGTAGCGGCGTCCGGCTTCGCTGAGCATACCTCCCCAGCTAGGTGTTGGCGGTGGGATGCCGAAGCCGAGGAAGCTGATGGTGGCTTCAGTGAGGATGGCGGAGCCCATGGTGATGGTGAACAGGACTATGATCGGTGCCGTTACATTGGGCAGGACGTGTTTCCATAATATCCTACCGGTCTTGCAGCCGATGGCTTTTGCCGCCTCGAAGTATGTGTTGGAGCGGATGCCGATGGTGGCACCGCGGACTATGCGCGATTGCCCGATGCCAAATAATAGCCCCAGGACGATAATGACCTGGGCCATACCTGGACCGGTGACGGCTATGAGGGTGAGGATGAGGAATAGAGGTGGTATGCATAGCCAGGCGTCCACAAACCGCTGTACTATGAGGTCCAGCTTGCCTCCTATGAAACCGCAGACGACGCCGATGAATGCGGACAGCACCGTGGCTATGGCTGAAACGCTGAGCCCCACGATCACCGAGACCCGGGCACCGTAGATGATGCGGCTGAACAGGTCCCTTCCGAGCTGGTCACAGCCGAATGGATATTCTGAGGATGGTCCTGAAAGCCGGGGGCAGACGGTGGTATCGTTATACTGGTAGGGTGCCAGCACCGGGGCGAGTATACCCACAAGCAGCAGTGCCAGCACGATGACCCCACCGATGGTGCCGAGCGGCTTCTCCTTGACCAGCCTTATTAGCAGGTCTGCCCAGAATGAGCGCGCCCCTATTTCTCTGTCTGCTCTAGTTTCAACCTGCGCCATTATGAGTAATGCACCCTTGGGTCTAGATAAGCGTAAGCGATATCGACTACCAGATTACAGAACATGACAAATGCGGCGACCACCAGGTTTATCGCTGAGATAATGGGGTAGTCCCTCTGGAACAATGCGTCCACAAAATACCTGCCTATGCCGGGTAGACCGAAAATCGTCTCGATGATTACCGCTCCGCCGACAAGGATGGGCAATTGCAGCCCGATTATGGTGACGACGGGGATGAGGGCGTTCTTCAAGGCGTGCCTGTAGATGACCACCTGCTCTTTCAGCCCTTTTGCCCAGGCCGTGCGGATATAGTCCTGCCTCAATACCTCCAGCATCATGGTCCGCGTCATCCGCATTGTTGTCCCTGACATGACCATCCCCAGCAGTACGGCTGGAATGACGAACTGCTGCAGGTTGCCCAGGGGGTCGCGGGTGAATGGGATGACGGGGAGACGCGGTGTCCAGCCGAACAGGATGGACGGGTAGACGACGACCAAGGTTGCCAGCCAGAATGAAGGGACGCTGATGCAGAAAATAGCCACGCTGCGACCTATGTAGTCGCCCGCGCTGTCCTGACGTATGGCGGAGAAAATGCCTACTGGAAGTGCTATCAGCAAGCCGATAACTATCGCCAGGAGCCCCAGTTCAATGGATATAGGTAACCTTGTTAGGAGTTCGCTGCCGATGCTTTGCTGAGTCCACAAAGACCTGCCTAGGTCACCTTTGAGCACGCCACCTAGCCATCGGGCGTACTGTGTGTAGATAGGCACATCGAGCCCCAGGTTATGCTTGATGGTCTGGATGGTCGCCTCCAGGTCCTCAGCCTCGCCCGATTGGGCTGCCATCATCTCGATGACGTTTCCGGGGATGAACCTTACAGCGCAAAAGACGATAATCGTGACGATAAGTAAAGTAGGGATGAGAAGTAGCAAGCGTCTGATGATGTAAGCCCTCATTTTATCGTCCTAGCCTAAGCATATTTAGTCCCAGCCAGCGCCAATGCTGCTTTACCCTCCGGTGGGGACATTTATTTCTGGTGGTCTTCTTCCCTGTTACAGGCGGACCGATTTATAGAAAAACGCGATAGAACCTGTATAAAGTTTCAAGGTGCAAGCGGACTGCCCTTTCCGCTTTAGTCTTATTTCTCTGTGTGACTGCCTCCAGTATCCTGTAGTGTTGCTGTCTGAAAGCCAGCAGGTCTTCGTACCTAAAGAAGCGGCTAATACGCTTCAACCGGTCGAGCTGTCGCAGGCTTTCTATGTTGGAGACGAGCAACTTATTTCCTGATGCGTTGTAGAATTCCTGATGGAAGAGGTTATTCCAGCGGAAGAGCTTATTCCAGCCTTCATCATACAGCTTGTCCTGGCTAAGTCCGCTGGACTTCAACTGCGCAAAGTCCTCGTCCCAGTTGGCAAGGTACTGTGCGGCGCGGTCGATGCTGTCCTGGGACGCCCGGTCGCAAGCCAGTCTGATAGCTGCGACCTCTAACACCTGCCTCAGCTCCAGAATATCTTTAATATCCTCGGGGGCGTGATAGACCACAAAATATCCGGCATGGTCGCGTTTGACCACATAGCCTCTTGTTTCAAGCTGCCTCAGCGCCTCGCGCACGGGCGTCCTGCTGATCCCCAGCTTGCTGGCTAGTTCAGCCTCGACCAACCGCTGGTCGGGACGAAAAACACCATTGAGAATGTTACGCTCGATGGTCTCCCTCGCCAGTCCGACAAGGTTCTGCCTGGACTTACTATTCTGCGTTTGCCCCGTGACCATGTTAACTACTTGACAGCCGACCGCTGGTTTGCATACAATTCAGTGTACATAATTGTATACACCATATATATTAGCTGTCCCGGCGTCTATTTGTCAAGGACTCAGGGTACAAATTTTTGGAAATAAGGAGGAGTTATGGCGGACAAGGTCATCATCACTGCAGCCCTGGCTGGCTCGGGTGTTTTCAAGAACCAGAACCCCGCGGTCCCCTACACACCTGAGGAATTTGCCGAGGAGGCGCACAAGGCATACAAGTCCGGTGCCGCTATGGTCCATGTGCACGGGCGTGAGGCCAAAAGCGGGCTGCCCACCTGCGATGTAGAGACTGTAAGGACAATTTATGATGCCATCAAGCAGAAGACCCCAGAACTGATCGTCCAGATAACATCTTCGGTGGGTGACACCCCTGAAGCCAGGTTGGCGCCTATTATTGCCCTCAAACCTGAGTCGGCATCGCTGAATACCGCTACCATGAACTTCAGCTATCTGGATAGAAAGACAGGTCAGATCGTCTTTGACAGTGTGTTCACCAACACCTTCACCATGCTGCAGGACTTCGGCAAGAAGATGGAAGAGCTGGGCGTCAAGCCGGAGATAGAAATATACGATGTCGGCGGTCTGGACAACTGGCTGCTCATCTCCAAGCAGGGGTTCTTCAGCACCCCTTACAATTTTGACTTCGTGTGGAGTGTTGCTGGCGGTCAGAAGTTTAGGCCGGTTATTTTTGCCACTCTGGTGCAGATGCTGCCACCGGACTCAAACTTTACCACCTGCGGCATAGGCATAGACCAGTTCCCGGCGATTACCCAGTCGTGTCTGCTTGGGGGGCATATGCGCGTGGGCTTGGAGGACAATGTCCGCCTGCCCAATGGGGAGCTGGCGAGGGGTAGTTGGGAGCAGGTGGAGTGGGCGGTGAAAATAGCTGCGTGCCTGGGTAGGGAGCCGGCGACTCCTGATGAAGCCAGGGAGATACTGGGTATAAAGAAAGCCCGCAGTGGTGCTGAGAGGTGAGGTGACGGAGTGCAGAGCTCCGTTTTTTAGCCAGCTCCGCTGGATGCCGGACTCAGGTCTTCTTGGCAACAACTTCCTTTAGACCAGGACCACCTTCTTGCCGCTGTCCGGTTGCCGTGCTAGAATGCGCTGGACGGTCCGGGTGCGGTAAAGGTCCTCTGGTGACGGTGAAGCGTTTACTCCCGATAGCGCTGCTGGTCCTACTTGCCGCGGGGCATCTTCTGGCTGGTTGCAGGTCTGGTCCCGCGCCGGCCAGTCCGCGGCAACAAACGCAAGGGCAACGAATTGCTGGTGCCCCCGAGGAGGACTCGGGGCAGACCTTTAATGAGCAAGTCTTTCCCCACAACTACTGGTCCCACACTGAGCTGCCGCAGATGACCATGGCTGAAAGGTTACAGGTGGCTCTTGCTGATAAGGCAAAGGGTGAGGAATATGTCCGAGAGCACAATGCTAAAGCCCAGGAACTTTCGGCCAAGCTAGAAAGCTATATACGGCAATGGCTCAAAGGCGAGGTCCCGGCGAGACTGCCCAAAGGCCTGCTTCCGGAATATATTGACAACCCCAAGACTAAAGACTGGACACTGATGAGGCCTGAAGAGGTGACACCTGAGGAGCAATGGCTAATCATTCCTTGCCATGAGGTTGACCCTGAGTTTAAGAGACTATATATGCTCGGCACCGACCCGCATGTTACCTATGGAAAATTGATATTCGTGGCTCCGATCGGTGCTAAACTTTTGATTGAAGGCGACTTCCCCCATGCCCGCTACATGAGCTACGAGATACTGCCACCTTTTGACCCCAGACATCCGGCAAGTGGCACAATGGGTGAGACACCGGAGGTCCTGCTGGTGGACGTTGATATTGAACCTGACCCGGGAAATATCAACCCCTTCAGAGTGGGTGCCGACCGCACCTGCCCGAACAGGCACTATCACGTCACCTTCGATTTGATGCTGGGCAACGCTGTGGCACTCAACCCCCAAGCGATGAAGAGCCCTGAGTACCGTGCGCCAGGCAACCGGCGTGTGGGAGCACCCTTTGGTTTTGCCGGTCCCTGGGGTGGCAACGTTTTGACACCTTCCGTTTTATGGCTGCGCATATATGCTCCCGACAAGAACACAGATATTTATGGCGGAGTCCCGCTGCCCAAAGCGGTCTTACAGCTAAAGAGCGGCGAAAGGTTCTGGCTGCAGCCCGATTTTTCGCTGGCGTTAGAACGTGAGACCACCCAGGTGCCGGCTGGACGTGATATCCCTAGAGAGCCTTACGGTTTCATCGGTCCGCAACAGGGTTGGTTCAAGATCTTCGGTCTGGTGTTGATCAGGGCGGAAAACGCAGGTTATATCGCTTCCCAGACAAGCACTGCTCAATCGAGCGAGCAGATTAAGGAAGGGATACGCAAAATGTTCCTGCTGCTTTTCAATCGGGGGGAGGCGGCTGAGCCGCCGGGTAACTATGAAGGCAGTGCTACCGCCTGCAAAAACAATAACTTCTTGACCAGAATATTTCAGCTTGGTCCAGGCAAGGTATACGTTATTACCGGCAAGATGCCTAGATTTCCCAGGACGCGAAACGGCGAAGCCGTCATGACCGCCGGGGAGGTACGCTACTGGTCTATTTCTCAATATGGCAAGGGCGAAGGCGACAAATATGAGACGGCGGTCAACTATGGCTCTTTGATGGACGACGAAATAGTCCTGAATGAGGACGACGAATATATCATCGTCTATTCCACCCCGGAGAATAGACCAAGTAACGCTATAGCTGAGAACGGTGTCACCTGGGCAAACTGGGGACCGCGGTCGCGCCAGACCATCACCATCCGGTGGATGAGCGTCATGCCCGAATGGCACTTACCCAAGTATGCTCCCGATGAATACAACCTTCCCTGGGAAAGGGCGGCGTGGTCTGCCACCCGGTATGATAAGTCCCTGGTAGGGCAAAACAGACCTGGGGTGATGGGACCATACCACCCGGTCATCCATTACCTGAGCAAGGAGGAGTTTGAGGCTCTGGGGAATCGGAAGTTGTCCCCGCGAGATATCCCCGAGTGGAGGTGACCCCATCCTACCCCCAGCACATTCAAACGGGATGCTCAGACACAGGTGAACAACGGTCCTGTTGCGTGGTTGCACGAGATGACAAAGGGTGCGGAACAGACCGATTCTGTGACCTTTGCAGTCACCAACCGGCTTAACGGAGTGGTTCAGTCTTAAAATATACACCTGCCTTTTTAGTTGTTGTATAATGCGCCAGGGGGATGCTCTTTTGCGTGTGATGGAGGAAGGGGGCAGATGCGACTAAGCGAAGCCGATACAAAAGCGAAGCTGATTGACCCTGCTCTACATTCTAGGGGCTGGACGGAAGACCTTATCCGCCGCGAGGAGACAGCTCAAGGAATCGATATCGTAGAGGGTAAGCCCAAAAGAAGGCAAAAGGGCAGAACAGATTATCTGCTTCGCATCCGGGTAAATCCCAATACTCAGCCCGTAGCGGTGGCGCTTTTGGAGGCGAAGAAAAGCGATGAGCCGCCTGATAAAGGGCTGGAACAGGCGAAAAGATACGCCCGCCTGAACCATGTGCCTTTCGTGTATTCCTGCAACGGCTATTTGTTCGTTGAATACAACCATTTCACCGGCAAAACGTGCGAGCCTACCAGCTTGGACCGATTTCCAACTCCTCAAGAACTGCGGCAGAGATATGAGCAAGGGATAGGCTTTCGGCTGGGAGAGGAAAACGCAAAGCCGTTGCTGATGCCTTATCCGGGTGGTGAGGCCAGCCGGCGTTACTATCAGGACGCCGCCATCCGGGCTGCTCTGGAAAAGATAGCCCAGGGCAAGAAACGGATCCTGCTCTTTTTGGCTACGGGCACCGGTAAAACGTTTATTGCCGTGCACCTTCTGAAAAAGATTGCCGATGCCGGACAGCTCTACCGTGCCCTTTTCGTTTGTGACCGAGATGAGCTGCGTTCCCAGGGACTAAGCCACTTTCAGAATGTCTTCGGGGCTGATGCCGCCGAGGTCACCAGCGCCAATCCCCAGAAGAATGCCCGTATCCTGATTGCCACATATCAGACCCTCAACGTCAGCACGGATGAGGAGGACGCCCGTTTTCTTACCGAGCACTATCCGGAGAACTACTTCAGCCATATCATCATTGACGAGTGCCACCGCAGCGCTTGGGGCAAATGGAGCACTATCCTCAAGCGCAATTCCCAGGCGGTGCAGATTGGTCTTACCGCAACTCCGCGCTCATTTGAGGGCGGCACTAAAGAGGAACGCCGTGAAGACGAAGAAATCACGGCGAATAATCTGGAGTACTTCGGTGAGCCGGTATATGAATATGACATGGCGCAGGGTATCGAAGACGGCTACATCGCCGCCTGTGAAGTCGTCCGGCGCGAGGTGAACCTTGACCTGACCGGTGTCACCAGAGAAGATATCGAGAAGCTGGGGGCGAAGGACGCCATCACCGGGAAGCCCATCACGGTGAGCGAAGTCCGCAACCATTATGTGGCGCCTTCCTTTGAAGACATTATCCAACTGCCGGACAGGGTAAAAACGATGTGCCGTGACCTGTTCGATATGCTTGTCCAGACCGGCGGTCCACTCCAGAAGACGATTATCTTCTGCACCCGTGACAGCCACGCCGACGCCGTTGCCGCCGAGATGAACAACCTCTATGCCGACTGGTGCGCTAAAAATGGCGAGTCGAGGCTTGAGCCTTACGCCTTCAAGTGCACCGCCGCCGTCGGCGGTAGCCAGTATATCGCCGACCTGCGGGGCTCCATGCGGAGCCACTTTATCGCCACCACTGTTGACCTGATTACCACCGGCGTGGATGTCCCCTGTGTCCGCAATGTCGTCTTCTTCAAATACGTGCGCTCTCCCATAGCCTTCCACCAGATGATGGGCAGAGGGACAAGGCTCCACCCGCCGACCAATAAGCTGATGTTCCGGGTATACGACTATACTAACGCCTCACGCCTGCTGGGGAGCGGTTTCGTTACCCGCCCTACTCCGACCAGAGAACCTAAAGAACGTGAGGCGGAGGAAAAAGAGAAGGTCATCCGTGTGGAAGGTTTTGATGTCCACATCAACCCCGCCGGGGCGTATATCGTCACCCAGAAAGAAGGCAGGCTGAGCATGGTGACGGTTGAAGAGTACCGCGAGATGCTCGCGACGAGGCTGGCGTCAGAGGTTAAGACTCTCGATGATTTCCGCAGCATCTGGATTGAGCCGGCGCAGCGGCGGGAGCTGATAGATAAACTGCCGGATGACGGGCGCGGCGTGCGCCTGCTACGGGAGATTCTCAACTGGCACGAATACGACCTCTATGATGTCCTGAGCCAGATTGGCTATGGGATGGCGCCCAAGACGCGCCAGGAGCGCGTTGAGGCGCTGCAATATAAGCACGCCGACTGGTTTAAGGGACTACCGCCCGAGACCGGCGATACCCTGCTTGCTCTTGCCCGGCAGTTTGCCAAGGGCGGCACCGAGGAGCTGGAGAACCCTTACGTCTTGAGCGCCCCGGAGGTGGAAAAGGCGGGCGGTCTTGAGGCGCTCAAGGTGCTGGGAGAACCGCAGGACATCATCCGTGAGACCAAGCGAAGGCTGTTTGCGGTATGACCGAATGTGTTGTGCAATTAAAAGAAGGTAAGACACTCCCAGACGGCTGGCGCTGGGTGAAGCTGGGGGAGGTGTGTGAGTTCTTAGACCATCTAAGAATTCCAGTAAATGATGTGGAGAGACGCCTGAGAACGGTTGGCAAACAACAAGCTGAGCTATACCCGTATTACGGAGCCAACGGGCAGGTAGGGTGGATTGATGACTATCTATTCGATGAGGAATTGGTGCTCTTAGCAGAGGACGGTGGTTTTTTTGGTTCATTTGACAGACCCATTGCGTATAGGGTCAGTGGCAAGTGCTGGGTCAACAACCACGCTCATGTTCTGAGAGCTAGAAAGGACTTAGCTGATGTGGACTGGCTCTACCTCGCGCTAGCAATTCGCCCTGACATAATCCAATTTGTTTCAGGCACCACGCGCATGAAGCTTAATCAAGACCAAGCTTCGCTTATACCAGTGGCCCTTCCGCCCCTCCCCGAACAAAAGCGCATTGCTGCTAGGATCCAGGAGCTGATGCAGGATGTGGAGCGTGCCCGCACCGCCTGTGAAGCCCAGCTTGAAGCGGCTAAAGCCCTGCCTAGGGCTTACCTGCGCCAGGTATTTGAGAGCGAGGAGGCAAAGAAGTGGGAGCGGCGAAGGCTGGGGGAGGTGTGTGAGTTCTCTCAATATGGGCTGACTGCCGCCGCTACAAGCAATTCTAATGGATTCCCATATCTTCGCATAACTGATATTGACGAATCAGGAAACCTCAAGATTGATGGAATAAAGTATGTAGGGTGCGACGAGGCAACCTACAAAAATTATGCCCTTCAGGAGGGTGATATCCTTTTTGCTAGGAGTGGCTCCATCGGCCGTACCTTTCTTTACAGTGGGATTCCTCCAAATGCCGTCTTTGCCTCATATCTTATCAGGTTCAGGCTGAAGCGAGAGATGATTGAGCCTTCGTACCTTTTTTACTACACCCGTTCTGCAGCATATTACAGCTTTATTGAAGAAAAGAAACACACGGTTTCACAGCCAAACATTAACGCTAGAGAGTATTCACAGCTGTCAATTCCAACCCCCTCACTTCCCGAACAAAAGCGTATTGCTAATGAACTCAGGGCTAAAATGGAGGAGGCGGAAAAGCTTAAGGCGTCGATTGAAAAGCAGCTTGAGGCTATTAGGGCGCTGCCCCAGGCTATCTTGAGAAAAGCCTTTTCCGGAGAGCTGTAAAGGCTTGCCAGCAGCCCTACCTGGTGCTATTATTAAACAAAACAGCCATTTTGTTTAATAAGGCGGAGAGTTATTAAACGGGCGTTTAATATGGACATTGCTCTGTTTCAAAATAGCCCTTCAGGCAGGCTGGTACGAACTGTCAACGGCTACTGGGCTTTTGTCCCCAATCCCCTGCCGCCGAAGCTTGAGTGGGATGATGCCTTGGTATCATTGACCTCAAAAGCTGGCCTGGCGCTGGGGACGCTTTCCGGTCTTGGTGAGACCCTGCCCAATCCCCACCTTCTCATCTATCCCTTCATCAGAAAGGAAGCAGTACTTTCCTCGCGTATCGAGGGCACGCGGTCATCGCTTTCCGAGCTCCTCCTGTTTGAGGCGACCAGGGCGGAGAAGCAAAGAGACGTCAGGGAAGTGCAGAACTATGTCCGCGCTCTGGAGTACGGGCTGAAGCGGCTGAACGAGCTGCCTTTAAGCCTGAGGCTCATTCGTGAGTTGCACGCTATCTTGATGGAAGGCGTGCGCGGCGAGCGGGCAAGCCCCGGTGAATTCAGGAAGTCTCAAAACTGGATTGGTCCGCCGGGATGTACTCTTAATGATGCCACCTTTGTACCGCCGCCGGTAACCGAGATGCAGGAAGCCCTCGACCACCTGGAAAAGTTCCTGCACGCCGATACCACACTGCCACCGCTGATCGAACTGGCTCTCATTCATTACCAGTTTGAGATTATCCACCCCTTCCTTGATGGCAATGGGCGTATCGGTAGGCTCCTGATTACCCTTTTCCTCTGCCAGCGCGGCATCCTCAATAAGCCACTGCTTTACCTCAGCGCCTTCTTTGAGCGCCACCGCCAGGAGTATTACCAGCACCTTCTTGATGTCAGCCAGCGGGGAGCCTGGCGGGAGTGGCTAATGTTCTTTTTGCAAGCGGTAGTTGAGCAATCGGGCGATGCCGTGGGAAGAGCTCGCCGCCTCTTAGACCTGCACCGGAATTACCATCAGACCAGCCTGGAGAAACGCCTGCCGCCGACAGCCGGCCAGCTAGTTGAGCTAATCTTCATGAGACCGGTATTGAACCCTAAAGTTGTTCAGGAACATCTTAAAGTGACATATCCGGGCGCCCAAAAGGCGATAAATGCTCTGGTAGAGCAGGGAATCTTAACCGAGATTACCGGCGGTAAGCGCAACAAAGCTTACGCCGCTAAGGAAGTCCTTGCAATTCTGGAAGAGGAAATGCCGTCTCAGCCGGAGGGAGACCGTGGCAGTGAAAAGGAATAATAACCGGCGGATTACTTCGCCACAGAGCCTCAATGTGTACGTCAAAGGCATCTGTGACATCATGCGCCGCTCAAACTGCGCTGGGGCTCTGCAATATGTCCCCGAGCTCACCTGGATGCTTTTCCTGCGCATTCTCGATGAGAAGGAAACGAGGGAAGCCGAACACGCCCGGGCGGTGGGTGCCCATTTCCAGCCGTCCCTTGAATACCCCTACCGCTGGCAGGACTGGGCATCCCCGGATGGCAAGAAAAGGCTTGAACTGCAGAGGGGTGCCTTCGGCGGCTTCATGAGCTTTGTCAACAATGAGCTTATTCCCGCCCTCCGCGGTCTTAAGGACTGCCCTGGGGCGACCAACCGCCAGAAGGTCATCAGCCAGGTCTTTTCTTCGGTAGAAAAGACACGGGTTGATACCGAACGCAACCTTCTTGACATCCTGGACAAAATCCACGAGTTGCGGCTTGAGGATGTGGACGAGACACATATGTTCACCCTCTCTCAGGTCTATGAAGGACTGCTTCAAAAGATGGGGGAGAAGAATAACGATGGCGGTCAGTTCTTTACCCCCAGACAGATTATCAAGGTGATGGTGCAGGTGATAAACCCGAAAATAGGGGAAACGGTGTACGACCCCTGCTGCGGTACCGGAGGGTTTCTGGCTCAAGCCTACGGTTATATGAGCGCCCAGGCGCAGCGGGCGGAAGATATTGAGATTCTCAAAACCAGCACCTTCTATGGTCGTGAAAAAGAAGACCTGGTATACCCCATCGTGCTGGCTAACCTCATCCTTCATGGCATCGATGAGCCGCATATCTGGCACGGCAATACCCTGACCGGACACGAGGTCTATGGTGGGCTTTTCACCGGCGCTCCTGCACTCTTTGATGTGGTTCTCACCAATCCGCCTTTCGGGGGCAAAGAAGGCAAGGACGCTCAAACACACTTTGCCTATAAGACCCGAGCCACACAGGTACTCTTCCTCCAGCATGTCATTGATAGCCTTAAAACGGGTGGACGCTGCGGGATAGTTATGGACGAGGGCACACTTTTCCGCACCACGGAAACCGCCTTTGTCCAGACCAAGCGTAAGCTCCTCAATGAGTGCGACCTATGGTGCGTGGTCAGCCTACCAGCGGGTGTATTCATAAACGCCGGAGCTGCCAGCAAGACCAACTTGCTCTTTTTCACCAAAGGGCAGGAGACGAAGGAGGTCTGGTACTACGACCTGTCTGATTTGAACGTGACCAAGAAGCAACCGCTGACCATGGAACACTTTGAGGAGTTCTTTAAACTACTGCCCGAAAGAGCTGCGAGCGAGCGTTCCTGCGTGTTTCTGCCGAAGAGCTTAAAGCTAAAAACTACGACCTGAAAGCCATTAACCCCAACCGGAAACAAGAAGTGGACACTCGGACACCGGAGGAACTTATTTCAATCATAGAGGCGCAAGGGGCGGAGATAGCTAAGGCTCTCTCAGCACTGCGAGGTAAGGGCTTGTAACACTTCCAATTATTGTGAAATAGCAATTTGGCGACCTAGTCTATGCGTTGAATGCGCTGCTCTTTCCTGACAATTGTTAACTCGCTAAACGATCGAGCAGCGTTTGGTTAAGCTGGTTGTTGTTTGGGTGTGGCGCGGCGCTTATAATTACCGCAAAGGGGCGGGGGTAATCGGCAAGCGCTCGTGCGGCTCTGTTCAGGTTTGGTAAATCGGGGACTTGCGTTATCGCCGCCAATTTTGAAACAGCAGGGAGGTTACCGAAGATGGACTTTCAACTTAATGAAGAGCAGAAGATGTTGAAGAAGATGGTGCACGATTTTGCCGAGAAGGAGTTGCGTGATAAGGTGGCTGGGTGGGAAGCTAGGGGTGAGCGGCTGCCACGCGAGTATGTGAAGAAGATGGCTGACCTCGGGTTGCTGGGCTTGTGCCTGCCGGTGGAATACGGTGGGCAGGGGCGGACGGCATTTGAAGCTATCTTGGCGATTGAGGAGCTGGCACGGGTCTCGCACCTGTGTGCATCCCCGGTGTTCGAGGCAAATGTGGGACCGGTCAAGGTGATAGAGCAGTTCGGCACCGAGGAGCAGAAGCGAAAATATCTACCGCCAGTGTGTCGCGGTGACTCTATGGTCTCCGTCGCCATGACCGAGCCCGAGGCGGGCTCAGCCCTTACCGACCTTGCCACCAGAGCGGTGCTCGATGGTGACTACTACATCGTCAACGGGCAGAAGCGTTTTATCAGCGGGGGTGGGGAATCAGATGTCTATGTGGTGTATGTGCGGCTCAGCGAGCAGAAGGGGGCTAGAGGTATCGGCGGGCTGATAGTGGAAAAGGGGACGCCGGGCTTTTCTTTCGGCAAGCAGGAGCAGTTCATGGGCTTGAGGGGTATGGCTTCCTGCGACCTTTTCTTCGATAACTGCCGTGTGCCTAAGGAGAACCTGGTGGTGAAGGAGGGGGAGTTCAGGAAGCTGATGCTAGCTTTCGATTTGGAGCGCTGCGGCAATGCCACTATATGCCTGGGCATAGCCCAGGGAGCGCTGGAAGCAGCTATGGAGTATTCCCAGCAGAGGAAACAGTGGGGCAAGGAGATATGCGAGTTTCAGGCGATACAGTTCATGCTGGCGGAGATGGCGATGAAGGTGGAGGCTGCCCGCCTTCTCATCTACCGGGCGGTGGTGAACGCCGGGGCTGGGCTGCCCTCTCCGCTCGAAGCCAGCCTGGCAAAGTGCTTTGCAAACCAGATGGTCAGGGAGGTCACCGCCATGGCGGTGCAGATACACGGTGGTTACGGCTACTCTAAAGAATACCCTGTGGAGCGGATGATGCGCGATGGCTGGGGGTGGGGGATCGCCGGCGGGACGATAGAGATCCAGAGGATTACCATAGCCTCCCAGTTGCTGGGACGAAGGTTTGACCAGAGGCGATGAGCAACGGCTGCCCCAGGGCCTCCGCTGCTTTGGCAAGCGAGCGGTTAATTTTGTGCTAAAATAAGGCGGTCAAGGCTGGGGTCCAAGTATGGTGAACTCGGTAGCAGGGGAGATTTCCGCTGATAAGCTGGGCTGGACGCTGGTGCATGAGCACTTTTATTTCGCCTATCCCGGCTGGCAGGCGGACTTGACTATGGCACCCTTCGACCGCGAGGAAGCGCTGAGGGTGGGACTCGAGGTGTGCCAGACGCTGAAGTCGGCGGGCATCCAGACCATCGTCGATGCTACCCCCAACGATACTGGTGGGCGCGAGCCGCTGCTTTACAAGGAACTTTCCCAGATGACCGGGATAAACATCATCTGTGTCACCGGGCTGTTCACCGAGTCCCGGGGCGCTCATACGTACTGGAAGGTGAAGATGGCGTATGGCGCCGATATAGCACAGATGATAGCCGAGCTGTTCATCGCTGAGCTTACCAAAGGGATCGGCAACACCAGTGTTAAAGCCGGACTTATCAAAGTCTCATCGAGTGCCCAGATGACGCAATACGAAGAGGAGACACACAAGGCGGCGGTGATGGCACAGAAAGCCACCGGCGCCCCCATCATCACCCATACAGATGAACTGAGCGGAATAGAACAGGCTGACTTTCTGCTCAGCCAGGGAGCTGACCCCAGGAAGGTGCTCATCGGACATGTGACCAACTCCGGGGATGTAGAATACCACCGGGCGATACTTAAGAGGGGCGTTTATATCTGCTTCGACCGTATGGGGGCTGCTTTTCCCCTGGGTGTCTCCGACGATGTCCATATACAGAACATCGTGGCGCTGGTCAGGGAGGGGCACACGCGTCAGATCATGCTGTCCCACGATACGGTGAACCTATCGCTGGGCAGGGCTACGGCGAGACCTCAAGCGGTGCGCAGCGTCGACCATATATGTCGCAATATCGTCCCGGCACTCAAAGCCGGTGGTGTGAGCGATGAGCAGATATGGACAATCATGGTGGAGAACCCGAGGCGGTTTTTGTCGGACGGTTGAGCTGGAGGTGTGAGAGGTGCTGGTCTGGTGGATAGTAAGTGTTGTAGCTGCGGCGGCGGTAGGTGGCACTATCGGATATTTTACGGTCAACCCGTTGCTCAACCTGGTCACCCGTTTGAGCACGGTGAAGATCGGTCCCTGGGGCACCAGTCTTGCCGCTGGGAGCGCCTCCGCTAACCCCTACCTTCGTGCCTGGATAGCCAGGCATGCGTTGCTGGCGCTGCGGAAGGAGGAGACCATCTATTTTTCGGCTTATACGGACGACGAAGGTGAGCCACTGAGGGGCGATTGTGACTATCGAATTGAAGGCAGGGCGCCCGATGCCAGATGGTGGTCGATAACGGTCTATGGCGAGGACGATTTCCTGATACCTAATGAGCAAGGACGCTATTCCTGGGGCTCTACGGAGATAGCGCTGGACGAGGAGGGACGCTTTACCATCCAGCTGTCGCGGACTCCGAAGCCGGGCAACTGGCTGCCCACGGGTGAGGCAAAGAGGATGTGCCTCAGCCTCAGGCTGTACAATCCCGGTCCTGCCTATTACCGTCGCGAGACGCTGAGAGAAGTGGAACTGCCGAGGATCGTGAGGGAGAGCTAATATGATGGTGCTGGTCGTGAGTTCGGTTGCCTTGGCTTTGGTGGCGGCGGTGGCGGTCAACCTTGTCTGTGTCTGGCGGATGCCCGGGGTGGTGATGAGGCGCACCATGAGGTTGTATCCGGTCAATCAGTGGGTCTTCGCCCGTCCCCCCACGGCGAAGGACAGGGTGATAGTGAGGCCTTCGCCCGATTTGCACTATTCTGTCCTCTGCTACGATGTCAGCCGGGGCCCTTTACGCATCAAGGCGACCATCCCCGAGGGGCAGTACTGGTCCATCTCAGGCTATTCTGCAAATACCGATAATTTTTTCGTCATCAATGACCTACAGGCGAAGTCTAACCCCATCGAGGTGGTGCTGGTGCCAAAGGGGGCGAGGTACCTCAACGCCACTGGGAGGGCACATCTGGTCACGGCGCCGAGCAGGAGAGGGATTGTCCTCATCCGCACGGTGATCAAGTCGAGGTCAGACCTGCCTAGGCTGAGGGAGATACAGAGGCAGTCTACGGTAGAACCGTTGGGCGTCGGGGGTATCGGGGCTGTATGAAGCTGACAGCTGCCCTCACTCTAGCTTCCTCCCGCCCTCACTGTGACTCTCTCCCAGAGGGAGAGAGGGCCTTTTACTCTGACCTGTCCCAGGGAGAGAGGGCTGAGAGGAGTTTCGTCTCTAGACCTTCCTCTCCCTTGATGGGAGAGGACTAAAGTGAGGGTGAGTCTTGGGTGGCTTGACGCGTATGATAAAATAGAAGCGAATTCTTCGGGGGAGGTGTGAGATGCGTTTTCTAACCAAAACTAGTCTTGTTGCTCTCTTTTCCCTGCTTGCGGCTATAGTCCTGGTGCTGGGGGCTTGTGCCCCGGCGGCGCCACCGAAGCCAGAGCCAACGCCGCCAGGAATGATAAATTCGGTCCTGGGACCGGTCTCGCCGGACAAGCTCGGCTGGACGCTGATACATGAACACTTCTGTTTTGCTTACCCCGGGTGGTTTGCCGATGCCACCATTGCACCTTATGACCGCGAGGCGGCGCTGCAGACCGGGCTCAAGGTGTGTGAGACACTGAAGGCTATAGGCATTCAGACGATAGTTGACCCCACCCCGAATGATACCGGCGGGCGTGACCCCTTGCTGTACAAGGAGCTGGCGAAGCGTACCGGCATCAACATCATCTGCACTACGGGGCTCTATACCGAGCATGAGGGGTCGCCGGCATACTGGAAGACCAGAATGCCCTTTGGCACCGATATCTCGAAGATGATTGCCGAGATGATGATAAAGGAAATAACAGAGGGTATAGGTACCACCGGCGTGAAAGCCGGAGCCATTAAGATCGGCAGCAGCCCGGTGCTGACCGACTACGAGAAGGCGGTACATAAAGCGGCGGTGATGGCACAGAAAGCCACCGGCGTGCCCATCATCACTCATACTGAAGGACCGACAGGAGGTGTGGAGCAGGCTGACTTCCTCATAGCACAGGGCGCTGACCCCAAGAGGGTGGTCATCGGTCATGTGAGCAATTCCAAGGACATAAACTACCATCGGGAGATACTCAAGCGGGGCGTATATATCGCTTTTGACCGACTGGGGCTGGCGCCACTCTACGGTGTCCCTGATGAGGTCTCAGTGGAGAACATCGCCACGCTATGTAAAGAGGGTTACGCCAACCGGGTCATGATGTCCCATGACACCGTCAACTACTGGGTGGGCAGGCCCATAGAGGTGCCGGAGCAGATTTTGAAACTGCTCGGCAACTGGCGGATAGACCATATTTCCAAAGACCTCATCCCAGCGCTCAAGGCTAAAGGCGTGACTGACGAACAGATTAGGACGATGATGGTGGACAACCCTAGGAATCTGTTTTCCGGCAAGTAGCCCGTAACCAATGTCTGAGCTGTTATTTCTAATAGTCAGGAGGTGCGGCCTGAACGGAGTCTGGCGTACTGTCGTTAGGTGTGGCATCACCGCAGCCCTGCTGCTTTCTATCGGGCTTGGCTGCGTTTCCACACCCCTCTCAGCCCCTTCGGTCAGCCCAGAGATAGCCGGCAAAGCAGTCGGCATCGGTGCTGTAGACGCCCTCGCCGATTTGAGGGCGCAGGTATTCAGCCTGCCCAAGACTGCTTTTGAAGACGAGAGCCAGCGGGACAAGCTGGTGGCTGAGGTTGATGCTGCCATCGCTAAGGTCAAGGATGGCGACTACGCGCGGACGCTGGGCAGGCTGGAAAGGGCAGTCGAGGGTGGCATTAAGAAGTGGGTGGCAGCACCCTATCAGGAAAAGCTGCTTGAAGCTAATAGCATCGCCATTGCCTGTGTCATCAATGCTTCCCAGACCACTGTAGAAACTGCCTATGGAAAGCTGGCTGGTGCCGATGGCGGCAATGATAGCTGGGTATGGAAGGGGGTGCCCTACGCTAAGCCCCCTGTAGGGGGACTGAGGTGGAGGGCACCGCAGGACCCGGAGCCGTGGCAGGGTGTCCGGCACTCTACAAGTAAGTTCCCCGTAGCCACCCAGCCATTGATGTCAGCGCAGTGGGTGCCGGCAAACCGCGTGGTCGGCTCTGAGGACTGCCTCTATGTGAACATTTTCCGTCCCAAGGGCGAGGCAAAGAGCCTGCCGGTGCTGGTGTGGATCCATGGCGGTGCCAACTACTTCGGTGGCGCTGCGGGTTACGACGCTTCAAAGATGGCAAGCGAATGCGATATGGTGGTGGTCGTTGTCCAGTACCGTTTGGGACCGTTCGGCTGGTTTGTCCATCCCTCCATGAATGTTGGGGGCTCGGCTGAGGACAGGTCGGGGAACTATGGTACACTGGACACCATCCAGGCGCTGAGGTGGGTGAGGGAAAACATCGCTGCTTTCGGCGGTGACCCGAATAATGTGACCGTGGGCGGGCAGTCGGCGGGCGGATTTAACACTATGAATATCCTGATCTCGCCGCTAGCTAAAGGACTGTTCCACAGGGCGCTGGTGATGAGCAGTGGTGGTGGGCTCATCCCGCTGGAGGAAGGCATAGCCCGCACCAATGCCATGATAGACAAGATGCTGGTGATGGACGGTACTTGTGCTAATGCTGAGGAGGCGGCGAAGTACCGTGCCTCAATGTCCCCTGAGAAGCTGGAAGCCTATTTGCGGGGTAAGTCGGCAGAGGAGGTGATGCGTGCTGCCATGAACCCCAGGGGCACGGTGGACAATGTGTCTCCGTTTATAGACGGCGCGGTGATACCGGGCAAGGCTATCGATGTCATCGCATCAGGCGATTACAATCGTGTGCCTATCATTCTGGGCAACACCGCTGATGAGCTAAAGCCGTTCCTGCCCGCTTTCGGCGCTGCTATCACGACGTCCAAGGGACGCACCTGGCTCGATGCCTTTAAGGTGATGTCGGGCACCTTGAAGCTGGACGACGTGTTCGGTCCGGAAGATAAAGCCCTGTATGATGCCTGTGGGAAATACCCTTCTTTGAGTTGGAAGGCGACCATGGTGGACTCGGTTGCCAGGGCGCTCAGGGAGAAGCAGGACGGCGTCTACTGCTATTTCTTCAGGTGGGGTGAGCCCGGTTCGGGACCGGAACCGCTCGACTTTATCTATGGTGCCGCCCATGCCCTTGACATACCGTTCTTCTTCGGCTGGGAGCGGGACCCGTTCAATGTCGGCTTTTTCGTTGAGGCTAACCGCGCTGGCAGAGTGGCGTTGCAACGGACGATGATGGCTTATTTGGCTAACTTCGCCCGTAGCGGCGATCCCAACGGCGCCAGCTTGCCCCAGTGGAAGGAGTGGTCCAACGAGCCCGGCGGAGCGAAGTCCATAATCCTTGATGCCACCTTTAACGAGGCCAAAATCACCATGGGTGACTGGGAGGTCACCAAACAGCAGGTGATGGCGGAGATAGATGCCCTGCCTCTGCCGCCCCAAGGCAAGGCCATAATTAAGATGTTTGTCCTGTTCTAGCGGTGCCTAGCGGATGCCGAGCTCTCTGGAGATGACCAGGAGCTGTATCTCCGAAGTCCCCTCGGTGATGGTGCCCATGCGGCAATCGCGGAAGTAGCGCTGGGCGGCAGACTCCTCCACCAGCCCGTAGCCGCCGTGAAGCTGTAGGGCTTCGGTGGTGACCCTCTCCGCCACCTGACTGGCAAACAGCTTCGCCATCGCCGCCTCTTTGACGTGCGGCTTCTTCTGGTCGTAGAGCCAAGCGGCGTAGAAGACAAGCCATCGGGCAGCCTCGATCTCCATCGCCATTTGGGCTAGTCTGAAAGAGTTGTACTGGAATTTGGCGATAGGCTGTCCGAACTGTACTCTTTCCTGCGCGTATTTCAGGGCAGCGTCAAAGGCAGCGCGGGCGAGCCCCAGGCTGCGTGAGGCATGGGATATTCTGCCCCCGGTGAGCGTCTCCATCACATAGCGGAACCCGCTCCCCTCCTCACCGATGAGGTTTTTCTCCGGGATGGTGCAGTCCTCAAAGGTCAGCTCGGCGGTCTCACTGGGGCGAGCGCAAAACTTATGCAGCCTGGAACGGCTGAACCCGGGTGCATCCTTGTCCACAATGAATAGACTGATGCCGCGGGTGCCCTTGGTCTTATCTGTCACCGCGGCGGTGACCACGTAGTCACAGAAAGTGCCATTGGTGATGAAGGTCTTGGTGCCATTGAGGACCCATTTGCCGTTCTTTCTTACCGCTGTGGTCTGTATGGCGGCGGCGTCGGAGCCGGCGTTGGGCTCGGTGAGACCAAAGGCACCTATCTTCTGCCCCTTGATCGCCGGGACGAGGTAGTGCTGCTTCTGTTCGTCGCTGCCGCGGCGGAAGATGGCTTCGGTGGCGATGCCGCTCTGTACCATTATGCCGGCGGAGATGCCCACGCTGTGGTACGATATCTCCTCTACACAGATGCAGTCGCCGATCTTTCCCACACCTGCGCCACCGTACTCCTCAGGATAGCCGGCGCAGAGGTAGCCTAGCTCACCCATCTTGGGGAAGAGATGGACGGGAAAAGAGGCGTTTTTCTCCGCCTCCTCGACAAGCGGGGCGATCTCCCGCTGGGCGAAATCTCTTATCGCTTCGCGGAACATCTTTTGTGCTTCAGTGAGCTCAAAGTCCATATTACCTCCTTTTTTGTAAAGCAACTTTGTAACTAGAGCAAAAGCCTTAATATTGTATCGTAAACGCGCAAAAAGTTAAAATAGGGCGCTCACAGTGTTCGGTTGTGCCTGTTAAGCCACCGTTGGAGGTGCTACACTTGTACCAGAGAGACAACGGTTGTTCTTTGATATTTCCCTCTCCCTTGAGGGAGAGGGATAAGGCGAGGGTGAGATTATGGAGATAATACCGGCGATAGATATCCGCGGCGGGAGGTGTGTCCGCCTCTACCAAGGCGACTATTCTAAAGAGACGGTGTTCTCCGAAGACCCGGTGGCGGTGGCACTGCAATGGCAAACGCAGGGTGCCCGTTGGCTGCACCTGGTGGACTTAGATGGCGCTGCCAGGGGTGAACCAGTGAACCTGCCCACCATCGAGGCGATAGTAAACAGGCTCAGTATTTCGATCGAGGTGGGCGGGGGGATCAGGGACAAGGGGACGGTAACGCGGTTGCTCGGTCTG
Source organism: uncultured Dehalococcoidia bacterium (assembly GCA_937975645.1). GTDB lineage: Bacteria > Chloroflexota > Dehalococcoidia > GIF9 > UBA5629 > CALJTV01. The sequence goes on along the minus strand of CALJTV010000026.1, from coordinate 19,593 downwards.
GGGGTAAAACGCGTCATCCTGGGGACGGTGGCTGTGGACGACCAGAGGCTGGTGGCAGAACTATGCCAGGAGTTCGGCGAGGCGATAGTAGTGGCTATAGACGCGCGCGATGGCTATGTGGCTACCCGCGGCTGGCTTGAGGGTACCAGTGTTACTGCCCTGGAGCTGGCGAAAAGTATGGCGGCTCTAGGCGCGAGGCGGATCATCTACACCGACATAAAGCGGGACGGCACGCTGACCGAGCCTGATTTCGATGCCATCGTACGGATGGTCAAGGGTGTTGGCTTGCCCATCATTGCTGCCGGCGGTATCTCTAGATTGGAGCACTTAAAGCGGCTTAAAGAGCTGGGAGTGGAGGGGGCAATCATAGGTAGAGCCCTCTACACTGGGGACATAGACTTGAGACAAGCCCTGCAACTGCAGAGTGATGAAGGGGCTGTCTGCTGATAAGAGGTGAGCGATGATAAAGTTCGATGACCGAGGGCTGGTGCCGGTGGTAGTGCAGGACTGTGACACCGGCGAGGTGCTGATGCTGGCTTATGCCGACAAGGAGGCTTTGAAGCGCACGCTGGAGAGCGGCGAGGTGTGGTTCTACAGCCGCAGCCGCAAGGAGTTATGGCACAAGGGTGAGACCTCGGGCAGCATACTTAAGGTGCACTCTCTAGCCAAGGACTGCGATAGCGATGCCATACTCATCAAAGCCCGCCCCGGCGGTCCCGTGTGCCATACCGGCAACCGGTCCTGCTTCTTCCAGGACTTTGCTGCCAGCGACCTCGATTAAAGCTCAGGGCTGAGGGCTTGGGTCGGCTTGGATAACCGTTTTTAGTGCCACCACGGCTGTCTCAAGCTGGGCGTCGTTGGGCTCTCGGGTGGTCAGGGACTGCAGCCAGAGCCCAGGGACTATCAGGGCACGCATTATAGGGCTCTGGTGGTGGGCGGCGCTGAAGCGGACGAACTCGTAGCCAAGGGCGGCGATGACCGGGATGAGCAAGATGCGGGAGAGGATGCTCACTAGTAGTGAAGGGCGACCGAGGAGGGCGAAGACGATTATGGCGATGACCAGCACTGCCAGCAGGAAGCTGGTGCCGCAGCGGGTGTGCGCTGTTGAGTACTTCCTGACGCTGTCAAGCTCCAGCGGTACGCCGTTTTCATAGGCATTCACCACCTTGTGTTCGGCGCCGTGATAGGCGAACAGCCTCCGTATGTCGGGCATCAGGGCAATTATCTTCAGGTAGGCAATGAAGATGCCGATGCGCAGCATACCTTCGATAATGTTGCTCAGCAGGTCTGAGGCAATGTGGGGGTCGATGAGGTAGCGGGTTGCCAGCAGCGGTAGCACAAAGAACAGGGCAACGCCGAAGCCGATGCCCAGGGCGGCTGTGCTCCAAAGCATGGCGGGCGAGACCGCCTTTTCCTCCTCTGAGGCGGCTACCTCGGCGGAGTGGAGCAGGGTCTGGACACCGAGCACCAGTGTCTCGATGAGGATGATGATCCCCCTGATGAAGGGAAGTTCCCTAAACCTGCCCTTGTAGGGATTAGGGATGGGCTGGATGGTGACTGAGAGCCCGCCATCGGGGCGGCGCACCACCACTGCCAGGCTCTCCCGCCCCCGCATCATCACCCCCTCGATGACCGCCTGCCCACCATAATATACTGGCTTTGGAGCTGACATCATTCTTTGCTCAGGGGAGGGTTGCAGAAGGGCTGGTATTTTCGGTGGACTATAGCAGAGGGCGTGCAAAAGCAGTCTGTTGGTCCCGGGGATAAAAGCTGGTAAGTCTGCATAGCCACGCCGTGTCGCGGGCTATTCCTTGATCTTGTAGCGCCGCTTGAAGCGCTCCACCCTGCCAGCGGTGTCAACTATGCGCTGCTCACCGGTAAAGAAGGGGTGGCACTTATGGCACAGCTCCACTTTCAGCACCTTTTTGGTCGAGCCGGTGGTGAAGGTGTTGCCACAGGAGCAGACCACCTGGGCATCGTCGTAGTACTGGGGATGTATCTTCGCCTTCATTGCGCTGTCACCGGGTAAACGCTGACCTTCCGTCTGTTCTCCCTCGCCGGCTCGTACTTCACGATGCCGTCGACTAGAGCAAACAGGGTATAGTCCTTGCCCATGCCCACATTGGTGCCGGGGTAGACTTTCGTCCCTCGTTGCCTCACCAGTATGGTGCCGGCGTGGACAAGCTGTCCGGCATAGCGCTTCACCCCTAGCCGTTTTGCTTGACTGTCACGCCCGCAGCGCGTGCTGCCGCCGCCCTTCTTATGTGCCACTAGTCTTCACCTCCGTTGGTCTCTTTCTTCTTTCTGGCTGGTGCTTTTCTCGCCACCTTCTTCGGCACCTCCGCCATACCGCCAGGCTTGACTATGTCGTCTATGCGCAACATAGTGTAGAGCTGGCGGTGCCCCTTCTTGCGGCGATAACGCGTCTTCGCCTTATACTTGAAGACAATTATCTTGTTGCCCTTTTTCTCGCCGAGACAGGTTGCCACCACCCTTGCCCCCTCAACGGTGGGCGTGCCGATAGCAGCGCCCTCGCCATCGGCAACGAGCAGTACACGCGATAACTCCACGGTCTCGCCCTCGGCTGCGGACAGATGGTCCACTTCTATGGTCTGCCCTGGCGACACCCGGTACTGCTTGCCACCGGTCTCAACTATGGCATATGTGCCTGTCATATCGAAGCAGAGTAATAATTTACCAGAACGGCTATTGGATGTCAAACCGCAGCGGGCTGCAGCTGGCGATACCGGTTGGTTTTTGTGTAGCTGACCGGGCGTGATATAATTTGTCTTCGGGCGTAATTGTGCTTAACGGGGCGCTCCGAACGCCTGATGTCTGTCTGGCTTCCAAGGGGGCACAGTTATCCCGCCTACTACATAAGGAGGCGCAATCGTGGTAGACCATTTTCTGGACGAGATACTGCATCCCCGTTCTATTGCGGTGGTGGGAGCCTCGGTGAGCGGTCCCGGATGGCGGTTTCTTTTGCCGCTGCTGCGCCGCGGCTTTCAGGGGAAGCTGTATCCGGTGAACCCGAAATACCAGGAGATCGGCGGGCTGAAGAGCTATGCTTCGTTGAAGGAAATACCAGACACGGTGGACTACATCATCTCCGTGGTGCCGGCACCTCAGGTGCCGGACCTTATCAGGGATGCTGCCACCAAGGGGACCAGAGCAGTCCACCTGTTCACGGCGCGCTTCAGCGAGACGGGGCGCCCGCAGGCGGCTCGGCTGGAGCAGGAGATACTGGAGCTGGCGAGGCAGCTTGGCGTCCGGATTATCGGGCCAAACTGCATGGGGGTCTACTATCCGGCGTGGGGCATCTCCTTTGAGGAGGAGTTCCCCAAAGAACCTGGCAATGTTGCTTTCATCTCTCAGAGCGGGAACCTGGCGGGGGAAACGGTGATGGCGGCGGCGCTCAGAGGCATCCGTTTCAGCAAGGTAATCAGCTATGGGAATGCTATCGACCTCAACGAGTGTGACTATTTGGAGTACCTGGCTCAGGACCCAGAGACGGCGATAATACTGATGTATGTGGAGGGGGTGAAAGGTGGCAGACGGTTTGTCAGCACACTGCGGCAGGTGGCGAGTGTAAAGCCGGTCATCATCCTCAAAGGTGGCAGGGGCGAAGCCGGGGCAAGGGCAACCTCCTCCCATACCGCCTCGCTGGCTGGATCGATGGAGATCTGGGAGGCTGCGCTCGAGCAGGCGAATGCCATCGAGGTGGACAGCGTCGAGGAGCTGATAGACATGGCAGTTACTTTCAGGTTCCTGCCGCCGCTTAAGGGTAAACGCGTGGGCGTGACCGGTGGTGCCGGCGGTGCCAGTGTGCTGGCGGCTGACCAGTGCGAGATGGCTGGGCTCGAGGTCATTCCGCTGCCGCAGGGGTTCCGTGAGCAGCTTAAAAACCGGGGTGTCTCAGTCTGGGACTGGCTGAGCAACCCGGCAGACCTCTCTATCAGGGAGGACGACCGCCTCACGGTTAAAGGCATCATCGAGCTGATGTCACAGGACCCCCATTTCGATCTGCTCATCGTTATGTTGCATGTCCACCGCCACGGTGACCAGCCTGACATGACGCTGGACGACTTCTTGAAGCAGCACCAGCTAGATGGTTTCGAGACCGTAAGCACCAAACCGCTCCTTGCTGTTGTTCCGGAGAGGAGCTTCGGCATTGAGGGGTGGGACAATGTGGAGTGGAAGCTCTCATGCGAGCTGAGGTCGAGGCTGGTCTCCAACGGCATACCGTTCTACCCCACCATTTACCGCGCCGCCCTGGCAGCGAGCAGGATGGCGGACTACTATATCAGAAAGGACGGGCGATGAGCCCATTTTAGCCTTCGTTGGTCATCTGTGGTAACATACCGAAAAATTTTCGGAAGCGGATGGTGCACAGGATCAAGTTGGTAGCCGCCCTCATTGCTTGTGTGCTGGCCTTCCTGACAGTCTCACCGTCAGTCTCGGCTTACGTGCTCGAAGGTGCCGTGCTGAAGTGGGCAGTCCTTGAGACCCCGGGGTACGTGCCACAGAAAAATGATATCCGCTCTCCTTCTGAGATAAATGCCATTGCCATCGCTCCACACGGTACCCTCTATGCCGTGGATATTGCCAATGCCTCGCCCGGTCCAGTAGTGTTGCCAGGGCTATGGCTGAGTGAGGATGGCGGCTACACCTGGAGCAGCAGGGCGGCAAAAGAACTTGCCAAGCTGACATCGGGAAGGGCCACCGCCATCGCTACCGCCCCTGACGAGCCGGGGCTCATAGCTGCGGTGTGTACCGATAGCTCGGGACTGCGTCGCGAGGTATATATCTCTACTGACGGTGGGCATAACTGGCAGCCCGGCGGCGCTGTACCTTGGCGGTCTGGCAGCGCGGAGCAGATAGGCGCCATCTCCATCTCTTCGACCTACACCGTTTCCGGAGAAAAACGCCACGATATCATCATCGGCAGCCGCGACCCATCGATGGCAAGCCCCCTGGGGGAAGTCTATGTCCTCACCCACCCCAGCTTTGTTGGCTGGCGGGCACAGGGCTTTCCCCATGGCGATGTCATTGCCCTCCAGCCCTCTCCGAGCTACAACTCAGATGCCACCATCGTGGTCATGTCCAGCACCGCTGGAGCGACTTATATCAGTCTGGGCAGGCGCGATATGGCGGCGGGCATCACCCTCTGGGAGGCATATGGCGGTTTTCCCGTCGAGCTCTGCGAGGCGGGACAAGCCGGTGCGGACTCAAGCGGCAAAGACAAGATAATCACCGGCAGCCTCTCCCTGCCCTCAGACTTCGATGCTACGGTGAAGGAGGGGTGGGTCATCTTTGCCAGCTACGATTCCAACAACACTGCTTACGGCAAGACGCGGCCATTGGACGATGTCTACCGGCTTGATAGCGCCGGGGTCACCAGGCTGGGCCTGCCTGGCGCTGGCAGCGGTGTCAGGATAAGCAGTATCTCCTACCATGGTGACTCGAAGAAAGGGAAGTTGCTTGTCGGCGGTGTTGCCGCAGGTGCGGATAGGGCACAGGCACGGATGTGGCGCTGTGCTGACCCTTATTCCTTTTGCCCGCTGTGGGAAGCCGTGCTGAAGCCCCCAACCGGAGGCGGTGTTGATGGCTATGCTAACGTACAGGTAGTCTGGTCAGCCGATGGCAGCACTGGCTACTGTGGCACCGGCTCAGGAGACCGACAGACGCCGCAGGAGTGGGCGGACGTCAGCCTTCCCGTCTGGGCAGGTCTCGCTTTAGATGAATCGGCAGTCTCCCTGTCCACCGACGACGGGCTCTCCTGGGACCAGATAGGGCTGATAGATACCGCTATTGACCGTCTGGCAGCAGTAGTCCCCAGCGAGGACGAGAGCACGCTTTACCTGGCGACGACCAACCAGCTTGGCTTTGATAGCGTCTGGCGCAGCCAGCCTCCAGGCGAAAGGTGGCACCGAGTGCTGTGTTACCAGGGCGATTCCCCGTTGCTCCGTCTGGCACCAGGTGACGATAAAAGCAGCCATGTCTACTGGGCAGACCAGGGGACGGGGAATGCTCTGTTTTCTGGTGATGGCGGTGCCATCTGGCAGGAGATGCTGCCCAATCTGGTGGTGCAGGACATCGCAGTAGCTGATGCTCATTCGGTCTATGTACTGCAGGCTGATGGCAGGGTGCGCAATGGCAGGTATACCGGTGGATGGGTATGGGGTGAGACCAGAAGCACGGGGCTGCAAGCGAACCACAGCATAGTGGTAAGCGGCGACTATGTGCTGGTGACCGCGGCGGCTTACCAGGACTTTCCGCTGGCTTATTCCACCGATGGCGGCAATTCTTGGCATCCCATCACCAGGAGGACGCCCACGCAGGGGAACCGGCACGCTGCCTTCGATGACCGTTTCAATGACAACCGTCTTATCTACCTGGCCGACGACGCCGGTGGTGTCTATCGGCTGCGTCTGGGTGCGGACGGTGACTGGCAGGACATGGCGCCGCCTCATCACAGCTTCTATGGCGTGGTTGTCGGTAGGTACGGCGCCCTGTACGCCGCGTACAGCTATAGCGAGAGCGGCGTCGCCCGCGCCCTGTACCCGCGCACCGGTATCCCCAAGCCCGGCGTCTACTGGGACTCGCTTGGTTCCGGCCTGGGCGGCGGCGTCAATTTCAGCGCCGAGACCGGGGCGCTGGCTGTGTCCCGGAACACATTGTGGGCGCTGGACACCCGCGAGTATGAGCCGCTATTGGACCAGGGCTGTCTCTGGGTGTTCATCGACACGCTGGCAGCGCGGGGACCGTGGCTCCGTAATCCCAGGGATGGGGCGGTACAAAGCTACGATGTGGTCAGTGGTAGGAACCGCGACATAGCCTTCGGCTGGGAGCAGCTATCGTTGGCGGACTGCTACGAGTTTGAGCTTGCCGCCGATGAGGACTTCACCCTACGTATTGAGGAGGTGGAGCCGGCGACCAACCCCTTTTACCTGCCGCCGGTGACCGGTGACCCCGCCTACCGTATTCCGCCGGGCACGGTGCTGGAGGCGGGGAAGGAGTATTTCTGGAGGGTGAGGGTGAGGCGGGCAGCCACTGGGCAGGTCATCCGTAGCCCATGGTCGAGGGTAAACAGCTTCAAAATCAGCCCCGGCGTGCCCGTGGAGGCAGGTTATCCTCCTCCTGAGGCGCTGGCGCCAGCACACGGCAAGACAGAGCCCTCCGCTCCAGCGGCTTTTTCCTGGACGCCTCTTCCCGATGTCAGGGAGTACCTGTTCGTGCTGGCAAGGGACTCGGCTTTGAGGGATGTGGTGGTACGGCAAAAGGTCTCAGCCACTGCTTACTACTATGAGGGTGAGCTGGAGGACGGACGGGCATATTTTTGGCAGGTGACGCCGCTGGAACCGCCTGGTGACCCCAGCGCTGTATTTATGTTCACCACTGGCAGTAAGCGGACAGCACCGGTGCCACCACCTACCTCCACGCAGGCGCTGTTCGCCGTCAGCCTCACCAACCTACTTGCCGGACTTATCGTGCTCCTCAGTGTCTTTTTGCTCCTCCGCCATTCCGAGGAATGAACCGCCACCTATCCGCGACAGACTTTACCCCCACTAACAGCGCCGGCGACAGGAAGTCTTATACGATATTGTACTATCGGAACTTCTGATATATAATAGCTCAGCCGCTATTTTCAGGACGCACAGAGAAAGGGGGTGGGAACCTTGTGGACTTCTAGTGTCTGAGGAATTCCTCTGTATCTGCTAGCTTTTTACAGCATTCCTGGCACTTTTGCGTTCCGATTTAAAATTTCGGGAGGTGTGACAAGAATGGACAGTTCTAGGCGTAAGCTGTGGGTAATGCTTGGAGTCGCCCTTTTCCTGATACTGGTGGGGAATTTGCTTGCCTATGCCATCCAGACGGATGGGGGCAAGGTGAAGGTGAAGGACGTGCGCTTTGTGGGCAATGACGGCATGGTGATCAGTGCCCTGCTGTACATGCCCAAGGGTGCCACTGCCAAGACGCCGGCTCCGGGCATACTTGCCATCCACGGCTATATCAACAACCGTGAGACGCAGGACGGCTTCGCTATTGAGTTTGCCCGGCGGGGTTATGTGGTGCTCGCCATTGACCAGACCGGGCATGGCTATTCCAGCCCGCCGGTGGGCGGTGACCTCTTTGGAGCCCTAAGCAGCCTGCGCTACCTGCACAGCCTGAACATCGTGGACAAGAAGAACATCGGGCTTGAGGGGCACTCCATGGGCGGCTATGCCATCGTGGGTGCTGCTGCCTTCATGGCCGATGCCTACAAGTCTATGGTGCTAGAGGCATCGGCGCCAGGCGTATTTGTCCCCGAGGGTAATGCCAAGTTCCCCAAAAATGTGGCTGTGGTGCAGACCCGATGGGAGGAGTTTTCGGCGCTGCACTGGGGTGTGCTCAACTCAAATGATATGGTACGCAGCCCCAAGATGAAGGCACTGTTTGGCACCGAGGCTGATGTAGTGCCCGGCAGGTTATATGGCTCCATTGCCGAGGGCACTGCCCGTAAGCTCTACATGCCGGATACCATACATCCAGGTGCCCATTTCTGCACCAAAGCCATCGGCGCTGCTATCGAGTGGTTCCAGGCGACGTTGGAGGGTGGCAAGAACATACCGCCGTCTGACCAGATATGGTACTGGAAGGAGATCGGCAACCTGATAGCGCTGGTCGGCATGGTGCTGCTGTTCTTCCCCGTGGGCGGGCTGCTACTGCGCTGCGGTTTCTTCAAAGAGCTGGCTGAGGAAGCGCCAGCCAAGCCGAAGTCGGCCAAAGGCGCCATCTGGTGGGTATCTGCGGTGATATTCGTTGTCCTACCGGTCGCCACCTGGTTCCCGTTTGTAGACATCTTCAACAAGGCTAAGTGGAAGGAGACCGCTGTCTTTCCTCAAAACATCACCACGCAGGTGATGATCTGGGCGCTGTTAGTGGCGGTGATTGCGGTGGTGCTCTTTTTGATATGGCACTTTGCCGCAAACCGCAAGACCGGCGCCGGCTCTGGCGACTACGGGCTTACCTGGGGGAAGAAGATAGACTGGGTGAAGATAGGCAAGTCGTTTTTACTTGCCCTTTCGGTTGCGTTCGCCGGCTATCTGGCACTGATATTCTCGGCATGGCTGTTCAATGTTGACTTCCGCTTCTGGGTGTTTGCCGTGAAGCCGATGTCGACGCTGCACTTTCGCATCTTCCTCAGCTACCTCATCCCCTTCCTGCTGTTCTTCATTGCCCTAGCCACGGTGTTCCACGGACAGCTAAGGCCCACTAAGCGCGACGGTGGAGTATTGGGGGCAGGGAAGGAGATGGTGGTAAGCTGGGCACTGTTCGCCGTGGGCTTCATCGGTCTGCTGCTGGTGCAGTACGTCGCCCTGGTCACCACCGGCAAGCTAGCCTTCACCAGCCCGCCCGGTCCTTTCGTCTACGTCATCCCGCTGTTTACCATCATAGCCTTCCAGTTTGTGGTGCTGATGACCATCGTGGCGCTGCTGTACACTTATTTCTACCGCAAGACCGGGCATATCTATACTGGCGCCTTCCTCAACACGCTGGTGGTGGTCTGGATCATCGTCGCCTCACAGGCGATACACTTTGCCCTGTAAGCACACAGCTAGCCACAAATGGGTGGGGGCAGACACATGTGTCTGCCCCCGCTTTTTCAATGTGCTCCTATCAGCCCATCATCCCCACAGGGCTTTAGCCACGTCGTCCAAGCCCAGCTCCAGCAGCTTTTCCTTGCTGGGCTTTCCGGTCTCGGGGTCCCAACCGCGTGCGGTGAAGTAGTCGCGGCGTACGGCGTCTATATCGAAGCTCCTGCCGGCGGTGGAGCCGGTGGCAAGGGGTGGGTTGCCGTAGACCCTGCCCGGGAACTTATGCATATCGGCGGTGACGCCCTCGCGGATGTTGAACGCTTGGCGGATGTTGGCGATGCGGTCGCCCGCCTTCAGTATGTCCTCCAGGCTCATACCCCAGCCGGTGGCGAGGTTAACGAAGTCCACAACCGCGCTGGCGGGCATAAAGCCGATGCCGAATATGCAGAAGCCGAGGCTGCTTATAGCGTGGGAGAAGTCACTGCCCATCTTGGCGGCGGGACCGCGCCCCACCAGTGAGTCCTTGTCATAGGGCGGGTACTCGAGACCGCTCGTCGGCCTGAAGCCGTAGCTGCCCTGGGTGTGGCGGGCGGGGGTGGAGTCAAGATAGGCGATGGCATAATGGAGGAAGCGCTTGGGGTCGTGCATGGGCACCTCTTGCCCCAGGATATGCACGGCGAATTTCTCCGCGCCCTTGCCTATCCTCTCCGCCGCCTTCTTCTCGCCGTCGGCGAGGACGGCGCCGAAGCCCTCTCGCTTCGCCAGCTTCTCGGTCATGGCGACGATTGCCTGGTGGTTGCCCCAGCGGAGCTCGATGCCATCGGTGTCCTTGGCGGTGATGATGCCATTCTCGAAGCATTCGATGGCGAAGGCGATGGTGCAGCCGGTGGAGATGGTGTCCAGACCATAGCGGTTGCAGATCTCGTTGCATTTAATGATGGACTCCAGGTTGTCGTTGAGGCACATGGAGCCGAAGGCAGCCAGAGTCTCATATTCCGGCTTGTGCACGCCCTCCGGGTATTTGTATTGGCTGCCGGCTTTCATTAGTCCGCCGCAGGCGACCGGGCACTGCCAGCAACCGTACTTGCGCAGTTGCAGGTTGATGACGCTCTTATCGCTGATGGCGGCGGCGTTGGGGAAGTCCACCACCGAGCCCGACCAGTTCTTCACCGGTGCATCGCCGATGCTCACCAGCGTAGCCATACCGCCGCAGGTGCCGAAGTTCCTGAAGTTGTCCACATTGCCGCCGAGCTGCTGCAGGTAGTTCTGGCGGGCAGACCTCATCCCCGCCTCGTCAGCCAGCGGCACCTTTTTCTGTCCGCCTTTGACCGCGATTGCCTTCAGCTTCTTTGAGCCCATCACTGCCGCCAGCCCGGAGCGCGCCGCTGCCCTGCCCTCGTTGTTGATGATGGCGGCGATGAGCGACATTTTTTCCCCTGCGGGACCGATGCAGGCAGTCCTGATGTCTTTTCCCAGCTCAGCCTGTAGCGCCTTTTCTGTTTCGATGGTGTCCTTGCCCCAGAGCTTGCTGGCATCCCTTATTTCGGCTTTACCGTTGTCGATGAGCAGGTAGATGGGCTTTTCTGAGGCGCCGCTGATGAACACCGCATCGAAGCCGGCGAATTTCAGGTGGGGACCGAAATCGCCACCAGAGTTGGCATCGCCCCAGGTGCCGGTGAGGGGTGACTTGCCCACCACCACGTAGCGTGAGGCGAACAGCGCCGGCGTCCCGGTGAGGCTGCCGGTGACGAAGCCGAACATAGCCTCGGGGCTCAGCGGGTCTATCTTAGCCCGCTGTCGGCTGAATATTACCCGCGCCCCCAGCCCGTAGCCGCCAAAGAAGTCCCGGTAGAGCTTCTCATCGGGCGTCTCTACGCTTGTCCTGCCTGCCGATAGATCCACGAAAAGAATTTTTCCTAGATAACCGCTGGGCATCTGTTGACCTCCTTTAAAGTTTATCTCGGGAAAAGTGGGCGAAGCAGCTTACGCTAATTATACTTCAACCTTTATTCCGTGCAAAGTCCGTGCGCCACCCTCTTCATCTCACCACTGCCTTTTGGGGAAGGTGGAGGGTTGCGGGTACGCTGTTTGACACGGAAGTACCGAGGTTGTATGGTATTGGGCAATAAGAAGGAGGTAATCATGATAGACGAGGGGGCGGTAGCCCATATCAGGGAACATGGCACCTGTCGGGGGACGGGGGAGGAGAAGCGGGAGATTTTACAGGGTGGGATGGGTTTCAGGGTGGGGGAAAGAGCGGAATACGTGCTCATCACGGGGTGCTATCATTACGATGGCATGCCACATGTGCTCAAAGCGCTAAAAGGTCTTATCGACCGGCTCAATATCGAGTGTACCCTTTTGGAGAAGGAGTACTGCTGCGGCTGGATGCCGCTGGGACAGCCCGCGGTGATGGCGAAGAACGAGGAGGACATCGCCAGGGCGAAGGAGCTCTCCCGCGAATTTATCAGGGAGAACTTTAGACAGGCTGAGTCGCTGGGGGCGAAGTCCATTGTCCTGTTCTGCGCCGCCTGTGAGCCCAGCTATGCCAACTGGAAAGGTGACACCGGGCTGGAAGTCATCTCCTTCAGCGAACTGCTCGACCGCTATTTTCATGGCGGCAGGCTGGATGAGGAGGTAGACTACTACGCAGGCTGCTATCGTTTCCGCCGGCGCATCACCCCGCAGCCAGTTGATGTCTCCGCTGGTCTACGTTTGCTGGAGAAGATAAAGGGGCTAACGGTAAACCAGGTGGACAACAATCTGTGCTGCTATATACCGGCGCACCTGGAGCAGCTCACCGGCAGCCTGAAAGCCAGTACCCTGGTCACCATCTGCTCCGGCTGCTATTACAACCTGCGCAGGAGACTGCAGGAAAAGCCCCAGATACAGGTGAAGATGTTGCCGGAGGTGGTCTGGGAGTCGGTGCAGGACAAGTAGTGCTGACGAGGTGTCAGCTATTCCAGCACCACGGTGCCGCTCTTACCGCCGCTCTTTTTCACCAGGCGGATGTTTTCTATCCTCATCGCAGCATCAACGCCCTTGCACATATCGTAGATGGTGAGTGCGGCAACTGCCACCGCGGTAAGAGCCTCCATCTCGAAGCCGGTCTTCCCTTCCCCCTTCACCGTGGCGGTAATTTCCACGGCTGTCCCTTCAAGGCGCAGGTCTAAAGAGACGTCCTCGATGGGGAGCGGGTGGCACAAGGGGATGAGGCGGTATGTCTCCTTGGCTGCCATGATGCCCGCCACCTTTGCCGCCGCGAGCACATCGCCCTTAGGCACCTTACCCTGTTTGACCATCCCCGCCGTCTCCTCCTTCATCGTCACCCTCCCCCTCGCCGTTGCCTCCCGCAAGGTCACCGCCTTGCTGCTCACGTCCACCATCTTGATGTCTTTCCTTGCCGGCATCGCTAACCTCCCACCTGTGACATCGTCCGTTCCTTTGCCGTCCTGCCGCGGGCAAGCTGGTGCCCTTTTGGTTTGCTCTTTATTGCCCCGACGATGGTCTCTTTTAGCTCCTCGGTGGCGGCGCCGCGGCGCAGGTGCTGGTGGACGTCCACCTCCATGTCGTTGAGCAGGCAGGGACGCAGCTTACCATCGGCGGTGAGGCGGAGGCGGTTGCAGTTAAAACAGAAGTGGTCGCTGATGGGGGTGATGAAGCCGATAGTCCCCCTGGCGCTGGGGAAGCGGTAGTAGCGGGCGGGACCGTTCCCCCGCGGTGGCAACGACGGCTCCAGCCTGCCCAGACTCTGAAGCCTGTCCATTACCCTTTCTACGGGCACGAATTTTGGCGGTGAGGGTGCTTTGCCGATGGAATGTGCCAGCGGCGGGTTATCGCCGCCAAAGGGCATGAGCTCGATGAAGCGCACATGCCAGCCCTCGCTCATGGTCAGCCGAGCGAAGTCGGTGACCTCGTCGTCGTTCACCCCCTCCATCACCACCACATTCACCTTCACCGGCTCCAGTGTGCACTCTTTAGCCTTTTCTATCCCCTTGAGCACCTTATCAAGTTCGCCGTGGCGGGTGATGGCGGCGTACCTCTCCGGCTTGAGTGAGTCCAGGCTCACATTCACCCGTTTCAAGCCCGCCTCCTTAAGTTCCCGGGCGAAGTCTGCCAGCAGGATGCCGTTGGTGGTAAGGGAGATATCGTCTATGCCGTCTATCTGTGCCAGCATTGCCACCAGCCCTGGCAGACCAGCCCTGACCAGCGGCTCGCCGCCGGTGAGCCTCACCTTGCTTATCCCCAGCGTTGAGGCGGCGCGGACGAAGCTGGCTATCTCCTCGTAGGTCAGTATGTCCTCGTGGGGGAGCAGCGGCACCCCTTGGGGTGGCAGGCAGTAGATACAGCGCAGGTTGCACCTGTCGGTGACCGAGATGCGCAGGTAGTTTACCGGGCGGTTGAAGGCATCGGCGATGCCGCTCATATCCCCGCCTCCCGTGCTAGCCTCTCCAGCACCCTATATGCCTCCCTGGCGGCTTTGCCGCGGTGACTCACTCGGTTCTTCACCTCCAGGGGCAGCTCGGCGAGCGTTTTCCTCAGCTCGGGGAAGTAGAAGACCGGGTCATAGCCAAAGCCGTTCTCCCCCCTTGGCTCCATGGTGATGGTGCCGTGGCACTCGCCGCGGACCGTCTCCACCCTGCCATCGGGCGTGGCGATGGCGATTATGCAGACGAACTTAGCACTGCGTTTTTCCGGTGGGACATCCTTCATCAGTGAAAGCAGGTATTCCACCCTTTCCCTGTCGGTGGTCTTCCCGCCGAAGCGCGCCGAATTTATCCCGGGGAGACCGTCAAGGCTGGTCACCTCCAGCCCAGAGTCGTCGGCGAGCGACACCAGTCGTGAAGCCCTGGCGTAGGCGAGCGCCTTGATGCGGGCGTTTTCCTCGTAGCTGTTGCCCGTCTCCTCCACTTTGGTAAACACTCCCACCTCCTCCAGTGTCACCAGCCGCCAGGGGAGCCCCTGGAACAGCACCTGGAACTCCCGTACCTTACCCGGGTTATTCGTCCCCAGGAGCAGTTTCAGCATAGACTATATCTTCTGGAACCTGCCGGCGAGCTTCTTCATTACCTGGGGCATGGTGGTATATTCCATCTCCTCCAGCGGCAGCCGATGGGGCTCGAAGGGACCATGGCGGCGCAGCATATCAGCCATGTCCAGTGCCTCCTGGCGGGCGTTGTCGAAAGCCGGGTCATCGAACATGTCCAGCGGTCCCACCAGCTTCCCTTCGGCGAGCTGGAAGCCGGCAGCCACCACCCTGGGGGGACCATCGAAGCGGGAGGGGTTGCTCTGTCTTATCGGCACCGGCATCAGAGGACCGTGGTGCGAGCCCCTCATCCACCCCTCCACGATGTGCGGGTGGGCGAAGGGCTCCAGCACCTCGCCCACGGCGGGGAACTCTCCCTGGGCGCGCACGATGCATACCGGATCGTCCTTGCCCACATACCTGCCGGCGATGAGCGCCAGCCGCTGTGTGGAGGACACAGCGGCGATGTTGCCGGTATCGCGGTGGTATACGGCTTTTACGGCGAAGCGGCTGGGTGCCCCTAGGAACACCAGCATATCGTATATCTCCTCGGGAGCATTGAACACCACCTTCTGGCTCTCCTTCACATCGTGCACCTCGAAGGAAAAGCCGCAGTGCATATTGGGGGCGATCACTAGCCCGATGCTATTGAACGGGTCGGCGAATATTTTATACAGTGGATAGTTCCAGGCACCGGAGGCGGTCTTGTCCGCCATAAATATGATGATGGTCTCCGCCTCGCGTTCCTCGATCTCCATCTCGGCGACGCCTGGTCCCATCCCCTTCACGTTCCCCGCGAAAGCATCGGAGAGCATGTCCTGCCCAGCGCCGTGCAGCTTCAGCTTCTTCGCTACCTGGGTGCAGGCGAGGAAGGTGTCCCAGGCAAGTTTGTGCACCTTCTCATTGTCCACGCCGTGCTGGTGGGTCATTATCAGTTGCAGGTCATCGCCGCACCTGGTGACGTGGTAATCGATAAGGAAGCCTGACTTCTTCGCCTGGGCGAGGCTCTTCTCCGCCTCCTGGAGGACATCGGGGTGTGAGCTGGAGTGCCCCACATAGCCGCCGATATCTGCTTTGATGACGCTCAATGTTACCTTCATGATACCTCCTTTGCTGTACTGGTTGTCTCCCCCAAGACCAGTACCCCTACCTGCCGCGGGTATTATACCATAGCCGGCAACTTATATTCCCCAAACACCTTCCGCAGCACCCGGCAGGTCTCGCCCAGCGTGGCGTAGGCGCTGACGGCGTCTATCAGATAGGGCATCAAATTCTCCTTCCCCAGCGCCGCCTGGCGCAGCGCCTCCAGCCTGATGGAGACCAGCTCATTGTCCCGCTCGCGGCGCAGCCGGCTTAAGCGCTCAAGCTGTCTTTTCTCCCCTTCCGGGTCCAAACGGTGCAGCGGCACGGTGATGGGCTCGGTGCCCGCATATTCGTTCACGCCCACGATGATGCGCTGCTTTGAGTCCACCTCCCTCTGGTAGCGGTAAGCGGAGTCGGCGATCTCGCGGTGGAAGAAGCCGGCTTCCAGCGCCGGTATCACCCCGCCCAGCGCCTCTATCCGGGCGAAGTAGTCGTAGACTGCCTTCTCCGTCCTGGTGGTGAGCCACTCCACGAAGTAGCTGCCGCCCAGGGGGTCGACGGTGTTGGTCACGCCGCTCTCGTGGGCGATTATCTGCTGGGTGCGCAGGGCGATGGTCACCGCCCTCTCCGAGGGCAGTGCCAGGGCTTCGTCCAGCGAGTTGGTGTGCAGCGACTGGGTGCCGCCGAGGACGGCTGCCAGCGCCTGGATGGCGGTGCGCACGATGTTGTTCTCCGGCTGCTGGGCGGTGAGCGAGCAGCCGGCGGTCTGGGTATGGAAGCGCAGCCACTGACTGCGCTCGCCGGCGTTGAAGCGCTGCTTCATCTCCCGTGCCCAGATGCGGCGGGCGGCGCGGAACTTGGCTATCTCCTCGAAGAAATCGTTGTGGCAGTTAAAGAAAAAGCTTAAGCGCGGGGCAAAGTCGTCCACCTTCAGCCCGCGGTCTATCCCCGCCTGCACGTAGGTCAGCCCGTTTGCCAGCGTAAACGCCAACTCCTGGACGGCGGTGGCGCCGGCTTCGCGGATGTGGTAGCCGCTGATGCTGATGGTATTCCACTTCGGCACCCGCTTCATGCCGAACTCGAAAGTGTCCACTATCAGCCTTAAGGAAGGCTCTGGTGGGAAGATATAGGCGTTCTGTGCCATGTACTCCTTCAGAATATCGTTCTGGATGGTGCCGCCCAGCTTCTCCAGCGGGATGCCCCGCTTCTTCGCCATCGCCAGGTACATTGCCCAGATGACGGCGGCGGGACCGTTGATGGTCATGGAGGTGGTGATCTCGTCTATGGGGATGTCTTGGAACAAAATCTCCATATCAGCCAGGGACGAAACAGCGACGCCGCACTTACCGAACTCCCCCCTGGCTTCGGGGTCGTCGGTATCATAGCCGTTCAAGGTGGGAAAATCGAAGGCGACGCTTAAGCCCGTCTCCCCGTGCTCCAGCAGGTACTTATAGCGGGCGTTGCTCTCCTCGGCGCTGCCGTAGCCGGCGAACATCCGCATCGTCCACAGCCTCCCCCGGTAGCCGGTGTGGTGGATGCCGCGGGTGAACGGGTACTCGCCGGGGAAGGAGAGGTCGCGCAGGTAGTCCATGTCCTCGATGTCCCGCGGGGTATACAGCCGCTCCACGGGCACTCCGGAAGTGGTGGTGAACTTCTCCCGCCTCTCCGGCATCCTCTCTGCCCGCTCCTGCCACCGCTTCAACCTTGCTTCAAGCTCACCGTTTTCAGCATGCTCTCCAGCCATGGCTAATAGTCTATCCCCTCCCTTGAAGCGATGCCCCTATCGTAGGGGTGTTTCACCTTCACCATCTCGGTGACCAGGTCGGCAAGCTCCACCAGTTCCTTGGGCGCATAGCGCCCGGTGAGGACAAGTTCCACGTTTTCCGGTCTTTCCTTGATAAGCCTCACCACCTCGGCGGTGTCCGCCAGCCCCCAGGCGGCGGCGATGTTCACCTCGTCCAGAATGACCACATCGTACTTACCGCTGAGCATCGCCTCCCTGGCGGCGGCGAGGGCTTTTCTGGCTTCCTCCCTGTCCTCGGGCTTAACACTGT
The DNA here is from genome assembly GCA_937975645.1 of uncultured Dehalococcoidia bacterium. Classification (GTDB taxonomy): domain Bacteria; phylum Chloroflexota; class Dehalococcoidia; order GIF9; family UBA5629; genus CALJTV01. Next base: position 1,852 of record CALJTV010000026.1, on the reverse strand, counting down.
TGGGGTCGACGAAGTGCAGACCGCCGAAGCGCTGGTAGCTTACATTGGGCAGATGTGCCAGAGCCTTCTGCTCGCTGTAGGGGAAGCTGCCCTTCATAAAGTAGACGATGTGCACCCTTCTGCCGCAGCCCAGGGCGCGTAGGGCGGTGCCCAGGGCAGCGGATGTCTTACCCCTGCCGTCGCCGGTGAAAAGCTCCACCAGGCCTTTTAATGGAGTTTCTGGAGCGGGATGGGGCTGTTCGGTCACCGCCGCCAGTTTAACAAAAGCCGAAATTCACTGTCAATTTGGGTCCCCCTCACTCTAACTCTCTCCCCCAAGGGGGAGAGAGAAGGTGATAAAGTAGCTCTTCTTGTTAGCGAGGGGAGAGAGTAGGTGGTAGACCACTCTTTTGTTGCCACGTCGCTGAGGAGGCAATAAAACCAGCTTCTTGTTCGGTCCCCCTCACTCTAACTCTCTCCCCCAAGGGGGAGAGAGGACACGGGATACCTTACCCTCTGTTTCCTGTCTCTCCAATTCTCTCCCTTGAGGTCCCTTATTACCCTCTCCCTTGTCTTCCTTTTACTCTCTCCTTCAGAGGGCAGACTCAATCTACCCTCTCCCTTCAGGGAGAGGGTTAGGGTGAGGGAAAGGGTGAGGGTGACTGTTGTCTTACCCATTGACTTCCCATCACTGGCGGGGTATACTCATGTCACCACAAGATGATGGGGGTGTGCCATGAAACTTTCCTGCCTTCAGGGTAATCTCAGCAAAGGCTTAAGCATTGTGGGGCGTGCTGTTGCCACCAGGTCCACATTGCCCATAACGCAGAACGTCCTCATCCAGACCGATGGTCAGCGCCTCAAACTAGCGGCGACCAATCTAGAGATAGCCATCACCTGCTGGGTGGGGGCGCGGATTGAAAATGAAGGTGCCATCACCATACCGGCGCGCCTGCTCACCGAATTTGTCAACTCCTTACCCAATGAGCGCATAGACATGTCTTTAAGCCACCGCACCCTTCATCTCCAGTGTCTCCGCTCTGAAGCCAGGATAAACGGACTTGATGCCCAGGACTTCCCCCCTATCCCCATGGTCACCGATGGCATTGCCACCAAGATCGATGCCGGGCTGCTCAAAGAGGGCATAAGGCAGGTCACCTTTGCCGCTGCCACCGAAGAGACGCGCCCGGTGCTCACCGGCGTGCACTTGGACTTCAATGATGACCGGCTCACCATGGCGGCTGCAGACGGCTTCAGGCTGGGCGTACATTACACCTCCTTAAGTCAGCCGGTCAAAGAAAAAGGTGCGGTGATAGTGCCGGCGCGCGCCTTAAACGAGCTCAACCGCTTCCTTGGCGATCAAGAAGAGCAGGTAGAAATAACGGTCAACCAGCAGAAGACGCAGGTCATGTTCAAACTCAAGGACATCCACATGGTGTCGCAGCTAATCCAGGGCAATTTCCCCAACTACTCGCAGCTCATTCCCCAGAGCTATGTCACCAGGGCGGTAATTGACCGCGCCGAATTTGCCCAATCGATAAAGCGTGCCTCCATCTTTGCCCGTGATGGCAGTGGCATCGTCCGGCTGGAGGTCTCCACCGGCGAGGGGGCTACCCCTGGCAAAATGAAGATATCCTCCCGTGCTGAAGAGGTAGGTGACAACGTCAACGAGATAGATGCCCGTGTGGACGGCGAGCCCACCAGGATAGCCTTCAATGCCCGCTACCTCTCCGATGTCCTCGATGTAATTGAAGAAAAGCAGGTGGCGCTGGAGACCACCACCTCCTCCAGCCCCGGCGTCATCCGCCCGGTAGGCAGCGAAAAGTATGTCCATGTGATCATGCCGATGTTTGTGCAGTGGTAGGGCAGGAAG
>CALJTV010000025.1 GCA_937975645.1 uncultured Dehalococcoidia bacterium | reverse complement strand
GGGCGCGGCGATGGCGAGTTTCCTCTGCAGATCGAGCTCCTGTATCAGGTAGGACTCGCCCTGATGGAGGTAGATGGCGCCGGGGTGTATCTGGAAGAAGGCGACGCTGGCTTCCACCGTCTCCAGCAGTGCACCCCCCTGCGAGGCGTCGAGAACGGCATAGACCTCGCCGGAGCTGGACCTGATGTTGATCTCGGCGGCGGGCTGGGCAAGCCGGGGTGACAGGTACCACCTGGAGTCCACCCTTCTCAGTTTGCCCTCCGCCTCCAGTCCGGCGATGCTATCTTTGAGCGTCTCGCCGAAGTACTGACTGTCAGCCTCGGTCAGCGGCGTCTCCCAGGCGGCGCAGAGGAGATGTGGCTCGAGTATGTTCGGGTTTTCCCAGTTTATCAGGGCGTATTCGAAGTTGCTGCCGAAGAAATGGTCGGGGTGGTTCATTAGGTACTGGTCCAGCGGGTCGTCGTGGGCGATGAGGAAGCTCAGGGAGCTGCCGCCCCTGCGTCCGCTCCTCCCCGCCTGCTGCCAGGTGCTGGAGATGCTGCCGGGGTAACCGACCAGGACGGTGGCTTCGAGGTCGCCGATGTCTATGCCCAGCTCCAAGGCGTTGGTAGCGACGGCGCCGAGGAGTTCACCTTCGAACAGTGCCTTCTCGATCTGGCGGCGGACTTCGGGCAGGTAGCCAGCGCGGTAGGGGCTGATGCGCCCGGCAAGTTCCGGTCCCAGCTGGTTTCTGGTGTAGAGGTAGATAAGCTCGGTCAATTTCCGCGTGCGGGTGAACACCAGGGTGCGGATATTGTTGCGGACTAGCTCGGTAAACAGGAAGGTGGCTTCGCTATTGGCGCTGCGCCGCCCCACCTTTTTTTCGGTAAGCGGTGGGTTCCAGAAGACGAACAGCTTGCCACCGGAAGGGGAGCCGTCATCGTCCACCACTTCGAAAGGCACTCCCGCCAGCCTTTGGGCATGCTCGCCCGGGTTGGCGATGGTGGCGGAGCAGCAGATAAACTGAGGGCTTGAGCCGTAGAGGGCGCAGATACGGCGCAGCCGCCGCAGTATGTTTGCCACGTGTGAGCCGAAGACGCCGCGGTAGACATGCGCCTCGTCCACCACAACGTACTTCAGGTTGCGGAACAGCCGTGACCAGGAGCCGTGGTTGGGCAGTATACCGATATGCAACATATCGGGGTTGGTGAGCACGATCTTAGCCCGTTTTTTTATCTCCCTTCGTTCCGCAACGGGGGTATCGCCGTCGAAGGTGGCGTATTCGGTATAGTTGACTATGTCTGGGCTGGCGAGACTGCGCAGGTTGCGGAGCTGGTCCTGCGCCAGTGCTTTGGTGGGGAAGAGATAAAGGGCGCGGGCGAAGGGGTCTTCGCATATTGTCTGGAGCACCGCCAGGTTGTAGCACAGCGTCTTGCCGCTGGCGCTGGCGGTGGCGACCATCACGTTCTTGCCGTTGCGGGCGGCGTTCACCGCCTGAGCCTGGTGGCTGTAGAGCGAGGTTATGCCCAAGGCTCTCAGCCTGGCTTCAAGCCTGGGGTGTAATGTCTTCTCTAACTCGCCGCTTCTGGGCTCACGGGGTGGGATATGCTGGATGTGGACGAGCTGCTGTTTATAGTCGGGGTGTGTCGTCAGGTGGTGGATGAAGGCGTCAGCGTACATAACAGCCTGCCGCGCCACTAAGGAGCAGGCAGGATCTCGACCGCCCGCTCCACGATTTCCACCTCGGGGTAGTTCTGGGCAATGAAGTTCAGCGCGCGGTTAAGTATTTCGTCGACGTGCTGGTCATGGTTGCTGACGCAAGCTATACCCAGCGTCGTCATCTGCCACAGGTCGAGGTCATCGACCTCGGCTATGGAGATGTTGTACTGGCTGCGCAGGCGGGAGATTATAGACTTGACCGTACGCCTTTTGTCCTTGAGGGACTGGCTTCCATGGAGGTGGAGCCTTATCTGGCAGATACCTGCGTTCATTTCTTTGATGCAGCACCCTCAGTGGGGGAGTGGCTGAGGGTGCTTGTTTGTCTAACTGCTACTTGCGTTTCTTTTCGGCATAGCAGGTGCTGCAGTAAACCGGGCGGTCGTCCTTGGGCTCGAATGGTACCTCGCACTCGGCGCCACAGTTGGCGCAGACTGCCTTATACGTCGTCCTGGATTGACCGTAGCCACGGTAACGACTTTGTCTCCTGGCTGCCCGACACTCGGGGCAGCGACCGGGTTCGTTCTGTAGCCCTCGCGACCGATAGAACTCTTGCTCACCAACGGTGAAGACAAACGTCCTCCCGCATTCGGAGCAGGTAAGGGTCTTGTCCGCTAGAGCCAATTCCGTGCCTCCTTGTTGTGTTACTGTGACCTGTTCTGCTGCGGTCTCTGCGGCACAAGACCTCTCTTCCCGCGTCGCCAAGGAAAATCCTTTGGCTCCCGGTCTCCCCCCAAGAGGGTGCCGAACCAGGGAACGGCACCAGCCAGGTTCTGTACACATCTTCTAGTGTAGTCCAATATCACCACCGCGTCAAGTTTACCCCCACCCCTCCCTCTCCCTTTAGGCAGGGGGCTATCGTCTGAATCAACCCTACGCCACAGAACCACCTTCCTGCCCTAAAGGGAGAGAAAGTCCCGCGGTAAGTCCTTCATCGGCGCTAGACCCCTCAACCATTTTTACTATTGCCCTCTGTCCCCACAAATTAGGGGGAGGTTCGCGGCAGACCTTTTAACCATCTTTAGCAGCACTGCCTTTTCCGCAATGCGATAGGGGAATGGTCCGGCTGGGCGGGCTATACCTAATGCATTGCTGGGATAAAGTCTTCCCAATATGCTGGACTAGCCCAGCCCATTGACACAACCCTTCTCTAATGCTATACTTCAGTCTGTTGCTAGTGCAAACAGTTGCAATCACTAACGATAGCACCGATCGGACTGAGTGGGGGGAAGGGGGTGACTGTTTTTCAGATAAGTCTGAATCGGGGTACGGGTGCGGTGACGATATGGATCGAGGCGGCTTGTGGTTTGAAGCCGGTCCTGGTGTGTGTCGGCCTTGAGGGGGTGAGGGAGTTTGCCCAGATGTTGCTCGATTTCTATCAAGCTAGGATGAAAGAGAAGAAAAAAAGAGTGGCAGAGCTTTCCGAGAGTCTGTTGCGACAAGCGCTCTGCTGGTGGTAGGGCAGGGGAAATGAGAGGGGTAGCATCCAGGACAAGTAAAAGGAGGCAAAGAGATGAAGTTGAGGGTCTGGTCCATCGCTCTGCTGGTGGCTGCAGCCGCGCTTTCGTGGCTGCCTTCGTGTAGCCGCCCTCCGATTGACATCGTAGCCGGCTCCTCGCACATCGCCAACATCGTAGCCGACGTCTCTGCTGGCAAGCTCAAGGCGAGGGTGCTGATACCACCGGAGGCATGTCCCGGGCATTACGATATTAAGCCGGGGGACATCGAGGCGCTGACCAAATCAAAAGCGCTCATAATCCACGATTACCAGCGTAATATGAAAAACGTCACCCGTGCCATCGAGGCAGCGAAGACCTCCAGCCTTATCATCAAGGTCATCGAGCTTAAAGGCAACTGGATGGTGCCTTCGGTGCAGGCTGAGGGTGTTACCAAGGTCGCCGAGATACTGGCTGAGTTAGACAGAGAAAATGCCGACCTTTACCGTCAGCGCGCCGAGCAGAGAAAGAGGGAAATCTTAGCTAAAGGCGATGAGGTGAAGAAGCGGCTGGAGGCGGCAAATTTGAGCCAGGTGAAGGTGATATGTGCAGACATGCAGCTCGGTTTTGTAAAATGGGCGGGGTTTGACGTGGTTGCCAGCTATGGACGCCCTGAGGAGCTCAGCGTGAGCGACGTGGAGAAGCTGGTGAAGCAGGCGAAGGAGGCTGGAGTGGTGCTGGTCATCGACAACTTGCAAAGCGGTGCCACCGCCACCAGCGAAGCCATGGCGAGGGATATCGGTGCGGTGCAGGTGACCATCTCCAACTTCCCCGGGGGGCTCAAGGGCACCGAGAGCTGGGAGAAGGCGCTGGACAGGAACGTGGAGCTGCTGTTTAAGGCTTTAGCCAAGACGAGGAAATGATGGATGGGACCGTTATCAGGCTGAAAGACGCCGTGGTCTCCTACCGGGAGGACGTGGCGCTGGAGGGTGTCTCGCTGGAGGTGGTCCGAGGGGAGTTTGTGGGCGTCATCGGTCCCAACGGCGCCGGCAAGACCACACTGCTCACCGTGATCAACGGACTAGCGCGGCTGGTGCATGGTGAGGCATGGGTACTAGGGATGAGGGTGGACCGCAGGAATGGGATCGAGTTACGGAAGCGCATCGGCTATGTAGCCCAGGTGGAGAACATCGACCCCCGCCTTCCCATCAGCGTCCGCGAGACGGTGCTGGTGGGGTGCTACGGCAGGCTGGGCTTTCTCCGCCGCCCCACCACGGTGCAGCGGAAAATGGTTGACGGTCTGCTGGAGCTGGTGGGCATCAGCCACCTGGCGGAGCGTCCCATAGGGCATCTCTCTGGGGGGGAATACCAGAGGGTAGCCATCGCTCGGGCTCTGGCACAGCAACCGGAGATACTGCTTCTGGACGAGCCCACAGCCTCGCTCGACCCGCCAGCGCAGAAAGATATTTTGAGCCTTGTCCGGCTCATCCACGCCCAGCAGCACATCACCACGATCTATGTCACCCACGATTTGAGGACGCTGCCCTCTGTTTGTCAGCGGGTAGTGATGATGAAGGGCGGCAGGATATGGCGGGAGGGCAGCCCTGAAGAAGTGCTCAGTGCAGAGGTGCTGGCTGAGCTCTACGGGGCTCAGTTGCCGGTGGAGCCGGATGGTGGCTGGTCAATGAGGTCATCCCAGTGAACATCCTTGAATACCAGTTCATGCAGAATGCCCTCCTCGCCGGGCTGTGCGGGGGTATTACCTGTGCTGTGGTCGGTGTCTTTGTGGTTGCCATGCACCTCTCCTTCATCGGTGTGTGCATTGCCCATGCTGCCTTTGCTGGTGCTCTTCTGGGCGTCTGGGCGGGCTTTGACCCGCTTCTGGGCGCGCTGGTTTTCAGCCTCATCGCCGCCGCTGCCATCGGGCCGCTGGCTGATCGCGGCGAACTCAGCCCGGACACCTCTATCGGCATAGTGTTCTCGCTGATGCTGGGGCTGGCGTTCCTGTTCATGGGACTGATGCCCGGGGCGAGGACGGAGGCACTGAACCTTTTCTGGGGCAGCATCCTCACGGTCAGCCGGCGCGACCTCATCTTCCTGGGCGCTGTTGCATTGGTGATGATCGGGCTGGTGGCTGCGTTCTACAAGGAGGTCATGGCGGTGGTGTGCCATAGACAGGTGGCGGTAGCGGTGGGCATACCGGCGGCGCTGGTGTTTTACGGCATACTGTTTGCCACCGGTGTCACCATCACCGCCTCGCTGCAGAGCATCGGTGGGCTTCTGGTCTATAGCCTGATACTGAACCCAGCAGCTGCGGCTTACCAGCTCACCTATAGCCTCAAGCGCATGCTGCTCATCGCCTCCGCCTTCGGCATACTCTCCTGCTGGGCGGGACTGGCGGCGTCCTACTTGTTTGACCTACCCTCCGGCGCCTCCATAGTGATAGTGTCGTCCATAATCTTTGGGCTGGCGGTCGCCTTTTCGCCCAAGAGGAAGGTGCGGCGCTGGCGGGAGAAGACGCTGGCTGCAGGTGATTGACCATGATGACCATACGGGAATATTTCAACAGCAAGGCGCCTATCTGGGACGAGGTGATTGCCGCTAAGGACGGTGCAAAGCTCGGCGCCTTAGCTGCCCGGCTGGACATTGCGTCGGGCTGGTGGGTGCTCGATGTTGGCACCGGCACCGGCGTCTTTGTGCCCCACCTACTGAAAAGGATGGACGGCGGCAGGCTGGTCTGTGTGGACATAGCTGAGGAGATGTTAAAGCGGGCGCGGGCTAAAAACTTTCCCCAAAATGTGGAGTACCTCCATGCCGATGTCGTCAGCCTGCCCTTGTCCGAAGGCATCTTTGACGCCGTGGTCTGCTATTCCAGCTTCCCACATTTTCAGGACAAGCCGGGGGCACTTGCCGAGATGAGGCGGGTATTGAAGGAAGGTGGCAGGCTGTTTATCTGCCACAGCGCCAGCCGCGAGGAGATAAACAATATCCACCGGAGCATCCCCGCTGTGGAGCAAGATGTCCTTCCTGACGGTGCCGAGATGTACCAGATGTTGCGGGCAGCAGGGTTTGATGACATTGGGGTGGAGGACAGTCCCGGCGGCTATTTCGCCTCTGCAGTTAAAAGGTAGAGGTTTACCCTCACCCTATCCCTCTCCCTTAAGGGAGAGGGGAATGAAAGGTGACTGAAGCCTTAAAGCTGGACCAAAGTCTCCTCTCCCTAAATGGAGAGGGAATGAAGGGCAGCTTGGGCTGAGAGCTGGACCGAGCTCTCCTCTCCCTAGAGGGAGAGGGGGTGAGAGGTAGCTCGGACTTAGAGCTGGTCTGCTGCTCTCCCCTCTCCCAAGGTAGAGGAAGCGTTTAGGACTAGAGGCGTTGGACTTTCGCAGAGCGTTAGGTTATAATCTTTGTCATCGCCTCCCGCGTTTTACGAGTGGGGGTGTAGTGCATGAAGAAATTTTATCGCGAAGTAGGGAATAGAGTTGGTCCCGGCAAAGTTATGGGACTGCTTGCTGGTATGTTGCTGCTTTTGTTAGGTGTGGCCCTGTCGTCGTGCTCTTCACCGCCGCCTCCGCCACCGCCGCCCAACCACGCGCCGAGGATAGTCTCACTGACCGCGGAGAAGATGGAAGTAGCGGTGACACGCAGTACCAGAATAACCTGTGTAGCCGCGGACGCCGACGGCGATACCTTGAGCTACAAGTGGTCAGCCAGCGGAGGCACCATTCAGGGCGATGGCAGCGAGGTGGTGTGGGTTGCCCCTGAGGCACCTGCTGACTACACAGTGAAGGTAGTGGTCAGCGACGGTAACGGCGGTCAGGCAAGTCGGTCACTTACTTTGACCGCTTTCGAAAGGCCCAATAACCCGCCGAAAATAGTGGGCTTGACCGTGGACGGCATGCCGCCGAAGGACGTTAATAGCTCCCGTGCCTACATCACCCATACCATAAAGTGCATTGCTGAAGACCCTGACGAGGACACGCTGGAGTATAGGTGGGTGGCTACTGGTGGCAAAATTACCGGGCAGGGGGCGGAGGTGGGCTGGACGTCACCGGGGCTAACAGACGAGTACGTGGTCACCGTGGTGGTCAGCGATGGCAGGGGTGGCACAGCCACTAGCAGCGTGCGGTTCAGCGTGTCCTGCTGCGGCAAGTGACTTGGACCGGCTCAGTTTTTCCCGGGAGACTTTACTGGCACAAGGTCTACTTTCCCCCAGACACCCAGTTTGTCGTTCTTGATTATCACTGCCCCGATGAGCCCGGGGACGGTCTTCGCCCATTCCAGCGCTGGCTCTATGTCTTCGGTGGACTTCACCCTGTTGCCCAGGGCGGTGGCGGCGGCATCGGCGAGGGCTGCTGAGGGCGCTAAGGCGATGGCGGCATCAGCCAAGCCGAAGCTCAGCGAATGCCCTACGGTGCCAGAAGAAGTGCAGACCCCTAGCGGGGTCTCCCGAGGTAGTATTTTCAGGGCGACTCTGCCGGTTAGTGGAGAGCTGCCGGCATAGATGCCTACCAGCCTCGGTCTTGATATTTTGAGGAATATATCGCCGCCGTTCTCCACAATGACCTCAGAGGTGAAGGCGAGCAGGTCATTGCCCACCGCCTCGGCGATGGCACCAGCCACCGCTGCCATGGGGCCCACCCCGGCTTTTTGGGCAGCTGTCGCCATTTCTTTCACTATGTGCGGTGCTGCCTCATCTACAGCGATCGGCTCGAGAGAGTGGAGGAAATCAGGGTGGCTGACGAGGTACTCTTCAAGGGGTGTGCGGTGCCTCAGCACCGATGCCAGTGCCTCAGCCTCGAGGTGGCGGCGGGCGCGGATGTAGAGGTCGGTCTCCTTAACGGTTACGGTGAAGGCGATGAGGCTGGTGTCTTTAACCCAGTGGCGGTAGGTCCTCGGCTGGTACATTCAGAAGTAAAGCTCCATGGCGCGCGGCGGGCAGGCTTTAATGCAGAGTTCACAGACGACGCATTTGGAGTTATCGAAGATGACCTTCCTCGTCCCCGGCTCCAGCGAGAAGGCGCCGCTGGGGCAGAGGGTGATGCAGGCGCCGCAATGGGTGCACCTGGTCTCATTGCGCACTACGTCCTGGCTTAACGACTGTATCTTTACCCCGGCGTCGGTGAGGTATTTCACCCCCTTGTCGTAGTTCCGCTGCTCGCCGGTGAGCTCCATAACTAGCAACCCCTCCTCGCCCGGGGTTACCGATGCCTTCAGTATGTTGAACTCCAGGTCGAAGTCCTTCACCAACCTGTAGACTATTGGCTGACTGGTGAGGCGTTTGGGGAAGTGGAGCACTATCCTTTTAGAGACGACCATATTTTCTCCTTATTCCAGTATAGGGCGTTCCTCCAGTGGCTTGATGGTGATGCCCGATTCGGCGCCGGGCAGCGGCACCACCGGCTCGGTGAGCAGGAATTCGCCCCTCTTGATCCACTCCTTAAGTATGTTGGCTATCTCAACCGCCTTCGGGTAGCTAGAAAGCGAGGCGGTGGGCACCTCCTTGCCCTGTATTTTGATGACGCCGCTCTTGAGCTCAGCATAGCTCACCTCCGCTAGGACATCCGGTTTTCTCTGGGGATAAGCCTCACTGTAGTCCACCACCGGGGCGATGATATCGGCATCGGTCACCAGGGTATACTTGAGTATTTCCTCGGAGAGTATCGGTATGGGAACACCGATGCCCACGGTAATGGTGCAGCCGTAGCCAAGGAAGCTGGTGCCAACGAGCCACCGTGGGCTCATCTGCTTCAGGTCGCCGATCACCGCCAGCGTGCCCGCGGGCCTCTTGGGCACTCCGTTCTCGCTGCGGGGCACCGCAGGGTTATGTTGTGTTCCGTGCCAGGCGATATATCCGATGCCACCGCCGAGGAAGATGCGAGTGCCGATGCCTATGGTCTTATAATATGGGTCATTTAGCAAGGGCGAGAGCTGCCCCGAGGTGGAGTAGTTGGCATTGCCCAGCTTCGGCTTGAGCACACCCATGTAGGTATAGAGGACGCGGTCGCCAAGGTTCACCGCCACATTGTAGTTCTGGTAAGCGTTCCTGACATTGAACAGCACCGCCTCGTTTATGTCCTTTATGTTTATCAGCGTCTCCAGCTTTCTCCTTGGATAGCAGTCGGTGCCGTAGGCGGTAGCTACCAGTCTGATGTCCTTCCCCGCCACCAGCTCCTCGATGACATGCCCGCCGCCGTAGCGGAACTCGCCGGGGTAGATGCGGTTCTTTGGGTCGTCTTCAGGCAGGGCACCAGCGCCGAGGAAGATGTCCGCCGCCGCCAGCCCGGCGTAAGCGGGGACATCGTTAAGGTACACCTTCCCCCCGCCCAGCTTTATCCTGGGCTTGGGGTGTCCCAAGTTGAGGAAGACTCCGGAGGAGCACATGGGACCGAAGGTGCCGGTGGTGACCACATCCACCTCCTTGGCGGTCTGGCTGATGCCCTTCTTTCTGGCGATCTCGATGATCTCTTCGGCGGTGACTACCACCGCCTGTCCTTTCTTGATCTTCTCGTTTATCTCGGCCACAGTCTTTGCCATCTATTTCCTTCCTTTTAGCCCTTTGAGGGCTAGCCCAGCGGCTTTCTTGCCCGAAAGCAGCATGCCGCCGAATATGGCGCCCATGCGCGGTGCCCCGAAAACGGCGTTGGCTGCCATGCCGGCGACTATCAGCCCAGGGCAGACCTCTTTGGTATTCTCCACAATTGTCTTTTCGCCGACCTCAGCCCACATCGATTTTTCCCCTTTCATCTCCACACCGGTACTGGTCTTTTTGGAGACGATGCGGCAGACCTCGGCATCGTGCCCAGTGGCGTCGATGACCATTTTTGCCTTCACGCCCAGAGGGTCAATGTGCAGGTTTGCCAGCGTGACCGCGCTCCAGTTTAGCACCAGCCCTACTATCCTGTCATCCTCCCGCACCATGACGTCGTCAACGCTGATGAGGTTGAATATCCTGGCGCCGGCTTTTATCGCCTGTGAGCACATGGTTGCTACCGCTTCTACGGCGTCGACGACATAGTAGCCCGGCTGGTACTCTTTGCTCCCGATGCCCAGCTCGTCAAGAATCCCTTTAGCCTCGCCCTGCACCACGATGCGGTTGAACATCATACCGCCGCCCCACATGCCGCCGCCGACGCTCAACCTCCGTTCAAAGATGGCAACCTTTGCCCCCGCTTTCGCTAAGTAGTAGCCGGCGGTCATCCCTGAAGGACCAGCGCCGGCTATAGCCACATCCAACTCGGTGGCTGCTAGGAGTTCCTTGAAGTAGCTCTCCACAATCGCCTTCGATATTGTCACCTCGTCCATAAGTCTCCTCCTGTCCTCGGGCTGTGTCTTATTTGTTGCTCTGGCATATCTAAGTCCCTTTCCCCAACACTGCCCTCAGCTCGGCAGGGGTAAGGCTTTGCTGTTCGCCACTGACCATGTTGCGTAGCGTAAGCTTGCGGTTTTTTATCTCCTCCTCCCCGATGATGATGGCGTAGCCTGTGCCCAGGCTGTTTGCCTGGCGTAGCTGTGCCTTCAGGCTGCGGTCACCGCTCGCCATCACCACGCCGATGCCCTGCGACCGCAGGCTGGCGGCGAGCTTCACTGCCTCCCCCTTTGCCTCGTTGCCCAGATGGGCGATGAACACCTCAGGTAAGGGCAAGGGTGGCACGGGGATGCCCTGCTTCTTCAAAGTGAGTACCACCCTGTCCATACCGGCAGCGAAGCCCACCGCTGGCGTGGGCTTGCCGCCCAGCTGCTCGATGAGGTCGTCATATCTGCCGCCACCGCCCAGCGCGCTCTGAGCACCGCCAGCAAGCGGCTGTACCTCAAACACCGTCTTGGTGTAATAGTCCAGTCCCCGCACCAGTCGGTGGTTGAAGTTGAAGGGCAGGTCAAGGCTCCGCAAAAATTCGGTTACCACTTCAAAATGTGACCGGCATTCGGGGCAGAGATAGTCCGTGCTCCTGGGGGAATTGTCGGCTATGTGCTGGCACCCCTGCCGTTTGCAGTCCAGCAGGCGCAGTGGGTTTTTCTCCAGCCTCGTCTTACAGTCGGGGCAGAGGTCCGCTGCCCTCTCCTGATAATATCCCTTAAGGGCTTTGATATACTCAGGACGGCAGGACTTGCAGCCGATGCTGTTTAGCTGTACGGTCAGCTCCTTGAGCCCCAGGGAGGTGAAGAACTGGCATGCCATGTGGATGACCTCGCTATCCAGGGCGGGGTCACCATCGCCGATAGCTTCGCAGCCGAACTGATAGTGCTGGCGGTAGCGTCCTGCTTGGGGGCGCTCGTAGCGGAATGCAGGGGCAAGGTAGTACAGCTTGACTGGCTGGGGCAGGTTGTCCATGCCGTGCTCTATGTAGGCGCGGCATACCGGGGCTGTCCCCTCAGGCCTGAGTGCCAGTTGCTTGCCGCTGCGGTCTTTGAAGACGTACATCTCCTTGGTAACGATGTCGGTGCCCTCGCCGATGCTGCGGGTGAAAAGCGCCGCCTCCTCGAACACCGGCGTGTCTAAGCGCTGGTAGCCGTAAAGCTGGCAGACCTCGGCGGCTTTAGCCTCGACATACCTCCAGAACGCCTGCTCCTCGGGTAAGATATCCACGGTGCCCCGCGGCGCCTTATACAAAGTAACACCTCCAGTTGAGGTTACATTATAGCAGATAGCTGATCCTTGCACATGGACTGGTCCAGCACCTCATCTTTGATCGCGAGTCGAATCGAAAGGGTGACTGCCCCCGTTTATTTCCCTTTCCCTTGAGGGAGAGGGATAGGGTGAGGGTGAAAGCCTGCTACCAGAGCCCGGGGATGAGCGCCTTGCGCTCTCTGGGGTAATCGGGAAACTGCTGCAAATACCACAGGTGGTGCGTCCGCGCCCTGGGTGCCAGGTTGGCAACCGTCCACACGGCGAATGCCAGACCGGGCAGCGACCAGGTGGCTATAGCCCAGCCCACCCAGGTGAGGATCTCGCCGAAATAGTTGGGGCAGGATATCCAACGGTACATCCCACCGAAAGGTATCTGATATTCGGACTCGTTCTTTTGGCGCAGCTGGCGCAGTACCTCATCGGCACTGCGGTTGATGACAAAGCCGGTGATGAACACTAAGGCGCCGAGGACAAAACGGTAATCGCTGAGCCACCCGGTGGCATAGGAGGCGAAGGTGAACAGGTAACGCCCGTTGAGGTAAGCATTGCCCAAATTGAACACGAAGCCGAAGAGGACAATGGTAAGTGGCATCTTTCTCTGGCGGTTTTGCAAGCTGAAGGGGTAGAGGAACGCACGGTGGATATAATGTGCCTCCCAGAGCAGCAGGAAGACCAAAGCGGTGAGGCTACCCCTGTTTTCCCCGAGGAAGTAGAGGGCAGCGAAAGCCAGCGGTGCCGGCGCCTCCATAAGCAGCCAGCCGGTGCGGTTGGCGAACACCGGTCCCCAGCCGCGGCGGGCGTGTCTGCCGTATGGTGCGGGAATAAAGAACAGGGCAGAGAATACCACCGCCGCCAGTACGAACCAGGCTATCAGCAGGAAGTTGAAAAGGACAGCTTCAGTCATCGACTCTCCTTTCGCCGGGCTGCAGGGTTGAGCATTCCCGCCTGCTCAAACCACTTAAGTGTGTCCTCCAGCGTCTTTCTGAAGTGTCGCGGCTGGTAACCGAGCTCGCGGCTGGCTTTCTGGTGGCTGACGTGGCGGTGGTGCTGGAGCGACTTAATGGACATGGCGGTATAAAGAGGCTGTCTGCCGCGGAGGCGGTCAAATGTGCTGAGAAGAGGGGCACCGCAGAGGCCGAGCCATGGGGGGCAGGTAAAGCCGGGAGCGGGAACACCGGTTATCTCCGCCACCATGGCAGCGATTTCGGGTATGGGTACCCAATGACCGGCGAGCAGGTACTTGCTACCCGCGGGTGCTTTCTGCTCAGCTCCTATTGCTCCTTCGACCACGTCCCTGGCGTCCACCCAGTTAAAACCGCCTGCAATCAGGGCGGGGAGTTTCCCCTGTGCCATGTAGATGAGTGCCTGACCGAAGTGGGATGGGCGGTAGTCGTGGGGACCGATGACTCCTGTGGGGCTGATGATGACGGCGTTCAAGCCCTTCTCCAGACCTTTAAGCACCTCCCGTTCCCCGGCGGCTTTGCTGCGGTCATAGGGCGGGGCATCAGGTGAGTCCACCAGGCTGCAGGTCTCGTCAACCGTGCCATTCGGTACATCCTTGATGGCGTGGACAGAGCTGAAGTGGACGAGGCGGCGCACGCCTGTGCGCAGGCAGGCCTCGACTACATTTCTCACGCCTTGTATGTTCACCGCCTCCATCAGCGGTCTGTCACTGGGAAGGAGGGAGATGTAGCCGGCAAGGTGGTATACCACCTCGATGCTATCGAATGCCTTTACCAACGAGTCAAAATCGAGCACATCGCCGCTGGCAGTTTCCACGTCCAGCCCCTCTATGCCGAGGCGGGTGTTATGAATTAGGACGCGCACCTTGCGGTTCTTAGCCAGCAAGGCACGCACCAGGTTGCAGCCGAGGTGCCCGGTGGCGCCGGTGACCAGAACGCTCATACAGCGCAAAATTATACCATAGCCACACAAGTCTTGAGCTTTGCGGACCATCGAAATAGCATATATGCCGGTGCTATAATGGAGTGCCGGCTAAGGAGGTGAGACCGATGAGCAGCACACAGCCATTCAAAGTGAAATCAATCGACCACATCAGCTATGCGGTTAAGGACATCGATAAGACTATTGAGGCGTGGTCCAGGCTGTATGGCTTGGGACCGTGGTCATACGCCGAGAACGGTGGCGTTGATGCCAAGGGGAGGCCGTGGAAGGTCAGGATGGCGTTCACCTATGTGGGACCGGTGCAGGTCGAGCTTGTCCAGTGTACCGAGGGACGGATATTCCAGTCCCGCTTCCTCGATACCTGGGGGGAGGGGGTGCACCACATCGGCTTCTATGTCGACGATGTGGATGCTGAAGCACAAAACTTAGTGGCTCAAGGGGCTAGACTGCTCATCCACGACCCGGGAAGGTTCGCCTATCTGGATGCCGGTGGCGTCGGCGGTGCCATATTCGAGCTGATGCGCAAGCCGGGCTAGTCTGCTGTGCCGAAAATAGGCAGCCCCCAACTTCTCATCCCTGTAGGGGTAGTTGAGGGCTACCTCGGTTGTCCGTTTTGGCGTTATGCCCCGTCTACCAGAGCTTCCCCTTGTTCTTGATCTGGTTTGCCCAGACGTCCCAGTGAGGCGCCTGCAGGTCTTCGGGCACGTTGAATATGCCCAGCGGCTTACCCTTGGGCTTTTCTGGTGGAGGCCATTTTTCTATCTGCTGGGCGACCTTCTCCATCCAGTGGTCGGTTTCGCCAAGATAGAGCTGCCACACTTTACCCCTCTTGGTGTGGAGGGGCAGGACGCCGTCCTGGGTGGTAAAGCCGACGCCAGCCAGGACCTGGTGGGCCTGCCAGTGGGCATCGGTGCAAGCCTCGTTAGCCCGGGCTTTGGTCATGGCGACTTCGAGGTCGCAGGGAATGCCCTCGCTGAGCATCCAGGCAGCCTCATAGACTAAGTTCCTGGTGCCCTGCACATCGGCGAAAGCCATGATGCAGTACTCCTGCACCCAGTTGTGGATGCCGATGGGCATATCGAACTGGACCCTGGTCTTGGCGTGCTCCACCGCCATTTCCATAGCTTTTTCGGCGGAGCCGACCATCTGGGCGCTGAGCAGCACGGCGCCGATGTTGATTACCCTTTCCAGCGTGGGCCAGCCGCCATGCAGTTTGCCCACGATGTTCTTTGCCGGAACTTTCACCCGGTCGAAGACCACCTCACACTGTTTCTTATCGCCGGCGGTGGTGCGGAGCACGGTGTAGCTTATTCCGGGGCTTTTGGCATCGACAAGGAACAACGTGACACCGTCAGCAGCCCTGCGGTTCTTCCTGGTCCTAGTAGCCACCAGCAGGTAATCAGCGGCGAGGGCATCGTGGACAAAGAGTTTAACGCCGTTGATGATATAGTTGTTGCCTTCGGGTGTAGCTGGCATGGTCACCCCTTGAGGTAACCAGCCCTTACCGTCCCAGGTGGCTTCGGGCTCGGTGAGCGCCAGAGCCATGACAAGCTCGCCTCTGGCTATCCGGGGTAGCAAACTAGCTTTTTGCTCCTCGTTGCCCGCCTCTAGAATGGCGAGTCCGCAGAGGACTACCGTGGAGAGGTGGGGGCTGGGGAACAGTGCCCGCCCCATCTCTTCGTAGAGGATAGCCATGTCCAGTATGTTCATCCCGATGCCACCGTATTTCTCCGGATATATCAGCCCCAGCCAGCCCAAATCGGCAGCCTTTTTCCACAGTTCCGGAGGATAGCCGAGGTCGCTGTCCTCTGCTTTCCTCACCACGCTCTCAGGGCATTCGTTCTCGAGGAACTCGCGGGCGGCTTTCTTAAGCATCTTTTGTTCTTCGCTGAGTTCGAAGTTCATGTTCATTCTCCTTCATCGGTCCGTAGCTTCGGGACTATTTCTCCTTTTCCTGCAGGGCTTTCATTATGGTCGTATTCAGCTTGGCGGGTATTCTGGGCAGACCGAGCACTCTGCCCGCCAGCACAATCTTGATCGCCTCCATGGTGCCCGCGTAATGATAGCTCCGGGTCACCTGCCACCCGCGCTCGATCGACCCGTCCAACTTGGCGTATTTTGAGCCCATGCGGAGCTGACCGTAGGTGCCAAGGATATCCATCTTCAAATTGGGGTGGGACATAGCGTTCAGCCTGCTGAACAGCCCGGTGAGGTCGAAGTCCAGCGGGCCCAGCCGCTTGCGCTCGCCGAACCTCCAGGCGGTGCGCCATGCTGCCAGTCGCAATACCTCGATGTCGATAGCCATTTTTGCCAGTGCCCGTCGCACCATGGGGTCTTTGATGAGCGGCTTTCCATTCCGCTTGGTCTCACGGCAGAACTGTATCAGTTCCTGCAATTCCCGCTTGGCCCTAGCGGCGCCGGCGGTGTTCGACCTTTCAAACTCAAAGGTTGCCATGACATGGTAGAAGCCCTGGTTTATCTGACCCACGATGGCGTCATCGCCCACCTCGACATTGTCGAAGTAGAAGATATTTGCCCGGTAGCCGCCCATACATGGCAGTGCGGTGACGGTTACCCCGGGGGTGTCTGCTTTGACACAGAAAAGGGTGAGTCCGCGGTGCTTCGGGATAGTGTCTGCTGTCCTGGCTTCGACATAGAGCCAGTCCGGCTTATAGCCGCCGGTGATGTAGATTTTCTGACCGTTGATGACCCATTTGTCCCCCTGTTTCACGGCACGCGTCTGCTGATTAGCTTCATCCGTGCCTGCCTCTGGCTCGGTGAAACACTCATACCAGACCTTCTCACCGCTGGATATCTCGGGTAAGAACCTCTTCTTTTGTTCTTCGGTACCGAAGAGGTGCAGCCCGGGACCTACGATGTGCAGTCCGATGCCATCGGGCCAGGCTATTCCCCAGTACCCCTCCTCCTCATTGGCGATCCCGACCTCGATGTGTCCCAGCCCTAAGCCGCCCCACTCCTTGGGCCAGCCCGGTGCCAGATAGCCCTTCTTCCCGGCTTTTCTCTGCAAACCCATCCAGAAGTCCTGCAGCTCCTTGCTCAGCGCGGGCACCCCGGAGATGTCCTCCGGCAGTTCGTTGGCGTAGAAGTCGTGTAGTTCCTTCCTCAGCTTCTCCTGCTCTTTGGTAAAGCCAAACTCCATATTACCGATCAAGACCTCCTTCCTGAAATTACAATTCCATCACTGACCTGCCTTGAGTTCAGAGTCCTTTTTCACCCCCTTCCTCGGAGCACGACCAGATGAGGGAGAAGTGGCTGCCCCGTGAAATCTGGCTAGTGGAATTCCCGCCTTATTGTAGACAGCTCCCCCCGCGGTGTCAAAGACATTGCGGGAGGAGCCGAGTGTTGCTCCCGAAGGGGTCGAGGCTGGTACGCTAGGCTTTGGCTGCGACCCTGTAGCTCGTGTCTATAGGCGGCATCTTTGATGCAGCCTCGCGACCAAGGTCCATCAGCTTCGCCTGAGACGGGTCTTTTTCCTCCCATCCCGGTATGTTAGCCACCCTCATGGCGGCGGCTTTATACATGTTCCAGTTGGCGTTGGCGTAGAACATCATTTTCTGCGCCGCCAGCGAGCCCTCGGCGTGTATCTGGTGGGTGAGGTGCCTGCCGCCGGTGATGTCGTGCACCAGCCTTATCGCCTTCAGCCTGTGCTCTGTGGGTATGCCGGCTTTGCCCGCAAGGTACTTTTCGATGTACTCGCGCTCCTCAGGATTTGCCCAGTCGCGGTAGGCGATGGGGTCGGCGGCAATGCCGCCACAGATGTCCTGAGCGATCTTGCACATCTCGTGGAAGTTGTCGGCATACATAAATTTGGCGATGTTGGTATAGAGCTGGTTAGGGATCACCAAGTCCGCGTCTGGCTCCTTCTCCGGGAACATGCAGGCTGCCCAACTTAAGGCTTTGAAAGCCTCGGTGACCTGCACCATCCAGGAAAGCTTGTCACGGACGTGGGTGTACTTCTCCAGACCGTTGTACTCAGCCATTAGCGCGGCGGCGCCGGTGAGCTGCTCCATCATCGGCACCATACGGCAGCAGGCGAACAACCTGTGGAAGGTGGCGAACAGGTAGGCGATGTCCCTGGAGAACTGCCATTCGCCACAGAGGAATACCCGTTCCCAGGGGACGAAGACATCATCGAACACTATCATGCACTCGCCATCGCCGACGCCGTGCCTGGAAGCGAGGGGTGCGTCCCAGAAGGTCTCCTCGGTGCTGGGACCTCTGATCTCGGGGTCGGCGCAGATGAGGGTGATGCCCTTGGCATTGAGCGGCGTGGCGAAGGCTACAGCATAGTCTTTGTCCTCCTCGCCGTGGGTGCGGCAGGGGATAACGAAAGCCTCGTTGGCACAAGGTGTGGAGCTGATATGGTACTTGCAGCCGCGGACGATGATGCCGTCCTTGTTCTTGTCCACCACCCGGACATAGAAGTCCTTGTGCTGCACCTGCTTTGAGGGGTGCAGTCCCCTGTCACCCTTGACATCAGTCTGGGCGGTGGTGAGCCCGATATCGGTCTTCTGGATATACTTGCGGTAGGCCGCCACGCGCTCGGAGTAATGGGTGCCCATGGCTTTGTCCACCCTGGCTGCCAGCACAGTCAAGGCTGCCAGACCATCAACGCCCATGCAGTGCAGGGCAACGCCGCCGAACCGGCTTGCCCAGATATAAATCTCCCGTCGCCTCAACAGGTCTTCCCTGCTCTTGGGCGGGATCCAGAGAAAATGGACATCCTCACCCTCTTCGTTCTTGGCGACGAACAGGGGGCGTGTCTCCGGGTGGTTGGTGACCACCCAGTCCATAGCGCCGCCTTGTACTATCCTCCGCAGCACGGGATGGGTGGTGACGTCCTTCACCCTCTCCCCGAGGCAATAGATCACCCTGCCGTCACGAAGGCTCTCCAAGTACTGTTCTACAGTGCGGATCATGAGTTCACCTCCCTTTGT
The DNA here is from genome assembly GCA_937975645.1 of uncultured Dehalococcoidia bacterium. Classification (GTDB taxonomy): domain Bacteria; phylum Chloroflexota; class Dehalococcoidia; order GIF9; family UBA5629; genus CALJTV01. Next base: position 13,814 of record CALJTV010000025.1, on the reverse strand, counting down.
TTTTTGCCCACCGGCTCCCGAGCGGTGCAAAGAGGTAGAAAGCCGCGGGCTGCCCTTGGCTGAAATTATACAGGGTAAGCCTGCGGCAATCCATCCGGACGGAGATACAGCCCCGGTGGGAGGCTGAGATCTTGCCAAAAGTAAGTGGAGGCTCCCGCTGGCTCGGGGGCAGTCAATGACTGTTTTAGCTTGGTGTGGTATCATAGCTGGCAGAAAGCGATGTCTGTAACAAGGGGTGCTGACTCGAAAGGCAGTGTGCTGCCTATAGTAGCAGTGTTGGCTGCTTTTCTGGTGCTGGCGTTAGTTGTCGGCGTTTGTCAGGCAGCCACCAAGGCTTACCACTACCAGTCGGTAGACGTTGATATCAGTATTCTGGGCAACTCGGACTTACTGATAACCGAGAAACTGGCTTTTGCCTTTACCTCCGGCGATTTCCATTACGGCTATCGCTCAATACCCACTGATAGGTTGGAGTCGATCGAGGATGTGGAGGTCTGGGAAGGTGACCGAAAGTACGAGCTGAACCCGGAGGTCAGGCACTGGATAGATATCAGGCGGGAGAAGGGCGGTTCGCCGGGCGGAGACAATTATGCCTATGCCACCTGGAGGCACGGTGACCAGTTCTGGGTCGCCTGGTGGTTCCCGCGGACGGAGAATGCTACCCGCACTATAGCGCTGAGGTACCGGGTGCGTGGTGCTTTGCGCATTTATGCTACTGCAGATCAGCTTTATTGGAAGCCGATTTTCGCTGACCGCGATACCTATATCTCTTTCAGCAGGGTTACTGTCCACCTGCCCACGCCGGTGCCCACCGACCAGCTGGTGATATCTACGTACGGTGTACCCGCTGCCAAGAAGATGATGGACGGTTCGACCATAGCATTTGTCACCGGCAGGCTGGAGCCCGCTGAGGGGTTAGAAATCAGCATATCCTTCCCCCATGGCATCGTCAGCGGTGTGCCGCCATCATGGCAGGCGAGGCTGGAGAAAAAGGAGGCGTACGATGCCAGGGTGAAACCGGTGGTAAACCTAGCTCTGACACTGTTTGGCTTAATTCTTGTGCCGCTGGTGGGCGCTATGTGGATACGGCGTGCCTTCGCCAGGAGGGGGAGTTTACCTAGAGTTGAAGTGCCCGCCCATCAGTATTCGCCGCCGAGTGAATTATCACCGGGGCTGGTGGGGCTGCTCGTCTACGGGCACGTCCGCCCCGCGGACATGGTGGCTACCATCTTCCATCTGGCACACCGGGGCGTGCTGCAGATAGTGCAGACAGAAAAGCGGCGCTGGTTTGGTACTGAGAAGGACCTGCTTATTGTTAAGGGTAAACATGGTGCTAAGTTTCCCTTCGAAAGGCTGTTGGTGGAGACACTTGCCAGTCCCGAAGGCGAACTCTTTTCCAGGCAGAGCAGGCACCTCCGCCAGTTACTCCAAGAGTTCAGCGAGAAGTTGGAGCAGGAGGCGGTGAGGCAGGGACTTTTTGAAGAGGAGCCTTCAAAGTCAATCAGGCGCCTCCGTGTTCCGGGGATAATACTCAGCTTTCTCGCCGTGTTTTTCGGTGTACCGACGTTCCTGTTCTTGGGCAGGTACGCTGAGATGGTCTTTGTCCCCTTCGCTGCGCTCCTCCTCATCGGGGTAGCAGCGCTCCTTCTGGCGACGGGCTTGACCAGGCGCACCGAGACGGGTGCCGTGGAGGCAGCGCAATGGAAAGCCTTCGGCAAATACCTCAAAAAGATGGTAAAGGACAGGCAGCTATCCGCTGATAGCCTGGACCACTGGGACTCTTATTTTTGCTATGCCGTGGTCTTCGGCATCTCACGGGGCTGGGTGAAGCGGTTCAGCAGCCTTGAAGCCCCAGCACCTGGCTGGTTCTATGTGGGTAGCTATAATAGTGACGGTGTAACCATCGGTAATATCAACATATCTCCATCGCCGCCGTCGCTGAGTTCTATCTCCAGTGCTTTCAATAGCATGGTGGGCATGGTGCAGAGCAGCTTTTCCGGCGGGGGCAGGGGCACGGGGAGTAGGGGCGGTGGTGGTGCAGGCTAGAAGCCTGCCCGGAGAGCCGGTGCACATATGTTTTTCCTGGGCAACAGCGGGTTACCGTGTGACGCCAGTACCGGCTTATTGACAGTTGTTCTGGACAAGTACTATGTTGGATACAACTTTATTGGGTGAGGTCGTCTCCACACGTATGGAAGCGATTCCCTTAGGCGGGTTCCAGGACGTCTCCGCTGTTTGGGAGCCGGCGCTGGAGAAGACCATTGTCTGTTCTGCAGACTCGCCATCGCTCCTTACCCATTTGTATTTCACCGTGCCCGCGGCATTGGTGGTAATGGTCACCTTGCATTTGAACTTCTTTGTGTAGAAGCAGGGTCCTGTGTAGGTGGCTGGAACAACCTCTACCGCCACGTTTGTTACCTGAAAAATAATGGGGGTTATCGGGGGCTTGGGCATTTTGATGCAGGTCAAGGTGAAGCCTGCTTGGTTGGAGACGAGCTCGTTCGGCGTGAGCACCCGGACGCGCACCCAGTAGTCACCTGTGGCATCCCGTGCCCAGGCGTTGTAGGCTGTTTGTGAGCCCGCTGCGCTAAAGGTCATTGTCTGCGTAGGGGAATAGCCCCCATCGCTATTTTCCCAGCGATAAGTGACCGTGCCGGGACCGTTGGCGGTGATGGTCACCGTGCAGGTGAAAATCTTGGGACAGGTGGTGGCGATGTTTGTCGGTGATACACTGGCGCTGACATCGGTCACCCGAAATGACGGGGCCACCGGGGGCTCAGGGGTTGTGAGGACGTTGACTGTGGCTGTCGCCGAGGCGCTGCCGGCGGAGTTCGTGGCGGTGAGGGCATAGATGGTGCTGCCTGGTGGGAAGACCACGGTGCTCCCGCTGGAGCCATAGGTGCCCACGCCGGGCTCGATGGTTACCGAGGTGGCGTTGGTCACACTCCAGCTAAGCGTGGCTGAGCCACCGGCAGGCACAACAGTGGGGCTGGCGGTGAAATAGTTGACCACCGGCAAACTGCCTGGCGCTGGTGGCTGGGGTGGTTGGGCACCCGATGTACCCGAGACTATCACCTGTGTGGTGGCGGTCACGCTGCCAGCGGCGCTTGATGCCGTCAGCGTATAGGTGGTGGTCTCAGCGGGTGCCACCGCCCGGGTGCCTGTGAGCGCTACTGAGCCGATACCCTGGTCGATGCTCACCGCGGTGGCGCCGGGCACCTTCCAGTTCAGCATTGCTGACTCGCCGGCGGCGACGGTCGCCGGGCTTGCCTCGAACGATTCGATCACCGGCATGCTGGCTGCCGCCGGTGCCTTGCAGGCTGACAAGCTGATAGCCGTGGCAAGTATCAGAATGAGGAAGGAAAGAAGTACTGCCCTCTTCATTGTCGCACCTCCTGTCTCGGCTCTCAGCAACGGACACGAAACGCCGAAAACAGAACCGACCACCGAACGGGGTGGTCGGTCTCACTGTTGTACCAGGTCAGCGGTCAGCGTCTCTGCGGCTTCTAGAAATAGTCCCCTTGGAGTCCCCACCACCGCGTTTTCTGTGCCTGTCGCTGATGCCTGTCCTCAGTATACCATCTTTTGCGATGGTCAACAATACCCTGTTCATGTTGGCTCAGGTGGGGTGTTGGCAGTAGCGGTCTTTTTTATTCGGCCTTTTGCCCTCACTCTAACTCTCTCCCGGTGGAAGAGAGGACTTCCTCTCCCTCCAGGGAGAGGACTGAGGTGAGGGTGGACTTTGAACAAACTTTTATTAGACTTTGTTCCCATGGTAATAGGTCACCATAAAGGAAAAGCCTGAATAAATGATGCACTATCTAGTCTTGTGGTATATTGAATCAGGGCGATGAGGTTCGCCGGAGAAGTCCCCGAGCAGCCCGATGAGGGATGATAGCGTCCACTGGCTCTGCCGGTAGGGGCTTTTTATTTTGCCACTGCAGGAGGTGGGGAGATCGTCCTAGCTTACCGGGGTGAGGCTAGCACCAGCGCAGGGGGAGCTGGTTCCCTGGTGTCGTTACACCGAGTTATGCCGACAAAGGGTGCCTAATTTGAAGTCGGCAGTACGCATAAGGCATATGCAAAGGTGCGGGCACTGACAGAGAAAAAGCGAAATCGTCACTTTCGTTTGGGCTGTCACACCCTTTTGCCAGGCTTCCAGAAATTCCGCCGGTGTTACCACCAGCACCGCCGGAGCAGGTCCTGAGCGTCTTCGACTTCTAATTCTAAAAAATTATCTTGCCTTTTCGGTCAAAACGCGTCGGAATAGCTGGTAAAAGCTGACTGCGGTCAACATCTGAAAAGCAAAAGCCACCGCTATGGGCAGTGCCGCAAGGCTTTTAAAGCTCATTGCCGCTATGCCAATGGCGAGTGGAAGATTCTTCATTCCTGAGGCGTAAGTAACAGCTATATTTGTGCCTCTGGGGAAGAGTTTGACGCTCACCAGATAGGCGACTATGAACATGATGGGGAAAATCAGTATGGTAGATATCACCACAGGCGCTACCAGGTCGATATTCTTCATAATAGATGGCATAGCCGTGTTTATCGCCATGAACATGAGGAAAATAGCCATGGTAGCGGATATTGCGGGCATTAGTGGCAGGTACTGCTGAATATTAACTCGCCTATCTAGGACTTCTCTTAAGGCAATAGCACCCAGCACCGGTAAGAGCACGGTATATACGAGGTTGGTGAGCATCCCCCAGACATCAATGGTAACAAACCTGCCGGCAAACAGGGACATGAGGGGAGGGATGACGAACGGCGCCAGCAGCATAGTGATTGCCTCGATCACAACGACCAGAGGGACGTCCCCTTTAAGGAGACCTGTCCACATCATAGCCATTCCGGCACACGGGACAACGCCGATTAGAATCAGGCCAGTTGCCAAGTCGGGGTAGCTTCGTAGCAACAATAGAGCTAAAAGCCAGCACAGAAATGGAGCAAAGAGGAAGTTCAGCGCCAGCCCAAGGACGGTCCCTTTCCAGTTCCTGGCTGCTACTCCTAAGTTGCTAAAAGTGATGGTAAAGCTCATGGCTGCTATCAGAATTATGATGAGCGGAGTGTTGAACTGGCGGATAAACTGCCCGGGCTTGGCGGTGAACAGTCCCACTATTATGGCGATAACTAGAGTGGCTATAATTATGTAGGTATAATTTTCTCTGACAAACTTGGCATAAGCGTCTATTGCTTTCATTTGCCCACCCTCCTTACATATCACTGTTCCCAATCTTTGCTATACTCTTTAGCTGCTTCGTTGATATCATCTTCCGTAATGGCAAAGTCTGCTGGGTTAGTGGCTATTGCTATCAGGACATCTACGTCGGGGAGGCTACCGATGCATACCAAGGTGTCCTCGCAATAGACTAAAGGATATATCCTATCTCCAAAATGCTTTGCTGCCATAGATGCCAAGTCATCCGGGCGCCAGTCCTCTCGCTGCTTGTCTATCACCTCAACTTCGACCTTAACTTCCCCTGCTTCCCGTAGCCAAGTGGCAACAACATCACGTACATATTCTGGTGGATAGCTGGAGCAGCATGTTTTCAAACCGCCGTCTAACACAATTGTCATCTTCATTTTGTCTCCTCCTCGCAGAGTTTTATGATTTCATTCACGGTCCTTTCCAGGTCTTCCTCCTTATAATCAAGAGGCTTGAACGGCCCTATTTTGGGTATCTTCAGATCTTTCAGCAGGTTAAGGGTCTTATCTATCTTGATGCCATCCTTTTCCAGAATTTTCGTGGCGCATTTGTTATAACAGCCATCAACAACAATTATATTTTTAGCTTGCTCAGTCGTCTTTCGGTGCTTGGGCACTCCAGCTGCTATAGCTGATGTACAGAACAGACCATTTTTCTCTTTATCCAACTTTCTGTAAGTCTCAAGCACTGCCACACCAGTAAGCGTCCCCACGCTGGACATGCAACCAAAACAGCAGAATATTGCATTCTCTGGGACGCGCTCTTCTTTCATGTCATCTCTCCTTTTTTGTCTTTACTATCTTTGCGTTTATTGATAGATTGTCTCCCCCATGTCTACATCTTTCTTTGGTCTCACCTAGACGACGCCTTTCTCGCCAACAGGATGCCTGTTTCGCTATGTCATCGCAATAAATCCCAAATCATCTTAATTGCGATTAAATACAGTATTATACCTATAGCCAGTTTTTACCTGACTGGCACTTAACCTCTTAGTCATTAAATAGGCTCCTAATATTGCGCCTGAGATAGATCCCACTGCACATAAGGATAAAAGCCAGAGATTTATATTACCCAGGCTTGCATGGCCAAGAAATCCAGAGAGGGAAGAAAATATTACGACGAAAGCTGTAGTAGCTGCCGCTTTCTTAGGATTAAATCCCAGCCAGACCAGAACCGGCACAATGAAATTTCCTCCGCCCACACCCAAGAGGCCACCTAGATACCCTGCCAGAGAACCAACACCCACTCCATAGCCGACCGACCTTTTGGTGCTGGCTTCAACCTGCCTCTCTTTTGCCTTGTAGAATAACATCATCGAGCCAGCGAAAACGAGAAAACCTACAAACAACCACTTGAGCGAACCTTCTGGCAAATGTTCGGCAATTTGAGCCCCGAGAGGTGAAAGTATTGTGGCAACGACCAGTATGGGAATCGCAGTCTTAAAGAGAATAAGCTTTTCCCTGGCATAGCTTATTGAAGCAAAAATCATGGCAATTGAATTCAGCAAAAGGGCAGTTGACATAGCAGTCAGAAGCGGAACTCCCAGGGATAAAAATACGGGAATCAAGATGAAGGCTGCGCCCACACCTGCTATGGTTAAGACCGTAGTAAAACCAAAGGTGGCAATTCCAGCAATGGTGTTGGTTAATATGGTGCTACTCCTCGTTGGTACAACCTCATCCTAGCTTCATGGCTATAATTAACTAGAGGTAGACATCGTTCATCGAACCCGCTGTTAAAACAAGAGAACCTATTTTTTATTTTTCTCGTACCCTGAACATGGAATACACACCAGCTGCCCATCCTTCTGGCGCAAATACCTCTCAAACACATACTCGCCGCAAATGCTGCACTTCGCTTTATTAAATGAACCCTTGGGTGGACTAAATTTGAAGTCCGGACGCTTGGTGACATCAAAAACTTTTTCATGCGGCTGTTCATAAGACCAGTCAATAACCTCATTTGCCACTGATTCAGGAATCTGGGATGGTTCAACGCCACGCTTGCGATAGGCAAAGAACTCAAATTTACCCATCTCGTCTATGAAATCAGGTTTTAGCGAATATCGCACCGCTCCTTTTTGGGGATGATAGAAGGTAGCGGCAAGTTTGCCATAAAATGTCTTTTCCATGAGCAACTTACCATAGGTGGCACCGGTGGCTATCTGTATCCCATCTACCATGCAGGTCTGCGGATGACCCTCGCCGATTTCAGGGAACACAAAGAAACCGTGGTCCTTCTCACGCTCTATCCCTAAGTATTCCAGTGCCAGTTTGCCCATCCGGTAACCAATGGGCATAAAGGGACAACGGTGTCCGTGAAACTCGAATGCCCACTCCGGGGGAACATATTGGCTGTCCTTGTTTTTATCCTTTTTCACGCTTAGTTTATTATCTTTGCTCACCTGTCTTTGTTAAGGTAACCATGTCTTTCCAGTAGTTCCATAAGCCTCTCTCGTTTTTGGGCATACTGGTCTGCGTAAATAGGGGCGCACTTCGCAATCTCAATCTGCCCCTTTATGAGCTTGGCAGCGAAAGCGAAGCAGGTTGGCAGCCCGCATTGCTTGCAGTTTGTTCCTGGCAGAAGGTTATAAATATCTCGCACCTTAAGTTCAGTGGCGCCCTGATAGCTGGGCTTGATCTCGTCCCTTCTCCTCCAAGTGTCATTGATAAGCTCCTTCAGAGATTCAATAACTTGTTTAGCCTCTTGTTTGTCTTTCAGCTTGGCAACAGCAATCATCCTGGGGTAAACATTTATCGCCTTGCCTTCTTTGTTGAAGCGCAGGATGCCGGCATCTGGGAGATAGGTGCACTTCCCGATAACAGCGTTAAGGTAGGGTAGCACATCGCTGATGTCGTCGGACAGTTCAGCGATGGCATTGACTGTTTGTGCCGAGAAATCGCATGGCGGAAACTCGATCTTCAGCGTATATGACTTGAGTAACATTGTCCCGCTCCATACTTAACTAGCTGGACCAGGTCATCTGGCTAGGCCACCTCATAGCCCTTAGGCTCACGCATGGCATGGGGACGCTTAAGTATTCGCCTGCGGGCTCAAGATGTGATTCCACTTCAACCTTCTTTGAGCTTCCTTTGATATGTCAGCTGTCCTTTGGCTAAGTCTAGCAGCTCCGAGGACTAGTCCATTAACTATCTCATATATAGTCTCATATATAGTGTCACTTGTCTATCTGGACTAGCCCATTCAATACTTCCAATTGTTGAATTATTTCACTGCGTGTTCTAGTTAACGCCCTTTAGCTTTTGCCAGCTCCATATCTTCGATGATTATTTCGGCGGCCAAGCGAGCCCCAATTCCTGGTGGCAACCCACATTTTTCACGGCCTCTGTCCCTGAGAAAATCGGAGAATCCTTGATTATCCAGCATATCATAGTATCGGCCGAATATCACATCCTTATGGATGTTGTAACACTTTGTGGTCCCCAGAGTCTCCTGAAAACGTGCCACAAGCTTGCGACCTTGTACCATAGTACGTGCATTAGCCGCTAAGTCTGTGGGGTCTTCACCTCCGAAGTAGAGTGACAATGCAGCCAAGCTGCCGCTGAGACCACCGCAGGTTTCGCCGGTAATAGCAATACCCGGGAATGCAGCGAGGGCAGAAATGACTGCCATATTGCCTAGTCCAAACTCTTCCATTACACTCAGAGCGCTGGCTTTTGCGCAACTCCCGGCGACCTGCTCGTATTCTTCAGCCCGCTTCTGAACGCGATCCAAAATTTCATTTTTATGTTCGATGATGTAATCTCTATCAAGCACCTGCTTGGGTATTCCTTCTGATGCTAACTTTTTTAACCTTGCCTCGACGGTATCCTTGTCAATATGTTTTTTAAGAAGCTCTTCAATTCTTGTTCTCATTGTCTGAAAACTAGTAGTCATTTTTTACCTCCCTAGGTTCTAAGCTGCTGTCTTCTCAAGCGTTAGCTATATCAATGGGGTGGGGGAGGAGAAAGAGCCTGTATTAAAACGGACACTGCGTCCAGGCTTGAACCGGCACATAAGCTTTTTCTCGCACTATCTCCTACAGCATCCTAGGGTTCATCCTCATCTGAGCAAAGATAAGCCATGCTCTCGGCGTAGGCAGGCGGATAGAATGGCTGATATTGCAGAAAGGTAGGGGTCGGATATCTAAGCCCAACTTTATGAAGTAACTCAAGCCCCTTTATCATTTCATCCACCTTGTTGAATGGTATTGCATATGCCATCTCGTCATCTTGAGTAGCGGCAACTTGGTGTTCAGCAGGACATGGCAAAGCGATGTTGTGGTCGTTATTAAGAAGGGTTATGGTCACCAGGGAATTGCAGGCAGAAATCATTGGCCGTCCCTCCCACAACTTATGTAGTCCTTCTACCATTACCTGTACCTGAGCGGGATTACCGTAGACTATAATAAGCTCAGGTTCGAAGTCCGCTCTCCTTAGTGGCGATATGAGTATCACCTTGCCTTTCTTGTAGGGGAGCTTAGGCAACAGCTTGAACATCTTTGCTCTCTCCTCCTTGTTGTCTTCCCAAGGAGGGATTTTGAATTCGCCCTCAAGCAGGCGTTTCTTAGGGGCGCCGATGCCGGTACTCACGACAGCAGTAGTGCACTGATGGTCTTCTATTCCCATGGCAATTTTCCATCCGTATCTTCTAGCCATTGAGAATCCTAGGCACAACGGTATGGTATACCCAAAGTCGCGCTTTGGACGCCTGAAACCAGCGGGCACATCTTTTTCATCAACAAAACGTACAGCCATGGGGAAGGTTGCAGGACGTATGTGATAATTAATTTTCGCCTCGATTTCCTCCAATTTCTCTTTCAGTTCCATTTAGTAAACCTCCTTTTGGACTGCACCCCTATGACTGGACGGATGGGGTTAGGAGAGCCTGGCGGGGTAAGTGGCTCTTCTGTTGATTGACTATTAGTTGCTCAAACTCCTCCGGTGGTGAATAGCCAGTGGCTGAGTGAAGTCGTTTCTAATTATATACCTTCTCGAGAAGATAGGGAAGCCTGTGTACTCGTCACAGGTAGCGCTGTTCTTGCTACTGCAGTGGGGGTGGTGTAGAATAGCGGAAAAGACCCTGCGGTAGATAGCGCAAAGCCCGAGCCGCAGTGTCTTAAATATGGTGAGCGGGAATCTGTGAATAAGAATCGGTCTGCGCTGGCATTTTCGCTCCTTAACCTGCTGGGGTTCCTTGGCACCATAGTCGTCAATGGGCTGGCTAACGCTCTGCCCATAAACAACAGGACCACCGGAGAGCTGTCCGATCTCTACCCCAACCTATTTGTGCCAGCAGGGTTGACCTTTTCCATCTGGGGGATAATCTACCTGCTGCTTGCTATCTTTGTCGTATATCAACTGATACCCTCTGTCCGCAGGGACTCTCAAAGGGGTGTCTTTATACGGAGAATCGGGCTGCTGTTTTTTGTCTCCTGCCTTGCTAACGTTGCCTGGATATTTGCCTGGCACTATGAAATCGTGCCTCTGTCATTGGTCATAATGCTAGTGCTGCTGGGGTTGCTGATGGCAATTTATCTCAGGCTGCAAGTTGGTAGACCAGATGTGAATATGGCTGAGAGGTACTTGGTGCACCTTCCTTTCAGTGTGTACCTGGGATGGATCACCATAGCCACGGTCGCCAATGTGACCGCCTTGCTCGTGGATATCGGGTGGGGCACATTCGGTCTTGGCGAGCAGTTCTGGGCGGTGGTGGTGATCGTTGTCGGTATTGCGATTGCACTGTCGGTGCTCCTGTCAAGAAGGGACATCTATTTCTGCCTTGTGGTTGATTGGGCACTGCTGGGGATATTACTGAAACGTCTTTCCCTTCCTGAGGTTCCTGCCCAGGGTGTGGTATATGCTGCCATGGCGGGACTGGTCATTATCACAGTCGGAATAATAGTCCAAGCGGCCAGGCGAAGGGTATACTAAACGAAGTCTACTGTCAGGAAGGCAAGTCCCCCCTGATGGAGCCATCTCCTTGCTTTTGTGTTTTTCATGCGCTGCTTTCCGGCGGACGAGCGTGGGGTGCAGACATACCAGGTACTGGTATAGTGGGAGTAGGACAATATGAAGGTCCGGTTCCACCCGGGCTACAAGAAGACCTCGGTGGCGACTGGACTCTTTTTCGGGCGCCTGGGAGTAGTGAAGTCTATAGCGCTCAATATTTGTCAACATGTCTTCCGGGGTCAACAGCATCCCTTGAAAGACCAAGTTGTGTAGGCGTAGTCATTATGTGTAAAATCTAGCGACCCTTTAGTTACTTGTCAGCAGCCAATGGTTCGAGTTCCAGGACAAAATTTTTGGGAGGAGTGATATGGAAGAAATAATTGTTGAGACCGCTGCAGGAAAAGTCTGCGGGCTGCTAGAAAGGGGCGTCCTATCTTTCAAGGGCATTCCCTATGGTGCCCCCACAGGTGGACACAGGCGGTTTCGACCGCCCGAGCCCGCTGAGCCCTGGGCTGGCGTAAAATATGCCGGCGATTTCGGTCCCATCTGTTACCAGACGGGCTTCCTTGTCGATGAATCCCGGAGCGATGCCTATGGACATGCCCGCACCGAAGGACACATCAGGTACCTGCCCCAGAGTGAGAACTGCCTAGTCTTGAATGTCTGGACACCGGCAATAAAGGATGGCGGTAAACGCCCAGTGATGGTGTGGCTGCATGGACGCGGTCATTATGGCGGTGCCGCTTCGGAGACCATGTATAATGGCGCTAACTTGTCGAGGCGCGGCAACGTCGTGGTCGTCTCTATCAACCACCGCCTCAATGTCTTCGGTTACCTGTACCTGGAGGAAATAGCCGGTGAAGAATTTAAGGGGTCGGGCATCGCCGGGGAACTGGACATAGTGCTTGCTTTGAAGTGGGTCAAGGACAATATTGAATACTTTGGCGGTGACCCCGACAACGTGACTATCTTTGGACAGTCAGGCGGCGGCGCCAAGGTGAGCTTTCTGATGGCAATGCCTGCAGCCAGAGGCCTGTTCCGCCGCTGTATCATTCAGAGCGGGCCTGCAACCCGCGGCATCGAGCGCAAGGATGCCACAGAATATGCCGAACGCTTGCTGGATAAGCTCGGCATTAAAGTAAATGAAATACATAAGCTCCAGCAGGTGCCGCCACCGCAGCTACTATTTGCCGCCAACAACGTATCGGAGAAGCCGAGGGTCGGCTTCACAGGTAGGGTGATGAACGACCTGATGTTGCTACAACCGGTGGTGGACAGACATTATCTGCCAGCCCACCCCTTCGACCCCGTGGCTGCACCCACTGCGGCGGATATTCCGCTGATAATAGGTACTACAAGGGACGAGAATGCCACCTATGTTGCTGCAGACCCTCGGCGCCGTCGACTGACAGAAGAGGAGATGCGTCAACGGCTGGTGCCTCTGCTGGGTGAAAAAATAGACCGTGTGCTTGGTACCTACAGGAAGACGCGCCCCAATGACACTCCCTGGGACCTGTATGTGGGCATAACCAGTGAGGCTTTCCGCCGGCTGACGGTGCGGCTGGCGGAGCGTAAACTGCACGGTGGCACTGCCCCGGTCTACATGTATCTGTTCACCTATGTCTCCAATTTTCTGGGCGGGCTGCTGAAAGCAGGGCATGGCACTGAAATCCCATTTGTTTTTGACAATACCGATGATGTGCCCTTTACCGGTGACAGGCCTGACAAATATCAGATGGCGGCGGCAATGAGTGAAGCCTGGACTGCCTTTGCCCGCAGCGGCACCCCCAACCATCTGGGAATACCACAGTGGGAACCCTACACCCTGGAGAAGCGGGCAACCATGGTATTGGATGTGCCGTGCCGTCTGGAATATGACCCAGCACGTGAAGAACTGGATGCCTGGGAGGGTATGCCGATACGCCGCTGGGTGGAAGCATAACAAGGACGGTGACGAAATGAGCGATGTGATTGTGAATACGACTGCCGGAAAAGTGCGCGGCGCTAAAGAGGGGGGAGTCTTTGTTTTCAGGGGCATCCCTTATGGTGCCCCCACTGGTGGTAGACGCCGTTTCCTGCCTCCAGTGCCACCAGAACCGTGGGCTGGTGTGCGGGACGCCCTTGAGTTCGGACCAAGTTGTCCGCAGTGGAGACAGTCTACCGAAAATACCGTCCTGGGCAGTGCCCAGGCCTTGGTCCAGGGTGAAGACTGCCTGGTACTCAACGTGTGGACATCGGTTATCGGGGGCGGTAACAAGCGCCCGGTGATGGTATGGTTACATGGTGGGGGCTTTGCCGCTGGTTCGGGCTCGTCTGCAATTTATGATGGTACAAATCTGGTCAAACGTGGTGACGTTGTAGTACTGACCATCAACCACCGCCTCAACGTCTTCGGGTTCCTGCACCTCGCAGATATTGCTGGCGAGGAATACGCTGGTTCTGGAATGGCGGGTATGCTGGACATAGTGCTTGCCCTGCAATGGGTACGCGATAACATAGAGGCGTTCGGCGGTGACCCAAATAGTGTCACCATCTTTGGGGAATCTGGCGGCGGCAGAAAGGTAAGCCTGCTGCTGACTATGCCTTCGGCTAAAGGGCTGTTCCATAAAGGTATTATCCAGAGCAGCCCGGCGTTACGCGGCATGCCGCGTAACGCC
>CALJTV010000024.1 GCA_937975645.1 uncultured Dehalococcoidia bacterium | reverse complement strand
TAGAAGCCTCTCCGCCAATCAGGATCGCACAGCTGGTATGCATCACCTCTGAAAGGCCTCCATATTTTACTTGTGAATGTTTGAGCGACTGCCCTCAAGTCGTCTTCTTGGAATACTAAGCCTTCCTGCCAGGCCTCGACCATAAAACGAAGGGTCAGTGAAAAGTGAGAGATATCTTCTGTAGCGGGATCTGGCTCGCTTTCATTATATAGCCCGTTCACCGGATTATCCAAGAGGCCTTTCCAGCCGGTATAGGGTAGGCTGTCTCGCACCCAGTAAGGCATCGTCATAGTCCCATCGGATAAGAAGGTAATCCCCGCCCGTATCTTTCTGGCTAAAGCCGCTGTTTTCTCTATGTACTCAACCTTTCCCGTCACTCGCCACAAGTAAAGGAGAAAAACGCCGTTAGCAGAGAGGGCGTTGTAAGGAACTGGTAGCCCGCTTGCCCAGAACTTCCCACCAGGTTCGAACACGAAATAGCCGCCAACCTCATCCTCTCGCCATGAGCTCTGATAATCTTGGAAGCTCTCCTCAAAAGCTTGCACATACCATTGTGCTAACGGTTGATATTCATCAAGCGCGGGATCGTGGAAGACCAGATCGGCAAAGCGTAGGAAAGGGATACCGATTATCGGAGTATGGAGCTCATGAAGCACCATCCGGTAAGTCTCTGTGAGAGGATAAACCCCTTGTTGTGGGAGGGAACCGCTAAGCACTCTGATTCGAATCCAACTCGCGGGACTCAAACCCTTATTCACCACAGCCTCTGCCTCTTCCAACCTGAGACCATCAAACCTGACTACCAAGGGGGTTGTACGGCGGAAGTCGTTGAGAACAATCAGAGAGAACCGGTCGCACCCTTCCCAGACAATCTCAACAACAGTACGGTCATTCCCAGCCCGATGAATCCCTTGGACCTCGAGTGCCGGCTTGCCTTGCTCGTCAGGGATAACGATTGGGACACCAAGGGTGTAGTAGCCTCCTGTTTGCCAGCCTGGCCTCAGTCGACCAGCGTAGTCGCGGCGTCCAGCTCGGTCGTCCCTTACTTGCAGCACATGCTCCGCATGCTCAACGAAGATTTTAATATATCGCTCATCCTGTGTCAGCTCATACATGTTTAGGAGTGACTCCATAAATTGGGCCTCATTCCAGACAATCCGTCCAGTCAGGTTGTCGTCATAAAGCAGAGCCCGTCCAAGTAATGTTGCTTTGAGCAGGTTGTCGTAGACCTCCTTGACTTCTTGAATAAGCGTTGTCTTGGGGGTCTTAGGTGAATGCCCGCATCCTTGAAGATTTAAGGTGCTCGCAGTGCACAAAAGTAATATTAGATTCGCCAAAACCAACCGGATGGCGGCGTAGCCTTGACGGGTCTTCATCCTCATTCGCCGCCTCCTTCTTCAGCTAGCTTCTTCATGTGAGATCTTCCGATATTGCTGAGCACAAGATTCTCTGACGCATTTTTCTGGAACCGACGAACAGAGGCGAGCAGTGCTATCAAAGTAAATAGCATTCTATTGTCATTAACATCGCCGGACACCATAGCATTTAGCAAGGTAAAGCTGAACGCGACCAGCAAGTATCGAGTCGCTGTTCTTGCACTCCCTTTCTGAGCGCCTAAGGTTGCAAGAGGCCTGGCAAAAGCCACTCCGATCATCATTGCAAAGACCAGAACGCCAATCAGTCCAATCTCGGCTCCCAACTCTAGTATAATGTTATGGGGATATAGCCGGACGTCTTCCCCTATTACTGCTATACTGAACTGGCCAACCCCGTTTCCCCAAATTGGCGAGCGCGCCCAGAGGTCAAGTGCCTCGCGATACAGGCTGAATCTTGTTAGAGCTGAACTACCCCCTTCGGTTACAAGGACTTGGGTCCGGAACGTGAGGGTCGAGAACAGTTCTTCCCCGACTACCCCGAGGACGGCAAAAGCACACAGTAGCACAATGCCAAGGCGTAATGCATAGCGCTCGACCCGAATGGGCGAAAAGCCCCTTATGCTGAGGCCGAAGAAAAGGACGAGAGAAAGGATCAGAGCTAGCACCGGTCCTCTTGCTCCGGCGCTCAAAGTGGCCCAGAGTTGCAAGGCTGCCATGCCCCAGAGGGCAAGTTTGGTTAACAGCCTTCGGCTGATAGGCAGTAGAAACGCCACGGTCGCAAGCAACCCAAGGCCTCCGGCCCTGGCTAAGGCAATGTAGTTGCTCCCTAATCCGGTGACAAATTCAACCCGTCCTGTACCTGGATATCCTGCGAGAGCATCGATCGCCATCACAGTTGCAATGGCCTCGATCGCCCAAGAGAACCGTTTGAGAGACGTGAGGTTTGGAACGAGGAATCCAGCGCCAAAGAAGGCCCAGCCAGTTAAGACGATGAATCTCAAGGTTTTGTCGTATCCATACAGTCTACTCTCGGTGTAGAACAGGCTTCCAACAACACATGCACCGAGAAGAACAAACAGGGCAGCAACTTTAGCGAACCTCACGGGGATTCTTTGGGCATACGGCTCCTTGAGCACCCGATAAAGGAAGACACAGAATGATAAAACCCAAAAGAGCACCGTAACGTCTATGTGCGTCTGGATGAAGGCGAGCCTGGGGTCGGCTTTGTAGTATCCGGCGAAGAGAAAAAGGGCAAAAAACCACTCTCCTACACCTTTGAGGAGAGAAGTCTGCACACCGTGTGCTGGAGTGCCTCGCTTTGTGGTTGAGGTCAAGGTCTGGCCTCCTGCTCTTCTACTCCAATCTTGGTCTTTAGGGCATGCCAAGCAAGACTCCATAGGGCAATATAAGCGACCAGCATTGCAAGGCTATAGGTCCCAACAGCAGTTATATGCGAAAATCCTATCGCCTTTCCTGCCAAAAGAGCTCCCACAACCAGTGTCAGGCGCGCGGTATCCCAAATGAGGTATAAATCCTGGCGCTCTAGGATATTCAAAGTATGCGAGAGTGGCACTGTCGCAAAGCGCACTGCAAACATCAGCCCCATGATCTGTACATAGCGGCCTGCCGTCTCCCAGCCCGGACCGAAGACGATGGTGAAGAACCAGGGCGCCAAAGCACAGATAAAGGCCACGGGGAGCCCTCCAACCAGAACAAGCCGACCGGTGAGCTTAAGGAAGAGTCGCCTTATAGCCGTTGGGTTACCCCTGGGCAGTCGGGCCGCCTCGCCGAAGTAGACCTGGGCCACCGAATCCACCACAATGTTCAGCGGAGCTGCGATCACGCGCTGGCCCAAGGCAAACCAACCCGCAACCTCAGCCCCATAAAATGCCGCAAAGAGAAGCTGAGGAACCTGCAAGCCTAGGGCGTCAAGAAGATCTGCCCAACTGGAGAACAGAGGGAAGCGCTTATACCTTGCTCCAGCCTTGCGTATTCCCCGCAAGCTCAGGGCTCTGAAAGAGGCTCGGTCCTTGTTCCAGGCCGCCAGCCCTAGAGACGTGCTTCCGGCGGTCTCGCCGGCGAGCTGGCCCAGAAGGAGCCCGAGCGGGCCAGTATGGGCGAAGCCCACACCGACCTGAATCGCAGCCCGACTTACACCCCTGCTGACTCTCGTTCGGGCAATCCGTGGGAAGTCGCGCTTCCTCACCGCCCAGTAGTTCAGGATCTGGTAGGTGCCAGCACCGAGCATCCCTAGTGGGACCAGCCATAAATGGCGCCGAAGCTCTGGAACATTCGCCCAGGCCACGATCCGCTCCCCAAGCCCGTGGACGAGCAGAGCCATTAGTCCGGTCATCCCCAAGAGTAAAAGGAAACAGAGGGCCAAGATGTTCGCCGCTGTCTCATCATCTTCCGGAAGGGGGAGGGCATACTCGTAACTCAGGGAGGCGATGACAGTAACGATTCCCAGGATCGAGACATAGACTCCAAAAACCCCGAAGTCCCCTGGAGAGTAGAGCCTTGTGAGGATAGGCGAGACGAGCACGGTTATGGCTTGCCCCAGCGCTGTCCCTCCCGCGAGGACGGCCACACCTTTGG
>CALJTV010000023.1 GCA_937975645.1 uncultured Dehalococcoidia bacterium | reverse complement strand
GTCCGAGCAAGATTGTAGTACCATTATCTTGGCTCTTAGCCATGGTGGTAAGCCCTCCTCTCTTTTACTACTTTGCTCTGGGGTTCTTACCACCATAAATTTTCCAAAAGATTTTTTCCACAGACTTTATAATAGAGCCGGACGAACTGGTATGTAGTGCCATGCTTTGAATATGCAAAGTGGGATTAGTATAATGGTGACACAAAATAGGGGTATAGTTGGCTATGACGGTCCCGGTTGCTGAGCTAGCCAGCAGAATTGTTCTCTGGGTGCGAGATGTCGTTTCGAGGGCGTCGAGTAAGGGGGTGGTGTTCGGAATGAGTGGTGGGATTGATTCTTCGGTGGTCGCAGTGCTCTGCAAGCATGCTTGCCCTGATGCCTGTCTGGGCTTGATCATGCCTTGCCACAGCAATCCAACTGACAAGCAACACGCTGAGCTGGTAGCCAGAAAATTTGGGGTGCAGTATGAGGTGGTTGTCCTAGACGGTGTGTTTGATATTTTTGTCAACTCTCTACCCCCGTTGGAGGGCGACTCGTCCTCAAACCGTGTGGCGATTGCAAACATAAAGCCACGATTACGTATGGTCACGCTTTACTACTTTGCCAACCGGCTCAATTACCTAGTGGTAGGTGCCAGTAATAGGAGCGAGCTTTCGGTTGGTTATTTCACCAAATATGGTGACGGAGGGGTGGATATCATGCCATTGGGTAACTTGGTGAAGGCGCAGGTGCGCGAGTTGGCTAGGTATCTAAGTATACCGCAGGAGATCATTGACAAACCGCCTTCTGCTGGTCTGTGGGAAGGGCAGACGGATGAAGGTGAGATGGGGATCACTTATGAAGCGCTGGACCGATATCTAACGAGTGGACAGGCAGAGGAAGAGGTCAAGAGGAGAATCGACTACATGGCTGCAAAGAGTTTGCACAAACGCAGCCTTCCCTTACTGCCGACATTCTAGCACCAGCTTCTGACACAGCGGTATTGTCTCCGCGGCTTTGGTGTGTTATTATGCGTTGCGGGAGCGGGTAAGGCACCCGTGTATGTAGTGGAGGGAAGACTTATGATTACGGACAAGGAGAAGGCACTCGAGTTGGCGGTGAGCCGGATTGAGAAACAATTTGGCGAAGGGTCAATAATGAGGTTGGGTGAGATGTCAGCAAAGATGCCTGTTGAGGCCATTCCCACCGGTTCACTGAGTCTGGACTTGGCTTTGGGTATAGGTGGGGTGCCCAGAGGTCGAGTAACCGAGATTTTTGGTGCCGAAGCCTCCGGAAAGACCACTCTGGCGCAGCATATTATTGCCGAAGCCCAGAAATTAGGTGGAATCGCTGTTTACATCGATGCTGAACATGCCCTAGACACGTCGTACGCAGCTAACTGTGGCGTGAAGATTGAAGAGCTACGCATAGCCCAGCCAGACAATGGCGAAGAGGCATTAGGCATTACGGAGGAGCTGGTAAGGAGCGGGGCTGTCGACGTCATAGTTATCGACAGTGTAGCTGCTTTGGTGCCCAGGGCTGAGATAGAGGGGGAGATGGGGGACGCACATGTTGGACTTCAGGCAAGACTGATGTCCCAGGCACTGAGGAAGTTGGTGGCTGCGATAAGTAAATCGCACACGGCAGTGATATTTATCAATCAGTTGCGAGAGAAAGTCGGCATAGTTTTCGGCAGCCCCGAGGTAACCCCAGGTGGTAGGGCACTGAAGTTTTATAGTTCGGTGAGAATAGACCTTAGGAGAATCGATGCCATCAAGCACGGCTCTGAAGTGGTGGGTACACGGGTCAGAGCCAGAGTGGTAAAAAACAAGATGGCACCACCGTTCCGTTCAGCAGAATTTGACATAATGTTCAAACATGGCATAAGTAAGGAAGGCGATTTGATTGACCTGGGTGTGGCGCTGGGGGTGGTCAAGAAAGCAGGAACTTTTTTCACTTATGGCGACATTAGACTGGGGCAAGGTCGGGAAAATGCTAAAGAATACCTGAGGCAAAACCCTACCTTGGGATCCGAGATCGAGAAGAAGATAAGGGCAGCAGGGCAGGGGGTTCAAGGGCTAAGTATAGATGTGTCCAAAGATGTTTTTGACTAGGGCTAAGAGCGAACTGGCTACCAATTTGATGTAGATCACTTTTTGGACTAAAAAGAAGGAGAGAGGGCGCTGGTGGCAGAGATCACAGCTCTGAAAAATAGAGGTGGGAAGGTGGAGGTCTGTATTGATGGCAAACTTTCGTTCAGTATGAGTGCGGAATTAGCGAGTAGATTAAGTCTCAGGGTGGGACAGTTTTTGTCCACTGATGAAATCCAGGAGGTGCTGGAGGCTGAATCCATTGAACGATGTCTTGCTGTTGCATTGCGCCTACTCAGCTATCGTCCGAGGAGCCGAGCTGAGTTGAAGTGGCGTTTATTGGGGCGTGGCTTCCCTGATGCTTCGGTAGATAGAGTATTGACACTTCTGGAGCAAGAAAGGTTTATCGACGATATAGCCTTTGCCTACTACTGGATAGACAATAGAGCTCAGTTCAAGCCAAGGAGCGCAAAGCTCATAGGTCTGGAACTGAGGCGCAAAGGGATCAGCCCAGAAGTAGTAAGCGAAGCTATACAGTCGCTAGACGATGAAATTTTAGCCTATCAAGCAGGATTGAGAAAAGCCCGTGCTCTTGCTAGGCTCCCCCAGGAAGAATTTTACCAACGACTTTATAGCTATTTGCGCAGACGTGGTTTTGCCGATGGAGTGATTCGCTCTGTTGTAAGGCGTTTGTGGGAGGCGTGTAATCCCAACAGCGGTCAAACTATGTTTGTAGAGCCCTAGCGGGAAAACGTTGGAATGTTTTCTATTTTGGTTTACTTGTGATTGAAATTCAACAAGATTGTGTTATAATTTAATTGCCCTCGCATAGGATGTGTAAACGGTAAGACATAGAAGGAGGCTTGAATTGACGGATCCGAACAAGGCAATATACGAATCCAGACCATGGCTGAAGTTTTATCCCCCTGGTTTACCTCCGGATGTTGAAATACCGGAAAAATCTGTAGTTGAATCATTCGATGAAGCAACGGAAAAGTGGAAGGACAAGACTGCGGTAATCTTTTACGGCAGAAAGATAACTTACCGGGAGTTAAGAGATCAGGTCGATAGGGTGGCTACGGCACTTTGCGATCTGGGGGTAAAGAAAGGAGATAGGATTGCCCTGTTGTTGTTGAATTCTCCCCAGTTCATAATTGCCTACTTTGGGGCAGTCAAGGCTGGTGCCACTGTGACTGCCATCAGCCCTGTGTATGTCAGCCCTGAGATAAAGCACCAACTTGAAGACAGCGGTGCCAGGATGATCATCTGTATGGACATCCTTTATGATAATGTTGAGCGGACCGGGGTCAAGCTGGATGCCGTTATCTTGACCAACATAGCGGAGTACTTGCCGCCCATGAAGAAGTTCTTGGGACAGAGTGTATTGCGTGCGGTGTACCAGAAGATGGCAGCACCACCCGCTGAAATATATGAGCATGAAGGTTTTTATCGACTTCAAGACTTGATAAAAAAGTACTCTCCCAATCCGCCAAAGATTCAGTTTAATGTAAAAGAGGATATAGTTACCCTGCCATACACTGGTGGCACCACAGGATTGCCCAAGGGGGCAATGATAACTCACTACAACATGGTGGCAGCCCGGGTGATAGCTGAGAAATTCTGGAGCCATGTGGTACAAGAAGGGAAAGAGACGGTATTGGCGTATTTGCCTTTCTACCACATCTACGGACAATCGGTTATTATGATGGGGGGGCTGTGCCAGGGCTATACTCTGGTCATATTCACCACACCGGACCTCGACGATATTTTAAATGCTATCGAGGCACATGGTGCTACAATGTTCTATAGTGTGCCATCGCTCTATGAGTACCTCAGGGACTACCATCGGACGGATAGAGTGAACTGGAAGAGACTTAAGGTGCTCATATCCGGTGCTGATGCCCTTCTTGAGGATACAGCAAGGGGCTGGGAGAAAAGAACTGGCGCCAAGATTCACGAGGGCTGGGGAATGACGGAGACCAGTTCTGTAGGCATAGTTAACCCTTACGGAAGGCCTAAGCTTGGCTCATTTGGAGTGCCGCTACCCAACACGGTAGCTGGTATACTTGACCCTGAGAGCGATAAATTCTTGCCCGTGGGTGAGATAGGCGAACTTGCGGTTAAGGGACCTCAGATAGCTAAAGGTTACTGGAACAAACCAGAAGAGACCGCGAAGATGTTTATCAACATAAATGGGGAGAGATGGCTGAGGACAGGTGACCTTGCGCGGATGGACGAAGAGGGGTACTTCTATTTCTATGATAGAAAACGCGATATGATAAAGTATAAGGGCTTAGCAGTGTTTGCTCGCGAGGTGGAAGAGGTTATCACCAGTCATCCCCAAGTAAAAGAGGCTGGTGTGATCGGGGTTCCAGACCCCGAGGTGGGAGAGAAGGTGAAGGCGATAGTGGTGCTGGAGACTGAGGCTAGGGGCAAGGTCTCTGAACAGGACATAATCAAATACTGCGAAGAGAGGTTGGCGCACTATAAGGTGCCCAAGATAGTTGAGTTCAGGGGTGAGGTGCCTAAGACAGATGTGGGCAAAGTCTCACGCCGTGAGCTCAGGGAGGAGGAACTATAGCATGGGACCTTTCTTTAAGGTAGAAAACCTTACCAAGCGTTTTGGCGGGTTGGTTGCAGTAAATAATGTTAGCTTTGAGATCGGCAGGGATGAGATCGTGGGGTTGATTGGTCCCAACGGGGCTGGTAAGAGCACATTAGTGCGCTGCATACTGGGTATACTCAAGCCTGATTCGGGGCGGGTTATCTTTAAAGGTGAAGATATAACTAAGCGGCGTCCCTGGGAAATAGTGCAACGGGGTATGGTGGGTACTTTCCAAGTAGTGAAACCGTTCCGGCGGTTGCCTATTATTGCCAACGTGATGGTAGGGTGTTTGTGCCCGCGGATAACAAAGCGTGGTGAATGGGTAAAGAGGGCGGAAGCCAAAGCTAGAGACGCTCTTGAGTTTGTTGGCATTGCTGACCTAGCTCTCGAACCAGCTTCCATATTGTCACATGGTGACCTGAAACGCTTAGAAGTGGCAAGGGCAATTGCTACTGAGCCTGAACTGCTCATTCTGGATGAGCCTTTTGGGGGGCTGAACCCTGCGGAGACAGAACTAGTGGCTAAGTCGATGAAGCGACTCCATAAGGGGGGGCGTTTTGGAAGGCTCCACAGCGAAGGTCCAGCCATGCTCATCATAGAGCATAAGCTAGCTGAACTGATGAAGATAGTTGACAGGGTGATCGTGCTCAACTTCGGTGAGGTGATCGCTCAAGGGACTCCGGAAGAGATAGCCAAGAACCCTGTGGTCATTCAGGCATATACGGGGAAGGAGGTGCTCGTTGCTAGAGATTAAGAATGTAACCGTTTGCTACGATACCGCTATGGTGCTTGACGATGCCAGCCTCAAGGTGGAGAAAGGCGAGCTTGTGGGGCTGGTTGGCCCCAACGGAGCGGGCAAGACCACTTTGCTGCGGGCTGTCGCCGGGCTGATAAACTGGGAGAAGGAGGTGCTCAAAGGGACCAGGAAAGGTGACATAACTTTCACCGGAACCATCGAATTTGAAGGCGAAAGGATCGAAAAGCTTTCAGCATCAGAGATAGCCAAGAAAGGTTTATTGCTCTGTCCCGAGAGAGGCAGGCCCTTTGTGGAGATGACGGTCAAGGAGAACCTGTTGGCTGGAGCTTACCTGTGTAAGGACAGAAAGGAGGTTGAGCGCGGGCTTGCGAAGGTATACGAGTTGTTCCCAAGGTTGAAGGAAAGGGAGAACCAGATAGCCGGCACTTTATCTGGCGGTGAAAGACAGATGCTGGCTATTGGCAGGGCGCTGATGCGCCAGCCAAAACTTATGCTGGTTGACGAGCCGTCAAGTGGCTTGGCGCCTAAGTTGAAAGAAGACCTTTTTAAGCGGATCGAGGAGATATACCACGACCTTGGGGTTACCATCCTGCTTGCTGAGCAGGATGTCAGTTTTGCTTTTGCCCTCTCAAAGAGGAACTATGTGATGTCACGAGGGCATATAATCGCCCATGGCACAGCTGACGACTTGTTGAAGGACGAGACTATAAGGAAGACGTATCTAGGGCTGTAATGTAACCGGTAGAGTGAGGGAAAAGATAATAGCGAGGCTCAAAGAGCCTCGCTATTTATTTCCAGTTCGCCAATAGGGGTCAGCGCAGTGAGGCACCACATGCCCGGCATTCATGCCGCCAGGCGACGTTTGACAGTTTACAACGAGGACATTCGCGTTCTATCTTATCTCTTATCCACACGGCAATTCCCTCGGGCATGAAGAGCAACACTGCTATTATGATAGCGGCAAATACCAGAAACCTGATCTCGGGCATGACGCGCAGCCCTTCTAGCAAGGGGTAGAGAAAGTAGACCCCGAAGACTGCACCGTAAATACTGACAATGCCGCCGAAGACGCACCAGATCACGGCATTAAACGAGAGTGTCATCTCCAGTGTTGATGGTCCGGCGATACGCATGACATGCGTATACAGTGCGCCAGCTATCCCGGCGAAGAACCCACCGATGGCGAACGCCAGTATTTTGTAGTTTATAGTGTTGATACCTGTGGCGCGGGCGGCGATCTCGTCCTCGCGGATGGCGTGAAGAATAATTCCTGTCCTGACCAGTCCGCTTTTGGCGTCGGTAAGTTTCCACATTATGAGGACAGAGACGGTCATCACAATCACTGTAATGTAGTACTCCGTCACCCTGGACTCGGAAAGTCTGGCAAGTCCTGAGATGCCATGCTCACCGCCGGTTATGTCAGGAAAAGCTTTTATGATAGCCAGAAGTATTAGCGGGAAGGCTAGCGTTACCAGCGAAAGATATGGGCCTCTGAGCCTAAGAGCGGGAAAGCAAGTGAGGACACCGATGATGACTGCTGCTATAGCACCTACTGGTATCGTTGCCCATGGCTGGAGTCCAAAGTAGTGGTTTAGCATGCCTGCGGTGTAGGCGGCTACGCCAAAGAATAACGCGTGACCGAAGTTTACTTGGCCAGTGTAACCAGAGAGGAAGTCCCAGCTCACCGCAAAGATGACAAAGATGTTTGTGAAAATGAGAATACGGAGTATGTATGGGTCTTTGGTGACGGCAGGGAGAACGAAAACAAGCAGGAAAAAGACAAGAGCGATGAGTCTACCTGGGATTGCGATAACGTCTCCTTGAAAGTCCTTGAGTAACCGCCTGATCATTATAGTCTCTCCTCTTCAAAGGCAACTCCGTATAGCCCTTCTGGTCGGACGACAAGGACGATCACCATTATCAGCAGTGAGAAAGCCAGTTTCAAGAACGCGCCCGCCGGTACTAGAAACACTATCAGTGTTTCCACAATTGCTATGATAAAAGCACCGATGATGCTGCCCTTTATGCTACCAAGCCCACCCAGCACCACTATGACCATAACCATGACCAGCGGGTTCATCCACATGTACGGAAAAGTGGTCCACAACGGTGCGATCACTGCGCCAGCGATGGCTGCTAGCGCTGTAGCTAAACTCATAGTGATGAGTAGGACAGTGGGTACAGTTATGCCCATCAGGCCAGCGATCTCAGCATCCTGGGCTGTAGCCCTGATGGCGATGCCCATTTTTGTCCGTGACAGCAGCAGCCAGACGACCACCAACATCAGAGCCATGATGCCGACAGACAAGAGCTGTTGGTATGTAATTCTGACGCCAAAGACCTGCCATACCCCGGACATCAGCGGTGGTGATTCCCTAAAGTGGGCACCAAAGCCAAGGAGCATAAATTCCTGGAAGACCATTGCCAGGGCAATGGTGACCAGTAACACTGCCACATGGTGTTCGCGGATACGGTCGATAAAGAGCTTGTAACTGGCTGCGCCGATGCCTGTGGTCAGGATGAGGGAAACGACCATTGCTGGCACGGGTCCCAAACCAGCCCGGTAGGTAAAATAGTACATTCCGTAGGCAGCGAGCATAAAAAAGGCGGTGTGAGCCAGATTCAACATGCGGGCAACACCGAAGATAAGAGAGAAGCCCACTGCAAGGAGCGCGTAGACACCGCCTGTGAGCAGAGCCTGCAATATCATCGGCATTAACAAAGTTTGAACCATGTTCCCTTCCTACAGATTCTAGCTATCAGCGTGTAGACCTTTTATGGTAGTGTGCCAAACTCCCTGACTTGGCACGTACACTTTTACTGTGCTATCGCCGTTCTTCTACTTCTTCTGCTTTCTTTTGTGGTTTAATATGGAACCCCGGGGTTTCCCCCGGGGTTCCATATTGGCCTTATTTCTTAAACGTTAAGGTGGTGGCTATCTC
>CALJTV010000022.1 GCA_937975645.1 uncultured Dehalococcoidia bacterium | reverse complement strand
CTATATGGCTTACCGTCCTCGGGTTTAATTTTCTCGGGGACGCTCTCCGTGATGCTCTCGATCCTAGGATGAGAACATATATTGTGCGATGAAATCAAGGCTGCGCGTTATTGGAGGAGGTCTTTGTGAGATGTGATGAAGAATTGGTGCAAGCACTGGTATTGGGGGGTGCTGTTCTGGGAGGCGGTGGTGGGGGGTCAATAGAGGAGGGGCTCAAATTAGGAAAGCTTGCCCTAGAACTGGGCAACCCTGAGATTGTTCCGGTGGAGGAATTGAAACCTGAAGACTTGGTGGTCACCGTAGCTGTAGTCGGGGCTCCTGCTGCTAAGGATCGATATATAAAGCCCATGGATTATGTAAACGCTGTGAGGATTATCATGGATGCGGTAAAGACTTTCACATGCAATATCATCACCAATGAAATGGGGGGTATGGCCTCAGTAAACGGGCTCTTGCAATCAGCAGTTTTGGGCCTCCGTGTTGTAGACGCTCCGTGCAACGGACGGGCACATCCCACATCTCTCATGGGAGCCATGGGGCTTCACAACCTCTCGGATTACGTAACAGTTCAAAGTGCTTTAGGTGGAGATCCAAGTCGCGGAAGACGGGTCGAGCTCCTCGTTCGAGGCAATATTCAGTCCTGCTCAGCACTAGTGCGGGAGGCCTCAGTTCAGGCCGGCGGTGTCGTTGCTGTGGCAAGAAACCCTGTCCCGGCCAGCTACTTGGTCGAACATGCAGCTGTCGGGGCCATGAAATATGCGATCTCGTTGGGAACGGTGATAATACAATCTGAAAGACAAGGCCGCTCTGTGGAAGAAGAGGTGGCCCAACATCTTGGAGGCGAGGTAGTTGTGCAAGGACGTGTAACCAGTGTAGAACTTATCACGGAAGCGGGATTTGACCGGGGGACGATCTGGATTGATGGCTCTTACGAGCTTGTATTTCTGAACGAGTACATGTTGCTCGAGCGCGCTGGAGAAAGGCTGTACACCTTTCCCGATCTGATCACCACTTTTGACGTTGCCCGTCATCGGCCAGTTTCTAGCGCCGAGATCAGTAAGGGTATGAAGATAGCCGTTATTGCTGCCCCCAAAGAACATCTGCTCTTAGGAGCCGGTATGAAAGATTTTAAGCTTTTCCAGCACGTAGAGAAGGCTATCGGCAGGCCCATTATCCGCTACGCTTTCAAGGGGGTGGAATGATGCTGCGGGAAGTCATGGAGGCTATGGAAATTTTGGATAGTGCTCGAGTATGTGGCGCTGATGTGGCCGATTGGTTAAGAAGTTGCGCCGCGGAAAACGTAGAAGTTATTCGGGTAGAAGGGACGCATGGGGCAACTGAGTTTGTAAAAGTCCGTCTCTCCGCTAGGCGAAGGATAGGACCAACTTTGGGGATCATCGGTCGACTGGGCGGCGTCGGGGCGAGGCCAGAAAAGGTGGGGTTGGTATCCGATGCTGATGGAGCAATTGTTGCCTTGGCTTGTGCCGCCAAATTGGCAAGAATGATAAAAAAGGGTGATGCTCTCCTCGGGGACATAATCATTGCGACCCATATCTGTCCAAACGCCCCCATAATCCCGCATGAACCGACTCCTTTCATGGACGCCCCAGTGGATATGAGCACCATGAACCAGTATGAGGTAGATCCGGACATGGATGCTATCCTTTCCGTAGATGCGACAAAAGGCAACTGGGTCATTAACCGAAGAGGATTTGCCATCACCCCCACCGTTAAGGAGGGTTATATCTTACGAGTAAGCGATGATCTGCTTTCAATCGCCCGAGATGTAACCGGAGAACCACCGGCAGTCGTACCGATCACGACCCAGGACATTACCCCTTACGGTAATGGTATTTACCATTTAAACAGCATCATGCAACCAGCGACAGCTACCAGTGCGCCGGTTGTTGGTGTGGCGACAACGGCGGCCATCCCGGTAGCAGGCTGTGCCACCGGCGCTAACCAAGTCATCGATTTAGAGATGGCGGCCAGATTCTGCGTTGAGGTTGCCAAGGCCTTTACCGCCGGAAGGTGCAAGTTTTATATCGAAGAGGAGTTTGCCCGCTTGATCGCTTTATATGGGTCGATGCGCCATTTGCAGACGCTTGGAAGGGGAGCCTCATGACCCGAATTGGCCTTGTTACTATCGGGCAATCCCCACGTGATGACATAGTTCCTGAGATCAGGGGTCTTCTTCCATGGCATGTAAAGATCGTTCAAGCGGGTGCTTTAGATGGCCTTACCCCCGAAGAAATTGCTGCTTATATCCCGAAGAACGAAGCAAATACTTTGGTCACCCGACTAGCAAGTGGTCAAGAGGTAAAGGTAGATAAGGATTTCGTCCATGAACGACTAGAGGTGGTGATTCACTCTCTTGAACACGAAGTGGAAATGATTGGGCTGCTTTGTTCGGGATCGTTTCCAGAGATTTCCTCTCGGGTTCCCCTTCTTGTGCCGCACCGATTGCTGAAAGGCTTCCTACAAGCGCTTTTTCTGCCTGGCCCCCTAGGTGTCCTCGTGCCTTCCCCCGACCAGGTCGAACCGGCGGTCGAGGAGATCAGAGACATGGGGATCTTGGCTATCGGTGGTGCTGCATCCCCGTATACCGAAGGGTATCGAGCGGCAGAGGTTGCTAAGTCGCTCTTGGATCAGGGTGCTGCGGCAATTCTTTTACACTGTTTTGGCTATTCTCTATCCACTAAAAACCAGATTCGGCTGATCGCAGGGAAACCTGTAATTCTAATCCGCTCCCTTTTTGCCCGAGCTTTGGCAGAGTTGGTTTAA
>CALJTV010000021.1 GCA_937975645.1 uncultured Dehalococcoidia bacterium | reverse complement strand
AATAATCGACCTGTTGCAGAAGAAGGATATGAAGACCTTCGCCGAGATGATGACTGTAGCGGCCTTCTCCCCTGACTTCAAATCGCGGAACCCTGCGGAATTCGAGCGGTACAAGAAGGTCAAGATGCAGAACAAGCCCGAGGGAATAGCGCGACTTATGGGCTCTCTGGCTGCACCCCCACCCCCACCTGACATATCGAAAGTAAAATGTCCCACCCTGCTGATAGTGGGCGAGCACGATTTCTATATGGGGGTAGAGCAGGGAAGACAAGCCCAGCAAGCCATAGCCGGCTCGGAGTTGGTCATCCTGCCCACCGGTCATGCTGCCGCCATCGAAGCACCGGAGAGGTTCAATGCCGCGGTGCTGGACTTCCTCTCCAGGGTGAAGTCCACATCCCCCGCCTGACATGTCTGTATCTGAGGGAAAGGACCAGAGTGAGCAGTGCCCTCACTTTTAACCTCCCCCTCAATGGCAGAGGAAAAGCTAACAGTCGTCTACCCGCCCTAACTGATGTGAAAGCTAAAAATTTCGCCAATGTACTGGACGAGTACGTCCTTTTGACTGCTGCCCCTGTTTTGGGATAGACTTTCAGCGTACTGCAGCCAAGGAAGGAGGGGTGAACAATGTGCGTCTGGTGCGAAAAATATGCCGATGGCTACCAAAGGTGGTACTTTAACCCGGCAAACTATGCCCGAAAGCTTTATAAGGTCAGGAAGGAGGAGGCTGAGGCTACCGGCGCCGAAGGCAGCCCCATGGCAGCCGGCGGCATGGCGCTGCTGACAGACGAGTTCCTCCAGGCATGGGACAGAAAGGACTATGCCACCGTGGACAAAATGAAGCAGGATATCGAGAAGCTCTCTTGGGCGGCCCATTTCGGGCAGGTGGTCACCCTGGAGGACACCTTGAAGGTCATCGACCTGCTCTATCCTATTGCCATTATGACCTGCGTCTGCCGGCGCTCTATGCTGGGCTTGCCCGACGAGGAGAACTTCACTTGCATCGGCATGGGCCCAGGGATGTACAAGTGGGAACGGTGGCCCAATACCTACCGTGGCGGTGTCCAGTTCCTCACGCCCGAGGAAACCAAGGACATCGTTACCAGACTGAACAAAAGGGGGCTGGTGCAGACCCTGTTCACTTTCGGCACACCGTACATCGGCGGCATCTGCAACTGTGACTACCCTGACTGCGCTGCCATCAGGACGACGCTGGACTTCGGCGTCAGGACGCTGTGGAAGGGTCACCACGTGGCTCAGGTAGACCGTGACCTATGCAATGGCTGTGCTTCATGTGTCCACCGCTGCCAGTTCAAAGCCCTGAGTTTCTCGCCTTCCCAGCAGAAAGCCTACATCGACCAGTTCCAGTGCTTCGGCTGCGGGCTGTGCGTCACCGAATGCCCCCAGGACGCCATAACCCTGGTGGAGCGCGCCAGCCTGCCAGCCCTGGCTGATGTCTGGTAAGCAAAAAGGAGGGGTGCCAGTATGCTACCAAAAATTACCGTCGACGATAACAAATGCAATGACCCGCTTTCCTGCCGCAAGTGCCTCCTTGCCTGCCCTATGCACGCCCTGGGGCTGGGCACTAAGGTGGGACCGAAGAAGTTCCAGGAAATACCGCCGGAGCAGTTTCGGGTCGCTGGAGTGCGCCTGGAACGGTGTACGGTGTGCAGGGACTGCGTTAGGGTATGCCCCAGCGGTGCTATTCAGGTA
Organism: uncultured Dehalococcoidia bacterium; assembly: GCA_937975645.1. GTDB lineage: Bacteria > Chloroflexota > Dehalococcoidia > GIF9 > UBA5629 > CALJTV01. The sequence goes on along the minus strand of CALJTV010000021.1, from coordinate 36,641 downwards.
GTTTATGACGGAGGTGCCGGGAAATGACCACAGGATGGAAGTACGCTAGACCTGCCAAAGAAAGACTTATGACGCTGGAGGCGCCTGGTAAAGAGCTGCTCTTTGATGCCGACAAAGGGCTGGTGGACGAAATCTCAGCAAAGTTCAGCCCCGGCGGCATAGCCCGAGAAGTCCTGGGTAAGAGCGAGGAGCAAGTCTATCAGGCTATGGAGAAACTGGGAAAGGAGCTTATGGAGCTCACCATCAAGCTCGCCGATGGCAAGTACCTCGACCGTACCGGCGAGATGATCGAGCGGGTCTACAGGCAGACTGGGATATCCTTTCCCCACCGCCCGCAGAGGTACATCGAGCTTTCTATACTGGGTCTCAGGCCCGCCGACCGCTGGAACATCACCAAGTCGACTACCAAGGAGCTGGTGCTTCAGGTGACATCGTGTTCAATAAGAAAAGCACTTGAAGATGCCGGCACCAGCGGACTGCCCTGCAAAGCCTTCTGCATTGCCACCTTCCAGGCTGCCGCCGCCAAGACCGGCGACCGCGTGCAGGTGGAGCTGACCAAAACGCTGCCACAGGACGGGGTATGTCAGTTCTGTATTACCAAGGTATAGCAGCAGTGCCATCCCTCGCCGGGCGGCACTTGCATTACGCTCCCTGTGCGCCCACCACACCAGACGCCGGCTTTCCCTGGAGCCGAAGGTTGCGTCTCCACTTTCCTGAGCTTGCCGAACTCCTCGACGACTGGTATGACCGGGCAGCGGAAAACTGCGACCAGTTCCTCAACATTAGCGAGGTGGACAGATACAGCGTCACCTGCACCGTGTGCCGCCACTTCGATGCCAGCGGCTGTATCTCAGCCGGCACTACCACCGCGGACATCATAGCACTGCTAAACAGAGCCCGCCAGCACGACAGCCTGTGATAGCCCGCTTCCCATCATCCCCACCATCCACCCACAGTTACAGGGACTTCCAGTCTTTGCCAAAATGTGGTAAAATAAATGTGTTTTGATGGAAGCTGTTGTACTACCACGGTATTCAAACACTAAATGTTGGGCTTACAGTCCACCAATCCCCATGTATTACAGCCTGTGAGGGGCTGGGTGGTCCACACCTTTTTGAGCAACGGTGATGGCGCAGGAGAATAACAAAGAGGCGACCACAGCTTTTGCCGATTATACTGCGGAAGACATACGGGTGTTGGACGGGCTTGAGGCGGTGCGGCGCCGTCCTGGCATGTACATTGGCAGCACCGACCAGCAAGGTCTCCACCACCTGCTTTATGAAATAGTCTACAACAGTATAGACGAGGCGATGGCGGGCTACTGTACCCGCTGCGCAGTGATTATCCGTAAGGACAACTCGGTCACGGTCACCGATAATGGTCGGGGCATACCAGTGGACATCCATCCGGTGACCAACGTGTCCGCCCTGGAGACGGTGATGACCCGGCTACACGCCGGGGCGAAGTTCGGCGGACGCACCTACTCCGTTTCCAGCGGACTACACGGCGTAGGCGCCTCCGTGGTGAACGCCCTGTCAGAATGGCTCATAGTGGAGGTCAAACGCCAGGGCAAGGTCTACCGTCAGGAATACCAGTATGGCAAGCCGGTCACGGAGCTGAAGGTCATCGGTGACACCGAAGAGAGCGGTACCACCATCACATTCCTGGCTGACAGTCAGATATTCGGCGAGATAGACTACGACTTCGATACCGTCCGCCAGCGGCTGAGAGAGCTGGCTTTCCTGAACAAGAACCTGGAAATAAGCCTCAAGGACGAGCGCACCGACCGGGAGTTGACCTTTCTATTCCAAGGTGGCATCGCCAGCCTAGTGCGCCGCTTCAATAAAGACAGGCAGGTGCTCAACCGTGAGCCTGTGTACATCGTAGGGGCAAGCAACAGCACCCAGGTGGAGGTGGCACTACAGTACAACGACGGCTTCGCCGAGTCCACGCTCAGCTTCGCTAACTGCGTAAACACCATAGATGGCGGCAGTCACCTCACCGGTTTCCGCTCGGCGCTCACCCGTGGGCTAAACGATTATGCGCGTAAAAATAAGCTGCTCAAGGACTCGGAGCCCAACCTCATCGGCGAGGATGTCCGCGACGGTCTCACCGCCGTTATCAGTGTGAGGCTGGCTGAGCCGCAGTTCGAAGGGCAGACCAAGGCGAAGCTGGGAAATCCCGAGGTGAAAAGCGTAGTCGAAGCCATAGTAGCCGACGGGCTCACCCAGTACTTAGAACAGCACCCTGACGAAGCCAAAGCCATAATTGAAAAATGCCTCATCTCTGCCAAAGCCAGGGAGGCAGCCCGGAAGGCGCGCGACCTGATATTTAAGAAGAGCGGCTTCGAGGCAGCCACATTACCCGGGAAGCTAGCTGGATGCACTGAGACCGACCCCAGACTTTGCGAACTGTTCCTCGTCGAGGGTGATTCCGCCGGCGGCTCGGCAAAGCAGGGTAGGGACCGCCGCTTCCAGGCTATCTTGCCCTTAAGGGGCAAGATTTTGAATGTGGAAAAGGCACCCAAGGATAAAGTACTGGAACATGAGGAGATAAGGGCAATAGTCACCGCCCTGGGTGCCGGCATCGGAGACCAGCTTGACTTCTCGCGCCTGCGCTACCACCGCGTCATCATCATGACCGATGCCGATGTGGACGGTTCGCACATCCGGACATTGCTGCTCACCTTCTTTTACCGCAATATGCCGGAACTCATCACCCGTGGACACCTGTTCATTGCCCAGCCGCCGCTTTATCGGATCCAGCACGGTAAGCAGCACATCTGGGTATACTCAGAAAAAGAGAAGGAAGCCAAACTTAAAGAGCTGCAGGGTAGCAAGGTGGAGGTCCAGCGCTATAAGGGCTTGGGCGAAATGAGCCCGGAGCAACTGTGGGAGACCACCATGAACCCGGCTTCACGGACACTGCTTAAAGTTGAGATCGAGGACGCCATGGAAGCTGACAGGACCTTCCACATGCTTATGGGCAACGAGGTGCCCCCCCGCAAGTCTTTCATCCAGGCACACGCCAGAAGCGTCAGAAACCTGGACATCTAGTCCTGAGGCGCCGCATCCCGGTATAGCTGGTGCTCTTCAATGTAGTCTGCCACCTCTGGGGGCACAAGGTCACGGATAGGGAGCCCCCGGGCAACCCTCGACCTGATTTCCGAGGAACTGATGTCCACCGGTGGTATGTCCAGCCACAGCACATTCCCGGTTACACCCGGCACCAGCGCCTCCATCGCCTGCAGATCGGGTCTGCTAAACCCCGCCCTAGTTATCGCCACCAGACGGCACATGCGGACTAGCCTCTCTGGCTCCTTCCACCGCGGTAGCTCGGCAAGGCTGTCCCAGCCAAGGAGGAAAAAAAAGCTGTAGCCAGCCCCGAGCTGCCCGTGCAGCGCAGCTACGGTATCAACGCTGTACGATGGTCCCGGGCGCTCTACCTCAATTGTGGACAGCTCGAAGTGGGACCTACCTGCAATAGCCAGCCTCACCATCTCCACACGGTGTCGGGCTGGTGTAATATGCCTGTCTGATTTCAGCCAAGGCTCCCCTGCAGGGATAAAGATGACCCTGCCCAATCCCAGCCTCAGTTGCGCCTGTTCAGCTATAACCAAATGCCCCAAGTGTATCGGGTCAAACGTGCCTCCGAGTATGCCGATATTCACCTGCGCCGCCTCAACCTTGGTTTTGGTCTGAAAACAACTATCGGCGCCTCAGCTGGGGCTGCCACCTCAGCCATCGCCTGACGAAGCAGGGCTGTCATCTCTGCCAACAGCCCAGCTACCCCTTCGCCACTGAGAGCAGAGACAAAGCAGACAGCCGCATTCCCAGATTGTAACGCAGTCCTCAGCCCTGCCATTCTCTCACGTACCTCTGGCAGGTCTATCTTGCTGACTACAACGATGTGCGGCTTCTGCAGCAGGGAGGGCTGGTATAGGGCGATTTCCTGCTGCAATACGTCCAGATCGTGCATTATGTCCGCTGAAGTCCCGTCGAGCAGCAACAGCAACACTTTAGCCCTTTCGGCATGGCGCAGGAAACTGTTCCCTAAGCCCCTGCCCTGATGGCTCCCCTCAACCAGAGCAGGTAGTTCCGCCAAAGTAAAGGTCTCAGCGCCGGTATCTATTGTCCCCAACACCGGCTGTCGTGTGGTGAAAGGGTATTCAGCCACTTTTGGCTTGGCATTGGACAGTGCTGCCAGCAGGCTTGATTTACCACTGTTGGGCAGCCCCAGAATAGCCATATCGATCATCAACCGGCGGTCAAGCACCAGACGTCGCTCCTCGCCAGCCTCCCCACTGGTGGCTATTTCAGGTGCCTGGTTCCGCGGTGTGGTGAAATGTACATTGCCGAGTCCTCCGCTACCACCCCGAGCCACCAGTACCCTCTCACCGTGGCGATCGAGGTCAGCTATCAGTACCTCACTGCCGTCAGCGTTCTTCTGATAAATGCGGGTCCCTACTGGCACCGGAATGACCATGTCCGCGCCTCGGGCGCCGTGCTTTTTCTGCCTGCCACCATCACCCCCGCTTCCAGCCTGAAAAGCCTTTTTATAGCGGAAAAATGTGAGGTCGCTCACATTTTCATCTGCCATTAGGTATACGCTCCCGCCAGCACCACCATCCCCTCCATCAGGACCACCTAAAGGCACATACTTCTCCCTGCGGAAGCTTACCCTTCCGTCACCACCTTTACCTCCTTTGACTATGATCTCAACCCTGTCCATGTTTTGAGCGGAAAGTAGCCTTATTACGCTAGTTTAATTATATAGATAGGGTTTAATTAATAACTATCTAGTTAACTCCCATAAGGCTTGTGGTAGTATCTTGTGGCTCAATTATCCGACTTGTGGAGCGATATTGCAATGGCTAGAGCAGACCTAGTGGTTGTCCACAAAAAGGGCAAAATTTTCCACAAAAAGTCCAGACCTTAGCCTAGCTGTGGGTTTTCTGGTGATGTCCTGCGGAAAAAGTGGGTACAACGCCTACTGGCGCCGGAGCTGCCTTCTTAACTGTTCAATGGACTGTGAAAGGTCTGTATCGGTCTTGAGGCTCTGTGATATTCGTCTGAAGTTGTGCAGTATGGTGGAGTGGTCCCTGTTGAGCAGGCTGCCTATTTCGCTGAGGCTATAGTGCTTCTCTTGGCGCAGTAGATAGATGACCACCTGCCGTGCCAGTGCGGCCTGTTTGTCTCTTTGCTTCCCCAGTATGACATCGGGGCTTATGCCATAATAGCCGGCTACGGTGTCTATTACCAGCTTGGGTGTAAGCGCTGCTGGGATGGGGCTCCTCCCCTCGCCTATATCAGCCAGAGCCTGGAGTGCTAAGCCCATGTCTATCTTACTGGCGCCAGATAGCTTGGCGTGAGTGACCACGCGGTTGAGGGCGCCCTCTAGCTCGCGCACGCTGGTTTTGAATTGTGTTGCCACAAAGCGGAGCACCTCGTCAGGTATCACGGCGTTGGAGGTGACCGCTTTTGCCTCAAGGATGGCGACGCTGGTCTCAAAATCTGGCGGTGACAGGTGGACTACCAGCCCGCCAACAAGACGGGAACTAAGCTTGCGATTGACCGCCGGGATGGTCTTTGGCAGGCAGTCCGATGTCATCACCATCTGACCTGAATTACTGTACAGGTCGTTGAAGATATGCACCAGACACTCCTGCGTCTGCGTTTTGCCACTGAGGAACTGCACGTCGTCTATAAGTAGGAAGTCGGTATTCCTAAAGTGGTCATGGAACTCGTCAATGCTGTTTTTTTTCAGGGCAAGCACATACTGGTTGGTGAACTGTTCGGCGGTGGTGCATATCACTCGGTAGCCCTTTGAGCGGGCAGTATTTGCGATGGCATGCAGCAGGTGTGTCTTGCCGGTGCCTGTTTCACCGTAGATGAACAGCGGGTTATATTTACCACCCGGTGATTCTAAGACCTCCAGCGCAGCGGCGTAGGCTATACGGTTGCACTCCCCAGGGACAAAGCTCTCAAAGGTATAGAAAGTCTTGAGGTGCCCGGACTTGGTGCCGGGCAGCAACTTGGTGCTCGTGCCCCCGTCAGCGTAAGTTTGTGACACGGAAGGCGCTGGGTCGGTGGAGAGCACTGTGAACTGCACATTGACAGCCCTTCCTATGATGTTGCTCAGTGTCCGCTTGATCAGAGAGCTGAGCCGCTCCCGTAACCATTCGGCAACGAACGCATTGGGCACACCCACAACGAAGCTGTCTTGTTCAAAGCTTATGCCCTTAGTGTCCTTGAGCCAGGTATCGAAATTTGGCTTACTTATCTGAAGTTGTAGTTGTTCCAGTGCCCTCTGCCAGATTTTTTGCGGCATATCAGTAGTCTGTATAATGTTTGCTAAAAGGCAGGCAACCTGTTGTTTACATCAAATTTAGACGCTTGGATAAAAAGAGGAATTAGCTGCCTATCCCCTCAAAAAGTCCCATAAAAAGTTACCACAGCGTCTTCTTGGGGTGTCAAGGGGGTTTTTTACATAAAGGGTGGAAATGTTAAAATTTTCTGGTGCGGATACGAACTGTCTTCATGGGAACGCCCCAGTTTGCTGTTCCGAGTTTGGAGGCACTGGTGGAGAGGGGATACGAGGTAGTAGCGGTATATACCCAACCGGACAAAAGAGGAGGTAGAGGACAGCGACCGATTTCCTCTCCAGTAAAGCAGCTGGCACTGTCGCTGGGACTTGAGGTCGTCCAGCCCGATAGTCTGAAAGATGCTGGGGCTGTGGAGCGCCTGCAAGGTCTCAAGCCCGAACTGATTGTGGTGGCCGCTTTTGGAAAGATACTGCCGCGCGAGGTCCTGGCAATACCCAGGTTTGGCTGCCTCAATGTGCACCCTTCCCTGCTGCCACGGCACAGGGGACCTTCGCCGGTGGCAGCGGCTATCCTTAGCGGCGATGCCGCCACCGGGGTGACCATAATTTTACTGGACGAGGGCGTTGATAGCGGCCCCATACTTAGCCAGCGGGAGGCCCCCATAATGGATGATGACACCACGGAATCGCTGACGGCGAGACTTGCCGGAGTAGGTGCGCAGTTGTTGGTTGAGACGGTCCCTTTGTGGGTCGAGGGCAGGATAGCACCTAAAGCCCAGGACGAAAGTCAGGCCAGTTATAGTAGCGTGCTCGACAAAGAGGCGGGCGAGATTGACTGGCGCCTTTCAGCCGTGGAGCTGTGGCGCAGGGTACGGGCTTTTCACCCCTGGCCCGGAAGCTATATCTGGTGGCGGGGGAAACGGCTAAAGGTGCTAAAGGCGGTACCGTTGGATATCGGTCTTTCTGCCGAGGTGGGTGAGGTAGTAGCTTTGCCCAAGGGCCTGGCAGCAGCGGTCGGTGTGGGCACAGGCAAGGGAATTCTGGGCCTTATCGCTGTTCAGCCGGAAGGGAAGCGGCAGATGTCGGCAGAGGAGTTTGTCCGCGGCCATCGCGATTTCGTCGGCAGCAGACTGCTTTGACTTCCCGGGACTGGTGCCCTAAAATTTATATTAAGGAGGACTAAAGGACATGTTTCTTTTTGACCCGTTGTGGTTTATCATAATGCTGCCGCCGTTCATATTCATGCTGTACGCGCAGTTCAAGGTGCAGGCGGCTTTCAACAAATATTCCAAGGTGATTAATTCGCAGCGCCTCACCGGCGCTGAGGCTGCCCAGGTCCTTCTTCGGAACAGTGGGCTTACCAATATAAGGGTGGAAGGGACCAGGACAAAGCTTGGTGACCACTATGACCCGGCGAAGAAGGTGCTGCGTCTCTCTCCGGCGGTCGCCAACACCCCCTCGGTAGCTGCTCTGGGCATCGTGGCGCACGAGGTGGGGCACGCCGTGCAGGACAAGACGGGCTACGCTTTCCTCAGATTGCGGAGCACGCTGGTGCCGGCAGCGAACGTGGGTAGCAACCTCGGTTTTGTATTCGTCCTGTTGGGTCTCATCCTTGCGGGGTTCGGCGCCAAGTTTGGCATGACCGTGATGTGGACCGGTGTGCTGTTGTTCTCCCTGGCGGTGATATTCAGTTTGGTCACCTTACCGGTGGAGTTCAACGCCAGCAACCGGGCGAGGCAGATGCTGTTCAGCAGTGGGCTGGTGACACCTCAGGAGCAACAGGGTGCCAGTGCCGTCCTTTCAGCCGCTGCCCTCACCTATGTGGCAGCCACCCTGCAGGCGATGGGGCAGCTCTTCTATTTTGTCCTCCTTGCTCTGGGCATGGGGCGCAATAGATAGCCCGCGCCTCTGCCACTGCCAAATAACCGGTCCTGGCTGCCAAGCCGTTGCCAGCGGCGTTTCTTAAGACTATAATGCCTATGGTATTCCAGTTGCATCGGGTGTTTAATTGTCGGAAAGAAGAGCCGCTGGGTATGATTTCGCTTCGCTAAAGGACATAGTTGCCCGGCTGCGCAGCCCTGATGGTTGCCCCTGGGACAAAAAGCAGACGCATGCCTCCTTACAGCCATTCCTTATTGAAGAGTGCTACGAGGTCCTTCAAGCTATTGAGGAAGGCGAGCCGCAAGGGCTGTGCGAGGAGCTGGGTGATTTGCTTTTGCAGATCATGCTCCATGCCCAGATAGCCTCGGAGGCGGGGCAGTTTGATATCGATGATGTGGTGGCGAGTATAGCCGGCAAACTAGTGCACCGCCACCCTCATGTTTTCGGAAGCGAGGAGGTGAAAGAAGCTAAACAGGTGGAGCTGAACTGGGAGGTATTGAAACAGGAGGAGAAGGGGACAGAGGAGTCTTTGCTCTCAGGGGTGCCCGAGATGATGCCCGCCCTAGCTTACAGTCAGTCGGTGCAACGGCGGGCGGCGGCGGTGGGTTTCGACTGGGAAAAAGTGGACGAGATCCTTGACAAGCTGGCAGAGGAGGTTGCCGAAATAAAGCGGGCTTCCAGCCAGCAGGAAAGGGTGGAGGAGTTCGGTGATTTGTTATTCACGCTGGCTAACATAGCCCGCCGTCTGAACATAGACTTGGAGACGGCGCTCCGTTCTGCCAACAGGCGCTTCTGTCAGCGCTTCAAGTACATGGAACAGGTCTGCCGGGAGCGCGGTATCGAAATCAGCAGCCTTTCCCTCGAGGAGCAGAATGCTCTCTGGGAGGAAGCCAAGGCGAAGGTGGGGTGATGGTCGGGGCGAGAGGACTTGAACCTCCGACCTCAGCGTCCCGAACGCTGCGCGCTACCAGACTGCGCTACGCCCCGCGCCACTTATTATAAGCGGCTTTTATTTTTAGGACAAGGATGGGGACCTGTGGGTCATGAAGTATGTGGTACTGATAATCGATGGCGCTGCCGGTTGGGGACTTGAGGAGCACAACGGCAGGACTTGTTTGGAGCTTGCCCACACCCCAAACCTTGATGCTATGGCAAAGGAGGGGGTGCTGGGGCTGGTAAGGACTGTGCCGGAGGGAATGGAGCCCAGTAGCGCCTGCGCCTGTATGTCAGTGCTGGGCTACGACCCTCGCATCTACTATCGGGGGAGGAGTGCCATCGAAGCCAGGAGCCTGGGGATCCCCATCTCCCAGGACGAGGTCGTCTTCCGTTGCAACCTGGTCACAGTCCAGGAAGGCAGAATGCGGAGCTATAGCTCGGGACATATCAGCACCGAGGAAGCCAGGCTGCTTGTTTCTGCCCTTAACGACAAGCTGGGTGGCGAGGAGGTCAGGTTCTATCCCGGCGTGCGTTACCGTCACATATGTAAGATAAAGGGGCACCCGGAGACCCTTCTAGCTGACTGCACGCCACCGCATGATATCCCCGACCAGCCCGTAGACGACTATCTGCCGAGCGGACCGGGTGGCGAGTTTTTGAATGACCTGATGATGCGTTCCCGGGCTGTGCTTGAAAACCATGAGGTCAACCGGCAACGTCAGGCAAAGGGAGAGCTACCGGCAAACATGATCTGGCTGTTCTGGGGAGCGGGGCAGGTACCGGAGATGCCCCCTTTCAAGCAGGTGTACGGACTGGAGGCAGCGCTCACTTCTGGTGTAGACCTGCTCAGAGGGCTGGCAAAGATGGCAGGCATGGCGGTTCTGGATATCCCAGGTGTCACCGATGGTTTGGACAACGACTATGCTGGTCAGGCGAGAGGCGCCTTAAGGGCGCTGGCGACTTATGACCTGGTGGCTATCCATGTGGAAGCACCTGATGAAGCAGCCCATACCGGGGCGGTAGAGGACAAGGTAAAAGCCATTGAAATGGTGGACAGCGAGATGGTGGCACAAGTCTGCCGCTGGGACGGTGGGGCGCTGAGGGTGCTGGTGCTCCCCGACCACCCCACCCCGATAAAGATCAGGACGCATAGCGAAGAACCGGTGCCTTTTCTGCTCTGGGGCACGGGGTTTACTTCAAATGGTGCTGTGCGCTTTACTGAGGCTGAAGCCAGAAAGACTGGTATTTTTCTAGGCGAGGGCTATAATATTATGGCGAAACTGCTCCAGAGGTGACCGATGGCGCTTATAGTACAGAAATACGGTGGTAGCTCGGTAGCCGATGCCGAAAAGATCAAAAACGTGGCGCGGCGCATAGCTGCCACCAGAGATAAAGGTGACGAGGTGGTGGTGGTGGTTTCTGCGATGGGTGATACCACCGATGAGTTGATTCAACTAGCCAGGCAGATAAACCCGCGCCCGCCAGAGAGGGAGCTCGACCTGTTGCTGTCCACAGGTGAGATAGTCTCCTGTACCCTCATGGCTATGGCTTTGAACTACATGGGCTACAAGGCGGTGAGCCTCACTGGTGCCCAGGCTGGGATCGAGACCGATACCAGCCACAGCAAAGCCCGCATCCTGCGCCTGGAGCCCAAGCGCGTGGTGAGGGAGCTGGAGAGGGGAAACGTGGTTGTTGTCGCCGGTTTCCAGGGCGTCACCCGGGATATGGATGTGACCACGCTAGGTCGCGGTGGTTCTGACACCACTGCGGTAGCACTGGCAGCAGCCCTTAGGGCGCAGAGGTGCGAGATCTACACCGATGTTGAGGGCGTCTACACCGCTGACCCCCGCATCGTTCCAGAGGCGCGCAAGCTGAAGGAAATCGGTTACGAAGAAATGCTGGAGCTGGCGACTTTGGGTGCCAAGGTGATGCATTCCCGCGCAGTAGAGCTGGGGCAACTGTATAACGTGCCGATACTGGTCGCTTCCAGCTTTACCGATGCGCCCGGTACAATGATTCGTGGAGGGACTGCGATGGAAGTAAGAAACAGAGTCCGGGGTATTGCTCACGATGTCAACGTGGCTAAAATAACCCTAGTCGGCGTTCCTGACCGCCCGGGGATAGCTGCAGCGGTTTTCCAACCTCTAGCTAAAGCCAATATCAGTGTGGACACCATTGTCCAGAACGCCAGCATCAACAACATCACCGACCTGACCTTTACCGTCGCCCGCAGCGATGTGGACAAGGCGATGCCCATTGTGCGGGAGGTTGCCAAAACAATCGGGGCAAAAGAATGCGCCAGCGACTCCACACTGGCTAAGGTGAGCATCGTGGGCACGGGGATGCAGGGAGCACCGGGCTACGCTGCCACCATGTTTCGTGCCCTCTCTGAGCAAGGTATCAATATACAGCTCATCACTACCTCAGAGATAAGGATAACCTGCATTATCTCTGAGGACAGAGTGAAGGACGCGGTGAGGGCTCTGCACAAAGCGTTTGAGCTGGAAAAGGCGGAGCTTTAAAGACTCCTAGACGGAAACAACTTCCTTTACGCCGGATACTTCCTGTTTCAGGATCCGCTCGATGCCATTCTTCAGAGTTATGGTTGACATCGGGCAGCCAGCGCAGGCACCTTTAAGCCTAAGGCTTACCACGCCTTCTTGTACGTCCACCAGCTCGACATCGCCGCCTTCAGCTTGCAGACTTGGTCTTATCTTTTTGAGCACGTTTTCTACCTGGTCTCTCACTGGACACTCCTTTACGCTGTCGCGGTGATTACAATGGTAGCACGTTTAGACAGCGGTGTCAAAAAAGCAATTTCTTTGCCGAAGCCTCTTGACACGGCGTGCTTTTTTTGTCACATTAGCTGCAGTAAAATATAACGATTACGGAAGCAATGGAGGAATATGCCAGACCGCGAAGAGGACAAAGCTAAAATAAGGCGCCGGGCAAGCCAGGAGGCGATATCTCTGGCGATGCAGAACCGCTGGCAGGAGGCGGTGGCGGTAAACCAGAGCATAATTGAGCTTTTCCCCACCGATGTCGATGCCTATAACCGCCTGGGCAGGGCTTATATGGAACTTGGCGAGTTTGCTAAAGCCAAGCAGGCTTATGCCAAGGTGCTCGAGCTTGACCCCAACAATTCCATCGCCCAGAAGAACCTGCAACGTTTATCCCTACTACCTGAAAGGAAGGTGGAGGTAAAAGAGGAGCGCCATGAGGTCTCTCCGGGAGTCTTTATCAGCGAGATGGGGAGGACGGGTGTTGTGGGGCTACGGGAGCTGGGGGCACGGGAGGTTTTGGCGAGGATGGCGCCCGGAGACCAGGTAATTTTGAAGGTGGAGGGACAGCGGCTTATCGCGGAGAATGAGCATGGGGAGTACCTTGGTCTGGTGGAGCCGCCGCACGGGCTCCGCCTTGCCAGGCTGATGCTGGGCGGGAACCGTTACGCTGGTGCCATCGTCAGCGTCGACGCCCACGGTGTAAAGATTATTATCAGGGAGACGTACCAGCACCCGAGTCAAGCGGGAAAACTATCTTTCCCTGTGAAGACTGTGGAGGGGTTCCAGCCTCACGTCAAGGAAAGTCTGCTCCGGGGTGAGGCTGAGGAGGAAGAAGAAATCGAGGAAGTTGAACTGATGGAGCTAGAGGAAGGCGAGCTTTTGCCCGAGGGCTTTTCTATATTTGAAGGCGTGCCCCCCGATGAGGAGCCTCTCGTCGAAGGTCACCTTTTTGAAGAGCAGTAAGCCATCCTGCGTTTAAGGAGTGTAAACTGTGAGCATGGAAGCTGGTATGATAAGACCGGTGCTCATCGAGGAGGAGATGAAGGACTCCTACCTCGACTACGCCATGAGCGTGATTGTGTCGCGTGCCCTCCCCGATGTCCGCGATGGTCTCAAGCCGGTGCAGCGGCGCATCCTCTACGCCATGGACGAGCTCGGCTTGAGGTACAACACCCCTTACAAGAAGAGTGCCCGCATAGTCGGTGAGGTCCTGGGTAAGTACCATCCCCATGGGGATGCGCCAGTCTACGAGGCGATGGTGCGGATGGCGCAGGACTTTACCATGCGCTACCCTCTGATCGACGGGCAAGGGAACTTTGGCAGCATGGACGATGACCCGCCCGCAGCCATGCGCTACACCGAGGCGCGGCTGGCGAAGATAGCCGAAGAGATGCTGGTGGACATCGACAGGGACACCGTTGATTTCATGCCCAACTTCGATGACAGCCTGAAGGAGCCGACGGTGCTGCCCGCCAGGTTGCCCAATCTGCTGGTCAATGGCTCGTCAGGGATCGCTGTGGGCATGGCGACCAATATCCCTCCCCATAACTTGGCTGAGATATGCGACGCCATCAACTATCTCATCGGAAACCCCGACGCCGACATAGACGAGCTGATGGCAATCGTTAAAGGTCCCGACTTCCCCACCGGGGGCATCGTGCTTGGCGGTGAGGGGATCAGAAACGCCTATGCCACCGGACAGGGCAAGGTGGTGGTCAGAGCCAAAATCGTCGAGGAGTCCACCAAGAGCGGGCGCCATAACCTGGTGATAACCGAGCTCCCTTACCAGACGAACAAGGCGGCACTGGTGGAGAAAATTGCCGAGCTGGCGCGGGAGAGGCGCATCGAGGGCATCGCCGAGGTCAGGGACGAGTCGGACAGGCACGGCATGAGGATAGTGGTCAGCTTGCGGAAGGATGCCCAGGCGGGCAAGGTGATAAACAACCTGTACAAGCATACCGCTATGCAGTCGGCTTTCTTCATCAATATGCTGGCGCTGGTCGATGGACAGCCACAGGTGCTCAGCCTGAAGGAGGCGTTGAACTGCTACATAGACTTCCGCCGCCAGGTCATCACTCGGCGTTCCCAGTTTGAGTTGCAGAAAGCGCGGGAGAGGGCGCATATTCTCGAAGGCTTCAGGATAGCCCTTGACCATCTCGAGGAAATTGTTCAGACCATCCGCAAGGCAGAGACAGCGGAGGCAGCCCGCACCGCCTTGATGGAGAAGTTCGGACTCTCCCAGGTGCAGGCACAGGCGATACTTGACATGCAACTGCGCCGTCTGGCACGGCTGGAGCAGCAGAAGGTCATGGACGAGTATGCTGAGGTGGTGAAGAACATTGCCTATCTCGAAGACCTTCTGGCTAACCCAAAGAAGATACTATTTCTCATCCAGCAGGACGTCATGGAGCTGAAGAAGGAGTATGGCGATGGACGGCGCACCACGATCAGCAGCGAGGAGGTGGAGGAGTTTCATGAGGAGGACCTGATACCACATCAGGATGTGATGATAACGGTGAGCGAACAGGGCTACATCAAGCGCACCCCAGTTGCTGCCTTTCAGAAGCAGCATCGCGGTGGCGTGGGCGTGACCGGCATGGTGACCCGTGATACCGATGTGGTGAAGCACTGTGTGGTCGCTGATACCCATGATGACCTCTTTTTGTTCACCGATCGGGGAAAGGTCTATAAGCTCAAGGTCTACGACATCCCGCAGGACAGCTCCCGGGCTACCAAAGGGACAGCCCTCGCCGGTCTGATCTCAATCGACCCTAAGGAGCAGGTCACCGCTGTGGTGGCGAAGTCGCCACCTGACGGGGCATTCGTGGTCATGGCTACCTCGATGGGCGTGGTGAAAAAGACCAAGCTGGCAAGTTTCGCCTCTGTACGCAGCAGCGGGATCATTGCCATGAAGCTACGGAGCGGCGAGGAACTGGTGGCAGCCGATATAGTCAGTGATAGGGACGAGGTGATATTGGTGACCCGTAATGGACAGGCGATCAGGTTTGCTGTGAAGGGACTGAGGCCGGCATCGCGGACGAGCGGTGGTGTCCGGGGTATTAAGCTTGAAGATGGCGACTCGGTGGTGGCGATGGTGCCAGTGAACACAGGTGCTGATCTGCTCACGGTTACCGAAAAGGGTTTTGGCAAACGTACCCCGATGAGGAACTTTCCCCTACACCGCAGGGGCGGCAAGGGCGTTATGGCTCACCGCCTTAACGATAAGACGGGCAAGCTTGTAGGGGCAAGGCTGGTGACCCCCACCCAGCACATCATCATCATTTCCAACAGAGGCAGTGCCATCCGTATACCTGTGGGGGAGGAGATCGCCTGCCTAGGTAGAGCCACGCTCGGAGTGCACTTGAAGCGTCTCGAGGCAGACGACAGAGTGGCTTCGGTGGCTTGTATCCAGCGAGCTGAGGACAGGGAAGGGGAGTAGTCCCATCCCTTGTGGCGATGGAAAGGATAGTACACTTTCTTCAGGAATTCGGACTCACCTTCGTGCCGCTCTTCGTAGCTATGGATGCAGTGGGCACCTTGCCCATTTTGCTGCCACTGATGCAGGATATGAAGCCGGGCGAGAGACAGAGGATGGTGCGGCTGGCGATGTTCACCGCCCTCGGTCTGGGGCTGGGATTTGTTGCCATAGGCAAGGGTATATTTCTCTTTCTGGGCATCGAAGTGGCTGATTTTCTGGTAGCCGGCGGTCTTATCCTGCTGATTCTGGCGGTGAAAGAGATTACCGCCGGCAGAATGATAGAAGCCCAGGCGTCGCTGGGGGTGGAGTTGCTGGGTGTGGTGCCCCTGGGGACACCACTGGTGGTAGGTCCAGCGGTGCTCACCACGCTGCTCATCCTCATCGACCAGTATTCCCTAATCATAGTCATAACCTCTTTCATTCTCAACCTGGCTATCGCCTGGGTGCTTTTCGGCCAAGCTAATAGGGTGGTGGGTTTCCTGGGGAAGGGCGGTGTCAATGCCGTATCCAAGGTGGTCAGCCTGTTCCTGGCGGCGATAGCCATCAAAATGATCCGCCAGGGCTTGCTCGGCATATTTGGCTAAGGGCCCCGCAGCATGCGGTCGGTTAGTAGCGTCCTTTTTATTCAGGCTTTTCCCTTCACTTTAACTCTCTTCCGCCGGCGGAAAGAGAGGGCGGATAGCCCTACGCCGCTGGTCTTCGATGTCCTCTAGCTCTCTCCCCTTTGGGGAGAGAGGACTTTCTCTCTAGACTTCCTCTCCCTCGAGGGAGAGGACTAAGGTACCGATAGCCTAGCTCTTTAGCCCTTTGTCTTTCCTCTCCCTCGAGGGAGAGGACTAAGGTGAGGGTGGTTCTTGAACAAGCCTTTAAAACTTGTTCCCATGGCAACAGGTCGCCCCAAAGAAAAAACCTGAATATAAAGATAGGCTATCGTCGGTTCGAAGTAATAAGGCGGTTGGTCTATAATATTAAAGGCTACTATTATGCGCAGGACTATGAGGAGGGAGAAGATGGTCGAGCTCAGGAGTGACTGGACTGAGATTGTGGTCACCATGCACCGGGAGATGGAGCGGCTGCTGGGCGATTTTTCCAGCCGTAAGCCACCAGCGGTGAGGTTTTCACCGAGGACATGGGCGCCGGCGGTGGACGTCTTCGAGACGGCTGATGAGGTGGTGGCACTTTTCGAGCTTGCCGGTGTAAAGGAGGAACAAATAGAGGTAGAGGTGTATGGGAAGGAGCTTATCGTCAGGGGTGAGCGGCGGGATGTAAAGCAGGGGATCAGCCGGAGCTACACTCAAATGGAGATACTCTGGGGACCCTTTGAGCGCAGGGTCACCCTCCCCGCAGCGGTGGAGGTGGAGAAGACGAGGGCATTTTACGAGAACGGTTTTCTTGAAGTGGTCCTGCCAAAGGTGAAGGTGGAGGTGCGGCGGCGGGTGGAGGTAAAAGGCGAATAGCGTTTCTGTGAGGAGAAAGAAGACATGGAGGTAAAAGAGGAAGGGAAAGGGACCAGGGAGAAGTTCCATATACCCGAGGAGATGCCCATTTTCCCCAGCGGTCAGACGGTGGTGTACCCAGCGATAATCATCCCGCTGGGCACCGCTGAAGAGAAGCTGGTCAGGCTTATAGACGAGGCAGCCAGCAGGGACAAGTTCGTCGGCTTTTTCGCCCAGCGCCCGGGCTCGGATGTACCGCTCCCCGAGAGCCTGTATTCTGTGGGCACGGTAGCCATCATTGCCCGCATGTTCAAATTACCCGACGGTTCCATTCGGGCTTTCTTTCAGGGGATCTCTCGCGCCAGAATAAAAGAGATAACTCAGGTGGAGCCATATTTGAAAGCGAAGATCGAGGTGCTCGAGGACAGGGTGGAGAGGACGACGGAGCTGGAGGCATTGACCAAAAACCTGCTCGGTCTTTTTCAGAGGGCTGTGGAGCTGGCGCCAAACCTGCCGGCTGAGCTCGGCATAGCCGCCCTGAACATTCCTGAACCGGGCACGCTGGCTGACTTCGTCGCCGCCCACATCAGCCTTAAGCCAGAGGAAGCGCAAGAAATACTGGAGACATTGGATGTCAGCGAACGGATAAAGAAGCTGACTGCCTATCTCAGCCGTGAGCTCGAGGTGCTGGAGCTGGGCAGCAAGATCCAGTCTCAAGTGAAACAAGAGATGGACAAGGCGCAGCGGGAGTATTTCCTCCGGGAGCAGTTGAAGGCGATCCAGAAGGAGCTGGGCGAGCTTGATGAGCGGACGATGGAGATAAATGAACTGAAGACTAAGATAGCCGAGGCGAATATGCCCCCGGAGGCGCAGAAAGAGGCAGAGCGCGAACTTGACCGGCTGGCGAAAATGCCGCCAGCCGCTGCCGAGTATACTGTGTCCCGCACCTATCTCGACTGGCTCATTAGCTTACCTTGGTCGAAGAGCACCGAGGACAACTTGGATATCGCTAAAGCTGCTCAGGTGCTGGACGAAGACCATTACGACCTGGAGAAGGTGAAGGAGAGGATACTGGACTATCTGGCGGTGCGGAAGCTGAAACCGGATATGAAGGGGCCCATACTATGTTTCGTGGGACCGCCGGGCACAGGCAAGACCTCTGTGGGACAGTCCATTGCCCGGGCTCTGGGCAGAAAGTTTGTGCGCATGTCGCTGGGCGGTATCCGCGATGAGGCAGACATACGCGGGCACCGGCGTACATATGTTGGTGCCCTGCCGGGGAGGATCATACAGGGGCTGCGCCGCGCTGAGTCCAATAACCCGGTATTTATGCTCGATGAGATAGACAAGGTGGGTGCCGATTTTCGGGGCGATCCTTCCGCTGCCCTCCTAGAGGTGCTCGACCCGGAGCAGAACTATGCTTTCGTAGACCATTACCTAGATGTGCCTTTCGACCTTTCTAAGGTCATGTTTATCACCACGGCGAACATCACCGATACCATCCCACCGGCGCTGCTCGACCGTATGGAAATTCTGGAACTCCCCGGATACACTGAGCAGGAGAAACTTCAAATTGCTAGGAAATACCTCATCCCCAGACAGCTCAGAGAGAACGGACTCAGTCCCGAACACCTGGAGATAAGCGATGATGCCGTCCTGGCGATCATCCGCAACTATACCCGAGAGGCCGGGGTGCGCAACCTGGAGCGTGAAATAGGGGCGGTCTGTCGGAAGGTCGCCCGACGCAGGGCTGAGGGCTTTGATGGACGGGTGACGGTGACGCCTGACAAACTGCAGGAGTTCCTTGGGGTGAGAAAGTACCTCCACGAGGTGGCTGAAAGAGAGGACGAGGTGGGGGTGGCTACCGGGCTAGCGTGGACGCCGGTGGGTGGTGACGTTATCTTCGTGGAGGCGGCGCTGGTACCAGGCAAGGGTAACCTGATCCTCACTGGCAAGCTGGGCGACGTCATGCAGGAGTCGGCAAAGGCGGCGCTTACCTATGCCCGTGCCAAAGCCAGCGCCTTGGGCATACCCGAAGACTTCTATGAAAAGAAGGATGTCCATATCCATGTACCCGCGGGCGCCATCCCCAAGGATGGTCCCTCGGCAGGGATCACCATGGCAGTGGCTCTGGTCTCAGCCCTTACCGGCAAGCCCGTAAACCGAGAGATCGCCATGACCGGTGAGATCACCCTGAGGGGCAAGGTGTTACCCGTGGGCGGCATAAAGGAGAAGGTGCTGGCAGCACATCGCGCTGGCATCAGGAGGGTGGTGCTACCAAAGGAGAACGAGAAGGACTTGGAAGAGGTGCCGGCGCAGATTAAGCAAGAGCTCAGCTTTATGTTTGCCGAGGATATCGATAGCGCACTGGCAGCAGCCTTGAAAGACGGGAGGGCAGCCTGACCATGAAAAAACTGGTGTTTGTCCACGGTGCCGGTAATACCGGCAGGGTCTGGTATTACCAGACCAGGTACTTCGCGGGTTCGGATGCCGTCACCTTGCCAAGCCATCCCCCCGACGGTCCTTTCACCAGCATTGAACAGTACACCGAGTGGCTCCATGATTATATCCGTGGCAGGGGCTACCAGAAGCCGGTGATAATCGGGCATTCCATGGGCGGTGCCATCGCCCAGAGGTATGCCCTGGACTATCCCTCCGAGCTCAGCGGAGTTGTCCTTATCGCCACCGGTGCCAGGCTGCGCGTCAGGCCCGATTTCCTACAATCTATGGAGAATGCTGTGGGCGCCCCGCCGGAGGAGGCAAGAAGGCTGGTGGAGCCGTTCTACAGCCGTGTCCCCGCCGAGGTGAGGGAGATGATCATCAACGATGTAATCAGCATCGGCGTGGCGGCAAGACTGAACGGGTTCAAGTGCTGTGACCGCTTCGACGTCATGGACAAAGTCCACCTTATCAAGGTGCCCACCTTGGTCATCTCCGGCACCGACGATGTGATGACGCCGCTGAAATATGCCCGCTACCTAGCTGAGAAAATAGAGGGCGCCAGGCTGGTGGTCATCGAGGGCACCACCCACTTTGTTTTTCTGGAAAGACCTGACGAGGTGAACAGGGCTATCGATGAGTTCGTGCAAGGCCTACAAAATTAGCCCCGGTGCGGCGCAGAAGAGCCTTTTCCTGCAGTGCGTGACCAAAAAGGGCGTTTCTTATAGCACCACTTAGGCGGTGAGTTATGAGGATCGGTGTACTTTCTGACACTCATGTCCAAAGACTGGAGGAACTGCACCCTGAGATTGTCAGAGGGCTGGGCAGTGTGGATCTCATCGTCCACTGCGGTGATTTTGTGGGGATTGGTGTCCTAGAAGGGTTGCGGCGGATGGGGGAGGTGAAGGCGGTGCGCGGCAATATGGACTCGTCGGCGGTGAAGGAAGCTCTTCCTGAAAAGGAGGTCTTTGTCATCGCCGGCAAAAGGGTGGGGCTTGCCCATGGCTGGGGGGCTCCGCTAGGTATCGAGGAAAGGGTCCGCGGGCTGTTCGACGATGTCGATATCATCCTCTTCGGGCACAGCCACTGGGCGAAATGTGAGCGTATCGGTGACATATTCTTCTTTAACCCCGGTCCCGGCTCGCGCTCCTTTGGCATCATCACTATCGGGGAGGATGTTAGGGGAGAGATAATCAAGGTCGGTTGAGGTGCCGGCGAGGAGCACAGCATGGCAGGCGGAGAGAGTTTGAAGCCGTGGCGCGAACTCCCAGCTCTGGACAGACCAGATATACTGCAGTTCGTCTTCTATCCCCGCCGTGACTATCTGCCCAGCTTACCTGCCCCCAATGTCATGCTGGGTATGATACCTGTGCCTGGTGGGGTGGCTATTTCCTTCAGCTTCTACTTCGGCGACAAAAGGTACCCCAATATCCTGTTCTTTCATGGCAATGGGGAGCTAGCCAGCGACTACATTGACATCGGCGCCGTCTTCAACAGCATTGGGATAAATCTGTTTGTGGCTGATTACCGCGGTTACGGCAGGAGCAGTGGCAAGCCCACGCTCAGCGATATGATCACGGATGCCCACCACATCTTCGCCGGGTTCAAGAAGGTGCTGAAGAAAGAAGGCTTTTCGGGGAACCTGTTCGTCATGGGGCGTTCGCTGGGGAGTGCCTCCGCCATAGAATTGGGTTACCATTACCAGGCAGAGCTCAGCGGCTTGGTCATAGAGAGCGGGTTTATCAACATCTTCAACCTGCTCTCTTACTTGGGCTTTCCCCTCAAGTCCTTGGGCATTGCCCTTCCTGAGGAGCCTTCCGGTGTGCGGATTGCCCGAGAGATCCACCTCCCCTCTCTGGTCATCCATGGGGAGCACGACCGCATCGTACCTCTGGAGGAGGGAAGGTCGCTGTACGCAAACATCGGTTCGGAGGACAAGCAGATGGTGGTCATCCCGGGGGTTGACCACAACACCATCTTCTCCGGTGGCATGGGGCGGTACCTTGGTGCGCTTAAAGGTTTCGTTGCCGCACACGTATAGCTGCCAGCAGACCAGGGTGTCCTGTTCAGTAGCGTTCTTTTATTCAGGCTTTTGCCCTCACTCTAACTCTCTCCCAGTGAGAGAGGACTTTCTCTCTAGACTTTCCTCTCCCTCAAGGGAGAGGGGTGAGGTGGAGGTGGACATTGAACAAACCTTTAGACTTTGTTCCCATGGCAACAGGTCACCCCAAAGAAAAAGCCTGAATATAAAGATAGACTGTCTTCTGTTCTATCCAGTTGGTGCTGTTGTGGTAAACTGTAAAGACAAGCAATGGCACAGGAACTAGGTAGGATAACCAGACCGGAAGTCGATAGCTTCAAAGCAGAAAGGAGACTGTTCCTAGTCCCCCTGGTATACTCGTTTGCCGATGCCCCTGCTGAATATCTGGAAAAATTTGAGCGGTACTGGAAGCAGGTCGAGGAACACATCGCCAACCTGGAGGCGAAGCTGGGCAAGGTGAAGCGCGTCTATCACGAGTCGGTAAGCGTGGGCGGCGAGGAGGGCTTGAAGGTGCTGGAGAGGCTCAACTCTGGTAGCTGCAGCATCATCCGACAGAAATGCCAGGCTGGTGCCCAACTCGAGGCGTTGGAGGACGGGAAGCTTCTAGCGGAGTGTCTGGACTGGGAGAGGTGTCTGCTTCTTGGGCTGGCGAGTGAGGCTGCAGTCCAGAAGGTCTCCCAGTTCTATATGGAGGCGGCGCGGAAGAGGTATGAGCATATCAGTAAAAGAATAGATGAGACCCTCGGGGAAGGGGAGGTGGCTATGTTGTTTATCAGAGAGGGGCACATGGTGCAGTTCCCCAAGGGCCTGGACGTTTTCAGTGTGGCACCGCCAGCGCTGGACGACATCCACCGCTGGCTCCGTGACTACTCCCGAAGGGCGGCGGAGCCCGAGGGTGAAAAGTGAGGCACGCAGACTTGTTGGCTGACCTCCCTGTATTGAGGGCTAAATGGGGGCTAGAGGATGACTAAGGACTATTACCAGATTCTGGGTGTTCCCCGGAATGCCAGCGACGAGGAGATAAAGAAGGCTTACCGTAGGCTGGCGATGCAGTACCACCCCGACCGCAACCCCGGGCGGGAGAAATGGGCTAACGAGAAGTTCAAGGAGATAAACGAAGCCTACGCTGTGCTGGGCAATCCCGAGAAGAGGCGCCAGTACGACCAGTTCGGCACAGTGGGTGCCCCCGGGGACATCTTTGGCAACGCCACCACACGCACCACCTTCGAGGACCTGCTGCGTGACTTCCAGGGCGCGGGCTTGGGTTTCGACTTTTTGGACGAGATATTTGGTGGGCTGCTCAAAGGTAGAGGTGCCACATTCCGGGTGTTCACCACTGGTCCTGGTGGAACGAGATATGGTACTACTGGGGGCATAGACCTGGACCAGATACTGCGCCAGGCGGCGCAGGCGCAGCGGACACAGCGCCAGAACGTGCATTATGAGTTGACTATAACCCCACAGCAGGCAGCGAGCGGTGTGGAAAAGGTGCTAACGAGAAGGGGCAAGAGGCTCAAGGTTAAAATCCCCGCCGGCATAAGGGACGGGATGAAGGTCAAGCTGAATAATGCCCGCCAGAAGACCGACGGCATCCCCGGCGATATAATAATCCATGTCAGGGTCAAAGGTGCCTCGTAGCCTATCGTGATATAATGGGCTGTAGGGTGAGAAATAAGGAGGTGATAGATGGCAGATGTAGAGGAACTGATCAAAGCGACCCTAGGGCAGATCGAAAAGGTGCTGGACTCAAGGACGGTCATCGGTGAGCCGATAACCGTAGGAGAGACCACCCTTATCCCTTTGCTCAGCGTCGGGCTGGGCTTCGGTGCCGGGGGTGCTGAGGGGAAGGGGGAGACCAGCGGTACCGCCACTGCCGGCGGTGCCGGTGTGAAGCCGATTGCCGTCATCGTAGTTACCAAGGAAGGGGCGAGGATAGAGCCGATAAAGGGAGGCTTGGCATCAGCCATCGAGAAGCTCACCGAAACATTACCCGATGTTGCCGCCAAGATAGCTGAGAGGTGGGGTGCAGGTAAAAGCAAGCCGGAGGAGTAGCCGGCTTGCTCACCCTTATCGTTCTGCTCAGCCTTGCAGCGCTGTCCATATTATGCCTCTTAGTGCCCCTGGAAATAGCCATACGCTTTGACCTCAGCCAGAAGGTGGCGTTCAGACTTCGTGTTTCATGGCTATTTGGCTTGGTGAAGAGGGAACGGGGGTGGGAAGACGGCGCTGCTGTAATGACCGGGCTGTCCCAGGGCGGGGGTCGGTTTGGAGATATCGCCAGGGCTTTCAGGGGCGTGCGGCATTTTAGGGGGCTTGCCGGGCGTTTTCTTCGATTGTTGAGAAGCTGCCTCAAGAGCCTTAGGTTGAAGGAGCTTGTCGCCAGGCTAAAGGTGGGACTGGACGACCCCGCCGATACTGGTCTCCTGTTCGCTTACCTCTCGCCGTTGGGCCTGATGGGCGTTTTCCCCGGCTGTGACATAGACATACAGCCGTCCTTTGAAGGCGATGCAGTTGTCCAAGGTTATCTGTCTACTGTGGTCAGCGTGGCGCCGGTTCGCCTCCTCGTGGCTGTGGCAGGCTTCGTCTTTTCGCTCCCGGTTATCAGGGCTTTTGCCAGTGCTCTTGGAGAGAGATGGAGAAAAAGGTCAGGACGGAAAAGGCAGTGTCCCTCGGCGGCATAACCATCATGCCTGTGGTGGAGGTGTGCCTTAACTGTCGCCGCCTAAGCGGTGGTCTTTTCTTCTCCGCCGCCAAGCGACCGTGGGCTGTCCTGATAATCGCTGGTGGGGAGAGGAGGGCGTTCAACCTGGCAGGGAAGGAAGTGCCCTTTGATGAAGTGTTGGCAAAGGTGCCAGGCCTGGAGACCTGAGCCTTCCCCTCAGACCAGGACAGTTAGCGCCGCCGGCATTATAGTGAAGCGCGCCGGTGCCTCGCCCAGCAGCTCCCCGTCCGCCTGCACCGCCATGCCCACCGAAGGGCGCACCTCGACTGCCCGCGCCCGGGTGAGGGTCACTTTGGGGTGGGTGAGATGGGTGCCCCGGTATATTCTGGGCAGTGAGATAAGCAGGTCGGGCTTGGTCATATCGTCTATCACCAGTACATCGAAGAAGCCGTCGCCGGGGTCGGCGCTTGGCGCCGGTAGCATGCCGCCACCGGCGTACTTGCCGTTGTTCAGCAGCACGGTGCATACTTTTCTAGAGCCGAACTGCCCATCGATCACCAAGGTGACGTCCCTGTTCTCGTAAGTAAACAACGTGGTCAGTAGCCCCATGAGGTAGGAAGGCATGTCACCAAGAGCTTTGAACTTCTCGGTGGTGGCTCTGACTATTTCGGCATCGAAGCCCAGCCCGGCAAAATTGACAAATAGACGCTTTGTCGGCTTGCCTTTGTTTATGTACTCCGCGATGCCCAAGTCCACCACCTTTTTGCCCTGCGGGCTTGCCACGCGCTGGCATGCCTGGCGGTACTGGCGAGGGATACCCAGGGTGCGGATGTAGTCGGCGCCTGTGCCAGTGTTGATAATCGCCACCGCCACATGCTCCAGCCCCCCTCCACTGTAAAGTCCGTTCACTATTTCATTGAGGGTGCCATCGCCTCCCACTGATACCACCACCTCGTAGCCATTATCCACCGCTGACCTCGCCAGGTCTATGCCGTGCCCCGGGGCTTGAGTAACTTCAAAGTCAAAGTCCAGCCCCAGCGTTTCAAGCTCCTGCTTGATGTGGGGCCATTTTTTCACCGTCTTCCCGGCACCGGCTGCGGGGTTAACGATTACCTTCGTCTTCTTCCCCATTGGATTGCTCTACGGGTGAAACGCTGCTGGCAGATGAGGCGTCCACCTTCTCTAGTATAACACAGCCGTCAATATACCTAGCGATGCGAGGCTGGCAGCACTTACTGCTATGGAGTAGCAGTTTTTGATAATGTATCTTTTGTTCAAGATTCACCCTCACCTTAGTCCTCTCCCATCGAGGGAGAGGAAAGTAAGGAAGTCCTCTCTCCCCGTGGGAGAGAGCTAGAGGACTGAACCACCAATCAACGCTAACGGGTTTGCCCTCTCTCCCCGTGGGGGAGAGCTAGAGGGTGTGACTACAGGGGATTTGTATGGGGTATCATCCTCTCTCCCCGTGGGAGAGAGCTAGAGTGAGGGCAGGAGCCGAATAAGAAGAACGCTAGTCACTTTTTGCTATCACCAGTGTTTATGATAGACTAACGGTACAGAAGGGATATCTCGGCGTTATAATTCGGAGAGGCTATGGAGTCGAGGTCACTGGTCTTTTTAGAGCGCCCGGTATTGAATGGGCCTGATATGGTGGTGGCGCTCGCCGGCTGGTCTGATGCCGCCCAGGTTGCTACCGGCACGGTGGCTTATCTGGTGAGGAAGCTAGAGGCAAGCAAGTTTGCCGAGGTCAACCCGGACGAGTTCTATAATTTCCCTGAGCTGCGCCCCACGGTCACTATAGAAAACGGTGTCATACATTCTTTGAGACTACCCCGCGCCAATTTCTTTCACTGGAAAAGCGGGCTTGGGGGGCACGACCTTATTTTCGTCCACGGGGTGGAGCCGCACCATTACTGGCAGCGGTTCAGCGACCTCATTCTCGACATCGCTGATACCATGGGCGTGCGCCGCATCTATGCGTTGGGCGGACTGTATGACCGGATTCCTCACACCCTGCCGACGCGGATATCAGGGGTGGTGAACAGCCCACGGCTTACTATCCTGCTGGAGGAATTTGGTGTCGCACCCATAACCTATCAGGGACCAGCCAGCTTCCATAGCTCGCTCCTCATGGAATGTGCCCGCCTAGAGAAAGAGGCGGTCAGCCTTTGGGGGCATAGCCCGTTCTACATCCGTATGGAGGCCAACCCCATGGTGTGTCTGGCACTGGCGGGGAAGCTCGTCGAGATGCTGGGAATCGAGGTTGACCTGGAGGAATTGAGGCAGGCCAGTGAATACTTACGCGAGATGCTGGACAGGCTCCTTGCTGAGAATAAGGAGCTGGCACTTTACGTCAAGAGGCTGGAGAAGGAATACCTCTCACAGTCTGCCCCCTCCGCCGAGCGGAGCGAGGACGCGGAGCGGATAATCAGGGAGGTGGAGGACTTTCTGCGCCAGCAGCGTGACAAGGGTGAGGGGAGGGAGGGATAGCTTTCAGCCGCTGGGGAGCAACTTCCGCCAGTATACCGTCCTGGCATAAGCGGAGCAGCCTTGCCGGGGTAATAATTCCACTGAGCGGCACGGGGCTCGGGGCTAAGACACGGATATAATTGTGCGTCAGTCCCGAATAGATGCCGCTGCCCGGTGAGACCTCGGTCTCCCAAAGTACTATCATTTCCTGTCCCAGAAACCTCTGGCGAAAGTGCTGCGAGCTTGCAGCGGAGAGCTCCAGCATTTTCTGGCGGCGGGCATGTTTTGTTTTTTCCGCCACCTGGTCTGGCATCGTTGCCGCCGCGGTGCCGGGGCGTGGGGAGTAGGGGAAAACATGGATGGCGGCGAACCCGGCTTCCTTGCAAAATCGGTAGCTCTCTTCGAACTCTGCCTCGGTCTCGCCAGGGAAGCCCACCATTATGTCTGTGGTGATCGAGGCATGGGGCAGCGCCTGACGGACCAGGGCTATCGCCTTGGTGTAGTCGTCTATCGAATAGACGCGCCGCATTCTTCTCAAAACGCTATCGCTGCCGCTCTGCAGTGCAAGGTGGAAATGTTGGCACAGCCTGGGGTCCTGCCACAGCTCCAGTAGCTCCGGCGAAATGTCCTGCGGCTGCAATGAGGAGAGGTGCAAGCGCGCCACAGCGGTCTCAAGGAGTATACGCTGCACCAGTTGCCGCAGGTCGGTACCGTAGTCCCGGTATGAGCCGATCTTGGTGCCGGTGAGCACTATCTCCTTGTAGCCACAGCTTATTCTGGCTTTTATTTCGCTGATGATGCTCGCTGCGGGCAGGCAGCGCTCCCCGCCACGCACGCGGGGCACGATGCAGTAGCTACAGCGCGTACTGCAGCCGTCCTGTACCTTGATAAAGCTGCGCACGCGGCAGGCTTGCCCGTCCTTTGGTTGTGGCAGTCCACCGCAGCCTGTGTGGCGGGCTTTGTCAATGATGCTCAGTAGCTGCATCTTCCGGTCGTTGCCGACGACTATATCGGCACCAGCGGCAATCAGTTCCTGCGCTGCCCTTTCCGCATAACAGCCGGTGGCAATTATGAGGGCACGGGGGTTCTTCTTTCTCCATAGACGCGTTAAATGCCTCGCCTTGCGGTCGGCGATATGCGTCACCGTGCAGGTATTGAGCACGCAGGTATCGGCGTCTTCCACAGTACTTATTCGATAGCCGGCATTAATAGCCTGCCACAGGAGGTTCTCCGTCTCCGCCTGATTGAGCTTGCAGCCCAGGGTATGGAAAGCTATCTTCATTCCCTTGCTCATTGCCCATCGCCATTATATTTGCGCCAGGACCGATGGTCAAACCCCTGCCCTTCCGCCCCCTGGGAGCATTCGGACTGACAGATGACCGGGACGGGGCACATCATTCATCTTTTCCCTTGAGGGAGAGGTGTCCTGGTGCTTTGCCTGGAGTCTAGCCGTCCGTTTTCCTTCTCTTGAGGGACAGGATGTGATTTGAGCAGTTATAAACGCGCATTGGTAACCTTTTCCTCTCCCTTCAGGGAGAGGACTAAAGGCTCTCTCAAAATTCTCAATGGCGCACGACGCCTCCTCTCCCTCAAGGGAGAGGACTAAAGGTGAGGGTGAATCTATAATAAATTTACATGTTGGGGGGCGATGTGGTATAAAAAGAAAAAGATGTCAGAGGCGCCGGTTTGAGCCAGACCCACTGGAGGATACTACCGCGGCTCCCGCTGAGGACCGATCTGCTCGGTATCCACCCGCTGGCACTTCAGCTCCTGTACAACCGTGGCATCACCGAGCCCTCACAAATAGAAGCCTTCCTCAACATCGACCGGCGTTTGGAAGCTGACCCCTTTCTGCTCCCCGATATGCAGCGCGCGGTGCAGCGCATCTATCGAGCCCTGCTCCGCGGAGAGAAGATAGCTGTCTATGGTGACTTCGATGCCGACGGCGTCACCGCCACCGCCATACTGGTGCAAGGGCTTTCGGCGCTGGGGGGCAGGGTGGTGCCGTTCATACCGCACCGCTATCGCGATGGTTACGGTTTACAGCTAGCCCCGCTGGAGCGGTTGAGCAAGGAAGGCGTCAGCCTGGTCATCACCGCAGATACCGGCATAACCGCTTTCGAGGAGGTGGCAAGGTGCCACAAGCTGGGGATGGACGTCATCGTCACCGACCACCATGTGCCCACGGACTATATCCCACCAGCCCTAGCTGTGGTCGACCCCAAAAGGGCTGACTCAGCCTTCAGGGCTGCTGACCTCGCCGGTGTAGGGGTCGCCTTTAAGCTGCTCGAGGCGCTCCTGCAGGGGAGTGGCAGGGACAGGCTGCTGGACAGCCTGCTGGACCTGGTCGCGCTGGGGACGGTGGCTGACATGGTGCCACTGCTCGGGGACAACCGCTACTGGGTGAGGCGAGGGCTAGACCTGCTGAACAATACCGACCGTATCGGGCTACAGGAGATGATGCGCTGCGCTGGTCTGCAGCCGGGAAACCTTACCTCGGAGAGCATTTCCTGGATACTGGCGCCCCGCATCAACGCCGCCGGCAGGCTGGACGATGCCGCCGCCAGCTACCGTCTGTTGGTCACACAGAGCCAGGAGGAGGCAGCCAGGCTTGCCCGCGACCTGGAGGAGAAGAATGCCCGGAGGCAGAGGATGACCAGCGAGCTCCTTTCCCGCGCCAGGGAGCAGCTGTGTGCCCAAGGGACGGACATGCCGCTGCTGATGACCGGTGGTATGGACTACCCTGCCGGTGTCATGGGGCTGGTGGCAGGCAGGCTGGCTGAGGAGTTTTACCGCCCGGTCATCCTGCTTAAAATAGGTTCTGATGTCTGCCGCGGCAGCGGCAGGAGCATCCCGGAGTTCAACCTTATAGGGGCGCTGGACAGGTGCCGTGACCTTTTGCTAACTGTCGGAGGGCATGCGGGCGCTGCCGGCTTTACGGTGCAGCGCAGCCAACTGGAAGCACTACAGGCGAGGTTGCTGAGGATCGCCGAGGAAGAGCTCGCCGGCGTAGACCTGCGCCCTCATATCGACATCGATGCCGAGGTGCCGCTTAACGTCTTCAGCGGCGATGTTTATCAGCAGATACAGAGGCTTGCCCCCTTCGGCAGCGGCAACCCCGAGCCCGCCTTCGTCAGCCGTGAGGTGGAGGTGTTGGAATGGTCACTGGCGGGTGAGCAGGGGGACCATCTCAGGTTAAAGCTGAGGCAAGGTGGTGTCATTTGGGATGCCATCGGCTTCGGGCTGGGCGGCCTGGCACCGCAGATAGGCTCGTGTCTTGATATAGCCTACAACCTGATTGCGGACAACTGGAACGGCGTGCAGAGGCTGCGGCTCAAACTCCTTGATTTTGACCCGGTGGGCTGATGCTGTGTCCTTGCAGGGCTGCTTTCCGCCGCGCCAGCCACATCCTTAGGGACAACCAAGGCAGGGTCACCAGAAGTATGACGATGCCGATGAGCTGTGCCTGCTGCAGGTTGAAGAGGAAGGGGGCGCCCTGTCGTACCGACCTGATGGTGAGGTCGCCGGTGGCGTAGATGGCTAGGTAGAGCAGAAATAAGTTCCCCTGGGGTGCCAGCCGCTTCCTCAGCGACCACAGTACGGCGAAGCCTATCAGGTTCCACACCAGGTGGTAGAGCTGTGCGGGGTAAAGTGGTACGCCTACCGGTGTACCCTGGAGGGCATGTTCGGGGTCGGTGTAGACGATCGCCCCCGCCCACCACGGCGGGCCCTCCAGCCCGTAGCAGCAGCCATTGATGGTGCAGCCTATCCTGCCTATCGCCTGCCCCACTATCGCCCCCGGAGCCACGATATCAGCCAGTTGCCAGACGGAGAGCCTCTTCACCCTGGCGTAGACCACCACCGCTATCAGTGCGCCGAGGACTGCGCCATAGATGGTGAGCCCGGCGAAGCCGATGAGCTGCCCCGGGTGCGATATGTAGTAATGCCACTCGTCGATGACATGGAGCAGGCGGGACACGATGACTCCCCCCAGCACCGCCCATATCGCCAGGTTATAGATGTGGTCTTGGGCGACGCCCAGCCGTTTCGCTTCCCTGAGCGAGATGGCGATGACTGCTGCCACCGCCAGTGCCACCATCACCCCGTACCAGCGGATCTCGAAGATGCCGAGCTTAACGACCACCGGGCTGATGCTGATAGTAAGTGTGAACAAATTCTAACCTCCTGTGTCGGAGAAGATCGCCTCCACAAATGTCCTGGCGTCGAAGGGTGCTATATCGTCCAGTTGCTCACCGGTGCCGATGTAAAGGACGGGGATTTTCAGCTCGTTGCAGATGGGCAGCACGATGCCGCCCTTGCTGGTGCCATCGAGCTTGGCGAGGAAGACGCCGTCCACCTGCACCGCTTCGGTGAAGTGCCTAGCTTGCGCCAGACCGTTCTGACCGGTGGTGGCATCGAGCACCAGCAGCACACTATGGTGTGCCCCGCTCCTGGTGATAACCCGCTTTATTTTCTTCAGTTCTTCCATCAAATTGAACTTGGTGTGCAGCCTGCCGGCAGTGTCCACAATCACCACCTGAGCACCGCGGCTGCGGGCGGCTTCGATGGCATCGAACACCACCGCGCCGGGGTCACCACCGGGCTGATGGGCGATCACATCAACGTGCACACGCTTACCCCAGACCTTGAGCTGGTCGATGGCGGCGGCGCGGAAGGTATCGGCGGCGGCGAGGATGACCCTCTTCCCCTCGCCCTTAAGCTGGTGTGCCAGCTTAGCGATGCTGGTGGTCTTCCCCGAGCCATTTACACCTACTACCAGAAGCACTTCGAAAGCACTGGAGAGGGGTGGTGGCTGCGGTGGTGCCACGGTCAGCATCGCCACCATCTCCTGCTTTAATGCTTCGCGAACGTCGCTGCCATCAAGCCCCTCCTTCTTTGCCCGTTCCTTCACCCGCTGGAGCAACTTCTGCGTGGTGGCAACGCCGACATCGGCTAAGACCAGCAGTTCCTCCAGTTCCTCCCAGGTCTCAGCGCTGATGCTCCCTTTGTCGAACAGCCGGGCTATCCTGG
Source organism: uncultured Dehalococcoidia bacterium (assembly GCA_937975645.1). Lineage (GTDB taxonomy): Bacteria > Chloroflexota > Dehalococcoidia > GIF9 > UBA5629 > CALJTV01. The sequence goes on along the minus strand of CALJTV010000021.1, from coordinate 5,161 downwards.
AAAACCAGCTCTGGCGGCTCAGTTTTACGCTCTGTTCAGTTTTGAGTAGCTGGCTGGACATGCTGGACAAGTGGTATTCAGCATACCACAAGGGAGGGCAAGCGGCAAAGCGGTGAGTAGCTGCCCAGTTAGTGGCACTGGTGTTCTCCAGCTTTAAGGAATAGCAGCGGGTAGACGATATCGCTGAAACAGCAAGGAAGCCAGACTGCCAGAAAGAGGAAGATGAACACGAGGTGCAGCAGCGGCAACCACTCGGCTACTCCGAAGGCGGTGAAGTATACCAGTGAGGCATAGGTGCTTAGCAGCACGTGCAGGGCATGCGGCACCCTGGTCACCGGTCTCAAATAGCCGATGGCGATGCCCAGAAAAGCCACCGGGTTAATGAGCCACCATTTCTCGATGAAGCCGATATGCAGCGATATCTGCACGCGGAGAGACTCGGCACCTAGGTAAGGGATGATGGAATCGCTGATGGTGGCGATGCCCACCGAGCCGGTGTAGCCGATGAGCACCGCTGCCCACAGTTTGCCAGGCTTGTATCTACGGTACATGGCGGTGGTGACGATGGCGCTGAAAAAGAGGTGGGCAGGGTGGAGCACATAGAAAGCGATTTCGGAGACAGCCGCGGGGACCCTCGTTAGCACAATGATTAGCATGAGCACGATGCCGGTGACTGCTCCCATGGCGGTAAACGGGGCGTGTCTGGCTAGTTCCAGTGCTATCCTTTTGGCTAAGCCCCCCGGTCTTTCTGTTGCTTCAGCCTGGCTCATTTCTGGCATGTAGCGCACACTCCAGAGAACTCCGAAAAGTGCTGTTCGGCACGGAACCCCAACTGTTCAGCCATCTCGGTCTCCTCGGCGCACAGGGCTTCGCTGGCATACTCCTTGAGCCTACCACATTCCCGACAGACCACGAAGCGGTGGCAGCCCCGGCTCTCGCCCAGACTGCAGATGACAAACCCACCAGCCAGCAGCACCTTATGCGCTAAGTTCAAGGAGCACAGGAGCTCCAGCACGCGGTAGATGGTCACATGGTTGAGGTACTCACCTTTCTCTTTAAGCATGTCCTGTATTTCATACGGTGACAGCGGTCGCTGTGCCTCTGCCAATATACCCAACACCTGCCGCCGCGGTGTGGTTATCCGGTACCCTTGCTCCCGCAATAGCTTTAGCGCCTTCCTTGTTTCCACCATGTATACATTATATAAAACTCAAGGTACAAATGCAATATTATTGCACTAATACAGCCAGCTTATGCGCCTTGAATGGAGCGGCCGTTTTGCTTGCCCCCGCGGGGCGGGTGCTGGTAAAATAGTTCGCATTGCTAACTGTTATCTTAATGAACCAAATTTACCGCTGAAGGGGGTAAAGGTGGGGCTCAGGCATGTCAAGTGAGGATGCTGAGTATATAGCAGAAGAGCTTTTTCACTTGTTTCCGGTCATCGGCAAGAAGTTGTTGAGGGTGCAGCTGGATGGGGCTATGGGCAGGCTTTCCCGCCTGCACCTCGCGGCTATGCTTACGCTACTCGAAGGTGACCTGACGGTTTCTGAGCTGGCGCGGCGGCTAGTGGTGCCGAAATCACAGATGACGCGGCTCATAGACCATCTGGTGCGACTGAACATACTCGCCAGACAACCTGATGCCAGGGACAGGCGTGTGATCAACATCTCGTTAACCGATAATGGGAGGGCGGTGCTCGAGGAGTACCGGCAGGTGGTGAAACGGTCGATCAGGGACAAGCTGTCCCACCTCACCCCGTCGGACTTGGCGGAGCTAGCGGTGTTACTGGCGAAGCTCAAAGAAATCGGGGCAAAGTTGCCATAGGAGACTGATTTGGAGACGCAGACTGGATACCGTCCGCTGGGCTTCAGTTCCCTACCCCGACGGCAGGTGATGTTTACCTTTGGCGGCGTGCTTATGGCGATGTTCCTCGGGGCGGTGAGTCAGACGGTGATCGGTCCGGCGATGCCGCGGATCATCGCCGATTTGGGTGGTTTTCAGCAGTACACCTGGGTGGCTATTGCCCATACCGTGGCTTCGGCAGTCGCCATCCCCATCGTGGGCAAGCTTACCGACATGTACGGCCGTAAATATTTCTACCTTGGCGGCATCGCCATTTACACCGTAGCATCTTTGCTCTCCGGGCTGAGCACCACCATGAACCAGCTCATCATCTTTAGGGCGCTTGCCGGCATCGGTGGTGGGGCGATGATGTCCAATGCTATCACCGTCATCGGTGACCTGTTCCCTCCGGCGGAGCGCGGCAAGTACCAAGGATTCACCAGCGGGGTCTTCGGGGTCTCATCGGTGCTCGGTCCCACATTGGGTGGTTTTCTCACCGACACCCTGTCCTGGCGCTGGGTATTCTTCTTCACTGTGCCGCTGGGGCTGCTGGTCATCATCGTGTTTATCTTCGTCTTCCCCCATGTCCGTCCGGATGACCTGAAGCACAAAATCGACTACCCCGGGCTGACGACCCTAGTGCTTGCCATAGTGTCGCTGATGCTGGCGCTGTCACTCGCCCGTGTGGAGTATGCTTGGGACTCGCCGCAGATACTGGGCATGTTCGGCTTTGCCGCTGTAATGCTCATCGTCTTTGTGCTGATAGAGCGCCGTGCCCAGGAGCCCATCCTGCCTCTGTGGATGTTCAGAAACTCCATCATATCCGTTTCGGCGGTGGTAGTATTTGTCACCGGTCTGGGGATGTTCGGCAGCCTCATCTTTCTGCCGCTGTTCTTTCAGGGAGTGCTCGGGGTGACGGCGACGGTGAGCGGCAGTTTCATGATACCGATGAACCTGGCATTGATCGCCGGCAGCTTTATCTCGGGGCAACTGCTTTCCCGCGCCGGGGGACATTACCGCATTCAGGGGACAGTAGGCATTGTCATCATGGGGGTCGGCATGTGGCTTCTAGCGGGAATGAACACCGCCACGCAGTACTGGACGGCGGCGGCGTACACGGTGCTCACCGGCTTTGGGCTGGGCGTCACCATGCCCCTTTATACCATCGCTGTCCAGAACGCAGTCCCTTACAGCGTGCTGGGTGTGGCTACCTCCTCCACGATGTTTTTCCGTTCCATCGGCGGCTCGGTGGGTTTGGCTCTGCTGGGATCGGTGATGAGCAGCCGTTTTACTAGCGAGCTGACCGCCCGGCTGCCGGTTGGTATTGCAGGGATGATACCGCCGCAGGCTATAAGCTCTCTGGCAAACAACCCTCAGGCTCTGGTCAGCCCCGAGGCGCAGGCGAGATTACGGGGCATGTTTTCCCAAATGGGTTCTGCGGGCTCAGCGCTCTATGAGCAGACCTTTCAGGCATTGCGCGAGTCCCTCAGTTCTGCTATCTCAGAGGCTTTCCTGGTCGCTGTTGCCGTTCTGGTGGTCGCCTTCGTGGTGAACTTCTTCCTTAAAGAGATCCCGCTGCGCAAACAGCACACCAATGAGATGTCTTTTCCCCGGGGGAGGGGAGAAGATTAGTCCGCACCAGTTTATTCGCCAGGTTCACTGTTACTCCCTCTCCCTTAGGGGAGAGGGTTGGGGTGAGGGCGATGAGTGCTACCGCCTGCCAGCCAAAGCCAGTCTGACCTTGTCCACCAGCTCAGCGGCGCTGAACGGTTTGACAAGGGAAAGGAGCCTGTTTTCGGAGAGGAACCTCTCGGTCTCAGGGCTGACGACGTCCCCGGTGATGAACACCACCCTGCGGGCTAGCGACCGGGCTATCCGCTGCATGCGCTGGTAGAGCTGAATGCCGCTCATCCCGGGCATTTTGACATCGATCAGGAGGAGGTGATAACTCTGGTCCTGTATCCTTTCCAGGGCTTCTTCAGCGCTGGCAGCGGTGTCCACCTCACAGCCCTGCTCAATCAGCGCAGTTGCCACGAACTCCCTGATGACCGGCTCATCGTCCACCACCAGCACCCTGGAGCCAGCCAGCTCCGCCTTAAGCCCGATGGGCAACTGTACGGGCGGTGGCGCCCCAGCAACTATAGGCAGCTCCACGGTGAATGTGGCACCCCTCCCCGGCTTGCTCCGGGCATAGATCCTGCCGTTATGTTCGCTGACGATTCCGTAGCACAGGCTCAAGCCCAAGCCAGTGCCCTCGCCCGCCGGTCTGGTGGTGAAGAAGGGGTCGAATATCCTGTCCATTATCTCCGGCTTTATGCCGCGGCCGTTGTCCCTGACCTTTATCTCGATGATACCTCTCCGCTTTCTAGTGGTGATGGTCAACTTCCCCTTGCGGCGCACCTCTCTCATCGCCTGCTCGGCGTTGACGATCAAGTTGAGCAGCACCTGCTGTATCTGCCCCGGGTCGGCTATGGTGTCAGGAAGGTAGGGGTCGAGCTTGGTGGTGACCTCTATGTTGCTCGTCCGCAGGCTATAAGCCCGCAGGGCGAGGGTGCTTTCGATAAGCTGGTTGATGTTTACCTGGCGGCGCTCCGGCTTGGTCTGGCGGGAGAAGGCGAGCAGCCGCTGCACGATGCCAGCCACCCGCTGGGCGCCATCGTTGATCACTTTTAGGTCACGCCTGACATCCTCGGGCAAGTCCTGTCGGCTGAGCAAGAGCTGGGCGTAGCCCACCACGCCGGTGAGGGGGTTGTTTATCTCATGGGCAACGCCGGCTGCCATCTCCCCCACCGAAGCTAGTCTGCTAGCCATCTGCGCCCTGAGCTCCAATTGCCTTTTCTCCTCGTCCGCCTTCTTGCGCTGGCTGACATCCCGGGCAACGCCGCGGAAGCCCACGATCTCACCCTTTTCGTTCCGCAGCGGCAGGACGGTGCGCTCGATGGGAATCCTCCTACCGTCCTTGGTGATGGCTGTGCCCGGAAACCACCTCACCGGCTCTCCAGTGCGAAAGACCCTGTTAAATATCTGGAAATTGGCGTCCCATTCCTCCTCGGGCAGGAACTGCCGGTAGTTCATGCCGCAGAGTTCCTCTTTGGAGTAGCCCAGCGAGCGCACCAGGGCGTCGCCGCAGAAGGTCAGGTTGCCGCGGAGGTCGACCTCGAAGTACCCCTCGTCCGCCTCTTCCAGCACAGTCCGGTACCTTTCCTCAGACCTCCTCAGCGCCTCCTCCATCATTTTGCGCTCGGTGATATCGGTGTCCAGCACCAGAGCCGCAGGCTTGCCCTCCCAGGTGATGGTGGCGACATGCCTGTCCAGCCAT
>CALJTV010000020.1 GCA_937975645.1 uncultured Dehalococcoidia bacterium | reverse complement strand
CGACGATCTTCGCGCAAATGAACGGTAATGCCATCGGCTCCCCCCAGTTCTGCTAAAACGGCTGCGGCGACGGGATCCGGTTCAACCGTACGCCGGGCTTGGCGAATCGTTGCCACATGATCAATGTTGACCCCTAGGGTAGGCATGACTATTCTTCCGGTACAGTAATCAATTCAGGTTATGGATCATACACCAGAGGACAAAAAAATGCCCCCTCCTTGGAGAGGGGGCTAGATTAAAGAGGATAATTTGGCACCTTAACGCTGGGCACCTTCCCCATCTTTAGATTGACAGGTGGGAAGTTTGTCCCTTGTGCGGCCTACTTGAATCACTCGGAAGCTGTTAAGGCCTTGGTAGCGACTGGTGCTATCACGGGTAATCAGCAGTTCAGGCAGATTTTTTTCCTCCTCTTCTTCAATGGCTTCGTTAGAGCACATCTCAGTGGAGTTAAAGAAGCCTATTTCTGCGACGATCTCCAGTTCTTGGGGCGATCGCTCAGCTTCTTCGTTGCCTGCAAGCAACTCATGAAGGGAGGAAGCGTTATTACCACCACTAGGAGCTGGAACTTTGTACAAGAACCCATTACCGCTGAATGTAGCTGGCGTTGGATAAGGACTACTAAATTGCTCGCTACCACCTAGGGTGGGCTGACCGTTAATGTTCCCCCCAGGTGAAGTCGCATAGACCAGCCACACCCCACTGGGAGCAGATAGAGCACCACTGCCCACAGCGTTGATGAAGTTGCCATCCGCCGCTAGGGTAATGTTGCCACCTGAGGACTGAACAGGCTGATTTAGGGTGATATTCCCTGTTGTCGTCTGCACAAAGACAGAACCTGTTGCATTGATGCCCCCAGTTGTATTGGCAATGTCGCTGATAGTGTCGCTTGTAACATTCCCAATTGTTAGGTTCTGATTGTTTACAAAGCTCACCCCACCGTTCACATTCGCCGCAAACGTATCCACATCGTTGCTGGCGTTGTTCAGGTCAAAGGTGCCGTTCCCTTGCAGCCCTAACCCGGCCGCCGTAATCCCACCGCTGGGATTCTGAGTCACACCGCCGTTACTGATGAGGGTCAGGTTGCCGCCGCCTAGGTTGCTGCTATCGGCCAAGGTGAGGAGGCCGCCCGTTTCTATGATTACATCCTGATTGCTTGTGGTGATGCCAGAGTAGCTTTGTGGAGTGGCGTTCGATGAGCAACAGTCTGGCCACACGGGCAGGGTGTCTAGAGTAACACTGCCTACAGTAAGAGTATCTGTGTCTTTGTAGGCAATGGGACCCGTTGCAGGTCCAGTGGCAATTGTATTGAAGTTGTTACCAGCTGCATTATTGAGGTCAAAGGTAGAGCTACCAACCAGCACTAAACCATCGCCTATGATGTTCGCCGTAGCTGCTTGGGTAACGTTGCCGCCGTTTGACCAAAGACGCAGGTGTCTACCAACACCAACACTAATTGGATTATTGATATTGATATTGCCTGCTGCTAGGGTCAGGTCTCTACCTGGAAGAGCTACAGCATCGCCTACTGTAAGGGTATTACCGGCAGCAGGAGGAGCACTAGTCGTGTCACCAATGATGATTTGGCTGAAATTGCCAGCCGTAATCCTGCCCCATTCACGAGGATTGATGTGTAGGTCAGTAGTGTCGGTTCCCGCCCCCATGAGTGAAATGTTGCGAGCAGTGCTGAAGGGTTGGATAGCAAGGATACCGGTGGAGTTGATAATAGGGGGAGCGTTACTGGTATCAAGTTGAAGTCGGTCAGTCCGAATGATGATGTTGCCACCGCCTGTGCTTTGGATTGTTGGGTTCCCCCCGATTGTTGGGTTCCCCCCACTTCTTAAGCCACCAAACGCTGCTGCGGCATCAGCAGCAGGACCATCTAGCTCTGCATTGATGCAGATGTGGCCGGTGTTAGACTCAACGATAAATGAATTAGGTATACCTCCCGGCCCACCGTTTTCGCCAAATTTGATGGCATTGTCAGTAGCATGGCCGCCACGCAAAACACCAGTCAAGAAGATGTTGCCAGAGCCGGTAGCTGCAATCTGGGCAGATTGCTGACCCAAACCATTCCGCTGGAGCTCTAGACCATCTTTCTGCCCATTAGCTACACCTGTTCCTGAAGCGCCATGGTAAATAATGTTGCCGCTGCCAGTTGTCTGAACCAATGCATTCCAGTGGGCAATGCCGTCACTGGTGGCGCCAGTTCCATGTGCGGTGCCCGTGATGGTGATGTTGCCATTGTGGTTGGTAATTCGGGTTTGCCGATTAAAGTTGGCGGTTGCCACGCCACCACCAGCCAAAGGACCACCACCAAGATCACCAAAGACTCCACCGCGTGGGTTAGTCGTAATAAAGACACCGTCTGCATTATACCCATTACTGGGGGCTGTGCCAGTAATCGTAATGTTGCCCGTCCCATTTTCAATTCTGGCACCGCCATTGATGTAAACACCGTAGTTATTGTTTCCACTAGGGCCGTTCCCTCCTGTGCCATTAATTGTGATGTTGCCACTTGTGCTTTGGACTAAGGCGTTAGTGGGAGTTATTCTGCCCGGTAGATGACCGTTAATGAAGACACCGTAGTTGTTATTACCCCTGTTACCCCCTCGCCCGTTTAGGGTGATATTACCTGTGTTGGTGGATATATTCCCTTGAATGTGGATGCCAATGTAGTTGCCTGCAGGAGGAGATGGATTCTCAGGAGATCCATTGCCAAGACTAGAATTGAAGGTAATAGAACCCCCTCCTGTGGCGTTGATAACAGCCTTGTCTTGTACCCGAATGCTACGGTAAGCATTCACAGTAAGGCTGTGATCTGAACTCCAATTAACATTAGCAGTGCCGTCGAAGATGACATCTCCAGGCTCGTTTCCAGTTGGTACCGTAGTCTGGATAATAACAGCGCCATTAGCAAGAGCATTGTTCAATGTTGTGTTAGAGAGCCGGCTTGGCGAGCCGGTAAGTGTAGGTATAAAGGGACTAGCAGCAGTTACATTGGCTGTTGTAAAGTTACCTATTGTTATGTCTAATGGATCGAGAAGCCAAGTCCCTGCTTGACCGCCGTTGGCACCGACATTCACACGAGCACTATCTCCGACGTGAAGAGTGTTTTTGCCGGAGGTTTCGACAAAGCCCCCATTGAAGCCACGGGCAGTAATGGTGCCGTCAAAGCGGGTGTAGTTGTCGGCCCAAACAATGACCTCGCCCCCGTTGCCGGAAAGTTTTGCGTCTGCTGCGATGACAGCCTGATCACCAACATAGGTGTTCTGAGCATTTAGGTGGGGGGAAACCCGCTGTTTGCCGGCGCTGCCCCCTAGATAATCTCCGCCGAATAAAACTAGGCCGCCGCCGTGGTCACCGGTGGCGTCAATTTTTGCGGTTCCAAACAGGCCGATGTTTTCACCCGTAACTTGCACGGTGCCCCCTTGGCGGCCACCAACATCCAGCAAGCCATGAACGGCAACGACTCCCTTGTTACCACCGCTTAAAACAATGGTGCCGTTGCGGTCTTCGGCATGGCGAGCTTCGATGGTGCCACTGACGTTGATAACACTGTCCAGAATTTGCCCTGCTGCTTGAGCAGCCAGCAGCACTCTTCCGCCGGAGGCGCGAATTGACCCACTGTTCTCAATTAGGGCGTTGAGAGAATTGCCGTAAATATCGGTGATCTGGCCGGCAAGTTGCGGGTCAACGGTAACACTCAACAACCCATCACCGTAGAGGTCAAGGGTTGCCCCCGTACCGGCGCCTAGGAATACTTTGCCTAAATTTGCGGAAATCACACCGCTGTTTTTAACGGCCGGCGCTACTAGAGCCGCAAACCCACCGTCTTTGATGATGATATTGCCTTGGTTAACAATGCTGGCGGGCGGTTTGCCGGGAACTTGATGGAAGGAATATTGCCCGGCCAAGAAATTGCCATCGCTGAGATTTAGGGTGCTGGCTACTAGGCCAGAGACATCCACTTGGGAACCGGGTAGGAAGGCAATGCCGTTGGGGTTAATGAGAAAGATTTGGCCATTGGCGGTGAGCCGACCGGCAATGCTGGAGGGAGTATTCCCTGTAACTCGGTTGAGGGCTGCTGCTGTGCTGCTCGGCTGAATGAAGTTCACCCACTCGTGGGCATCAATGCCGAAGCTCTGCCAGTTGATGATGGCGCGATCGCTCCCTTGGTGAATGTGGAGCTGGTTGCTCCCTTGAGGTTGAAATTGGACATTACCGTAAACAACTTCCCCGCCTTGGGGAAGCGCCTCTGCCTTTCTAGGGCTGACTAAAAGTAAAGCTAGGGCACCTAGAGAAAGCAGACACCACTGTCTGACAGAGAATAAGGGGAATCGCCGACTAGTCATAGCTTTAGCTTCCTTTTTGTCCTTTGGCCTAATGGGTACTCCTCTAGACAACCACTAGAGATAGTACAAGGGGATATTTGCGCTCTAAATTAAGATTCCCTGATTTGGACTGATAATGTCCATCCGTGAAATTACGGAGAAAAGTTCTAGGATAAGAAATTTTTATTTTTTTTGGGTTAGCATTGACTCCTTCTATGAATTAATTCAAGCATAGGATGGTGATGCATACTGAATGCTGGTTCAGACGTATGCAACCAGGGATACGGCTAGGCCTAGGGCAGTTGGAGATGCCTTCTTTAACGGGTAATTTTTGAGGAGTGATGACTGTGGGACAGCTTACGGGTGCTACTTTGGCTACTTTGGTGGGCACTTTTGGTCTAGCGGGGGAGGCGATTGCTCAAGTCCCCATTCTCCCCGATCCAGGGCGCATCCAACAGGAGCTACAACCGCCGTCGCCGCCAACTGCGCCTGAGCAGATCACCGTTCCGCAACAGGAAGGCGTAGAGGCACCTGCTGATAGTCAGCAAATTCGCTTCCTCCTGCGAGAAGTAGAACTTAAAGGTGTCAGCGTTTTTGCTGTGGAAGAATTACGCCCTCTGTATGCTGGCCAACTGGGAACAGAGATTTCACTTGCAGATCTCTACACCATTGCCGCTGAAATCCAAAAGTTTTACCGTCGCCGTGGCTATCTCTTCACACGGGTGCTGGTGCCCGCACAAACGATTACGGAGGGCAAAGTAACCCTTGAAGTCGTTGAAGGATTCATCGAAGAAGTAGAAATCGAAGGAGCTACTCCTGCCCAAGAACGGCGGCTACAGGGATTCATTCGCCGCCTTAAAGCCTCCCGGCCTCTGAAAGTCTCTGTCCTAGAGCGCAATTTGCTGCTGATGAATGACCTAGCGGGCTATCGAGTTCGGGCGCAACTGCGGGCGGGTCAAGAACGGGGGGGAACTGTACTGCGGTTACTGTTTAGTCATACTGCTGTCAATTCCTTTTTTGAGATGAACAACTGGGCACCCGATACGGTAGGGCCGGTGCGGGCGCAGGCAGGCCTATTCCTCAACTCACTCATGAACCAAGGGGAGCGGATTACCCTGAGTGGTGCTTCGGTGCCGTTTCAGTTCTCGGAGCTGGCCAGTGGTCGCTTTGAGCTACAACTCCCCGTTGGTTCTGATGGTTTTACTCTCACCAACACGCTGAACTATACCACCGTGGAACCGGCAGGGAATTTGCAAGCCTTTAGAATTCAGGGACGGAGCTTGAACTTCAGCACCGGCTTTAGCTACCCTGTCGTGCGATCGCGCCGCCTCAATTTGTTTGTGAGCGGTTTTTTAGACATTACCAACAGTACGACCGACAGCCGCTTTTTGGGGCCGGCGGTGACCTTGAGCCAAGATCGCGTGCGGCATGTCCGTGTTGGGATGTCCATTGACAATGTTAATCGAGTTGGCTTCACAGCGGGTTCCATTCTGCTTTCCCAAGGACTGGATGCTTTTGACGCTCGATTGAGCGGTACCCCCGATGCCCCACTCTCGCGGGCAAATGGCAGCGCAACAGCCTTCAAGGCCAATTTCAACTTCACGCAACTTTTTCTGTTGCCTAAAGGGTTTAATGGTTTATTGACCGGCACGGCACAGGTAGCCAGTACTTCGCTGTTGGCAACGGAACAGTTTGGTTTGGGGGGGCCTTTCTTTGGTTCAGCCTATTTGCCTTCGCAAATTACCGGAGATGATGGCTATGGTTTGCGTTTTGAGCTACAGCGTCCCTTTAGGTATCAGGCAGAAACAACACCAATGCTCAGCCAACCCTACGCCTTTGCTGATTTTGGCCAAGTGTTCATTAAACGTCCGACTGTTGCAGAACGGCCTAGCCAGGAACTGGCCTCGGTGGGGTTTGGCCTGCGCCACTTTTTTGGCAATTCTGTGCAACTCAGATTAGAACTCGGTTTTCCGCTAACCCGCGTTACGCCCGGTTTTGAACGCACACCTCAGTTTCACTTTAGTCTTCAAGGGACTTTTTAGTTTTGTTAGCGCCCCAGTTTATTGGGAATCCCCTCACAGCCGCCGGGAATCGTTTCGCGGGAACGGCTACCGCTCCAAGCGCAGCAATAGTAGCGCTGTTCTTGGGAGAGGTTCTTAACATTGGTAAAGTTGACATCCTCGACCAC
>CALJTV010000019.1 GCA_937975645.1 uncultured Dehalococcoidia bacterium | reverse complement strand
GGCCAGGGAGAGGCTTCTCGAGGCCTTGGACCTCCCCGAGGACCTGATGGGGCTGGCCCTGGAGGAAGCCGTGCGCACCCTGGCCTCCCTAAGGGGCCGGAGGGAGGTTTCCCCGGAGGTGGTGGCCCGCATCTTCCAGAGTTTTTGCGTGGGGAAGTGAGATCCTTCTTGCTCAGGCTTCCACATAGCAACAAGTCGAGAACCGAAGTGTCCGCTGTTTTATCTAGCCAAAGCTGGGGTACGGATGTGGGGGCAGTGGGTCGTGTGAAGAATTTTGTGTATAGGGGGTTGGCTATATAAAAAGGAGCGCCTAAGGATGGGAAGTGCTCCATGATCCATGGACATTCGAAGGGTGGTCCTACGGATGGCTGAGGTACTGCTGATGCTTCTGGAGACGGACTAGGAAGCTTTCTTGCAAGAAAGCGACGCAAGAACAGGTACTTTCCCACGCGAAAGGGCACTTCCTCTGGCCAGATGGAACTGTGGAGGGGGTCGGCTGTAGGGTAGTTTCTACCGATGAACCTTTGGCTGAAATACGGGGACACGCATAAAACCAAGGGTATATGTAAGAACTGGCCCCTAGGTTGCTTTGCCCTGAGGGTGCCCATGTCTTGGGAGAGTCCGCGCCTTCCATTGGAGAAGAACAAGGTCTTTGGAGGGGCAAGGTTGGCTAGTAAAGAGTTTTAGAAGCCTCTGTGCTTAGAGGATGAGCGACGGGAACGGAGGTGGGCAGTGCAGACGCCAAAGGGATTTGCTGAGTTGTCTGAGGTGCTGAACGTGGACAAACCCATGTGAGACGCGGAAGGGGATAAAAAGAGGGGAACCGACCCGTTGAGGAGGTTGCCCCTATGCAGCTTACCACGGCTGGCCGGGCAATATGGCAAGGGGCTAAGGAAGTTCGGAGGTTAGCAGAGGCAGGAGCGGGCGACCCGGAGGTGGTGAAACGCCTGCACACGCTTAAATCCGTCAAGGCCCTGCGGGAGAGCAAGAGGAGCTGGGACGAGATAGAGGAGCTTTTGGGCATCAGCCGGGCCACCTATTACCGTTGGAGAAAGGTTGGAAAGAAAAGGGGTTAGCTGGCCCCAAGATAGCCCCCTTGGGGCTGACCCAGGTGGACACCTTCACGGTGAGCCTGGGACCAGGGGAAGTGGTGAAACACTGCTAGGTACGGGCTTCGCCCGTGGCTACTAGGGTAGGTCCATGAAGGTTAGCGAGCCATATTGGAAGGTAGACGCTTACCTTGACGCCTTTGGAGTTCCTGGCTAAGATTCGGGAAGGGTAGGTTCCCCAAGTGTCTCAAGTGTAGTGGCCAATCATAGGTGGTGGAAAAGGTGAATGTAAGGAAGTATGGTTCCGAAAGCAAACATAAATGCTTACATGTAGGTGGATCTGAGTATAAGCAGTCGTGTCGTGTGGTAGCATGAAAGTGGGGGAAAAAGCGATGAGACCCAGTTATTATTTTTTAGCGATCGCTACGAGGGAGCATTTGGAGGGTTGTTTGGTTCGGTCAATGGCAGGTTTTCCCGAGACTCATTCGGGCAAGTGGGCTTACCTAGATATAAATAAAGGCGATTACGTTACGTTCGTACACGGAGCGTGGGCGTATAATCTGTATATTGTCGAAGAAAAATTCATTGAAAAAGATTACAAAAAGAACTCGCCATGGCCTCCTATCGGGACAGGAACTAGAAAACTCTATTTTCCGTATCGGTTATGTCTTAAACGAATTGGTGAGTTTTCAGAGCCTTTAGTTCGAACAGATTTCGCATTCGTGGGCGAAAGTCTCTTGGCGCGAGGAGGTTATGGTAGAAGCCACTTTCAGAGCGATCAGCTCACTTTGCAAAATGTGTTACAAATGCTGAGAAGCAGGCTTTATGGTCAGGTACAAACTCAAGAACGTAGGCCTGAACAACTTAAAGATTGTATCAATTCAAGCGGATCGGAAAGGAACAACTTCCTGAAGTTGTCATCAGAAAATTTACCAGAGAAAATTCTTCAGGCGGCCATTAAAAGAAAGATTGCTACAGGTTATTTAGGGACGCTTTTAGAGTACTTTGAAATAAAGGAAAGGGAAGAGTTTGAAATTCTGGGGGAAACAGCTGTCGGGGGCGGATATATTGACATCTTTATAAAGGAAGCATTTCCCACTACCATAAAAGCAAGAAATAATATCATAGTGGAGGTAAAACGCGATATGGCTAGAAAATCGCATTTGCGTCAACTTATCAGCTACGTGAAAAAAACGGAAAGTAAGGGTGGCGTTTTGATAGCGAAGCACTTTCCAGAAGAGATTCTGTTAGAAAACAGTTTATTACAAAACAACATCAAACTTATTAAATACAATTTTGCCGGTGGAAATTTAGACTCCACTGACTTTGATGAACTTGTTGAGAGGCTGACGTTGGTTCGATTAAGGTAAACAGGAAGCTGTTCTAGTGCTTTAGCAGGAGCAGAGCTGGGCAGTACACCAGCACCAGCTTAAGGCTAGGATGTAGGTTCATCTAGCTTCCAGGATTACGATCTACGTGCTTATTTAGCCTCAGCAGGAGGAGCTGGAGTTCGGTTTCTACTTGTGTCGACGGTTAATCATGTGGAGGCTACGTAAGTCCAGACCCCTACTTGCTTTTGCACCGTTTAAGCATATATTTTAACTCCGACCTTATGGTAAAAACGAATCCAGGATGGCCTCCACCTGGTCGGTCTCAATCAGGAAGGCGTCGTGGCCATGGGGGCTACGGATCTCCCGGTACCGACCCCCGCTTAGCCGGGCCACTTGCCGCACCTCCTCCGCCGGGTAGAGGAGGTCGGTGTCTATGCCCACGAACAGGGAGGGTAGGTTCTTCAAGCGCTTCAGGGCCTCCTCCACCCCACCCCTTCCCCGGCCTACATCGTGGGTGTCCAT
>CALJTV010000018.1 GCA_937975645.1 uncultured Dehalococcoidia bacterium | reverse complement strand
GGACAAAGGGGCGGGGGTGCTGGATAAGGTCCTTCAAGACAGCGTTGGCATAGCTTGCCATGAGAAACAGGGCAGCAAGGCGCACACCAAACCTGAAGTCCAGACACCACACTGTCGCTGGGACGAGTATCAGATAAAACTGCTCATCTCCCAGAAAGGTGATGGCACGGAAGAAGCTGTCCAGCAAGGGCCCGTGGGTCTGCTGGATGGCAATTATCACGCTTATCCCCCACTGCCAGACTGCTTCCATAGTCCTCCTAAAAGTCCGCCGATTCCTGCGGCGGAGAAAATACCTTAAAGGGGTGCCAATAACCCTTATCTGCCACAAACCGGAGCACTGCCACCAAGTGCCCGTCGCTGCTGTAGGCACGGCAGTACTTGTTCTCGTCCGCCACAGCTCCAACAGGCAGAAGAAGCGGGCTGCCATGCCTCACCGCAAGTTCGCTCTGCCCACTGAGTACCACTGCCTTCCAGTCCATGAGCGGGGCATCTATAGGGTGGAGAAGTTCTCTCCAAGTGGCCTCGCGGCAGGCGGACTCGAACTGCGATAATGTCACGGCATCTTCGATGAAAAAAGGACCGCAGCGCAGCCTGGTGAGATTATTGAGATACGCCCCACAGCCCAAACGCCGCCCCAGATCATGAGCCAGCGAGCGGATATAGGTGCCTTTGCTGCATTCCACCTCAAGGGTGACCAGTGGAGACTCGTACTTGACGAGGCTGATATTATGAATGGTCACGCGCCTGGGCTTGGGGTTCACACTCAAACCCTGGCGGGCAAGCTGGTAATATGGCTTGCCGCTCTTTTTCAGTGCACTGTACGCCGGTGGGGTCTGCTCTACGGTGCCGCAGAAAGATGCCAGCGCCTGTCTTATGCTGTCCGCCGAGATGCCAGCCAGGTCACCCTGGTAGACTATGCTGCCCTCGCGGTCGAAAGTATCGGTGGCTGCCCCCAACTTTACCTCTGCCAGATATACCTTAGCCTCTGCGGCGATGAACTCGGCAACCCTGGTCGCCTGACCGAAGCATACTGGCAGCACGCCGGTAGCAATGGGGTCGAGGGTGCCGGCATGCCCCACGCGCTTTTCACCGGTGAGGCGTTTTAACCGGGCGACGAGTCCGAATGACGTCCACCCCTCAGGTTTATTGATGATGAGGATGCCGTCAGCCCCCACTTTCCTCCCCGGTCTCCTCAGATGCCAGTTCATCGATAAGCTTGAGTACTCTGGCACCCTTCTCGATGGACTCGTCGAGGTGGAAACTGAGTTCCGGCATATGCTTCAACCTAAGCCGGCTGGCTAGCTGGCGGCGCAGGAAGCCGGAGGCTGCGGCGAAGCCCTCCAGCACCTCTTCCTTGCTGATTTCCTCTCCAAAAATGCTGAAATACACCCTGGTGTGGGTCAGGTCTACAGAGGTGAACACCCTGGTTATGGAGATGAAACTCCTCAGTCTGGGGTCATTGACCTGCTCACGGAGAAGTTCGCTGATCTCCTGTCTGATAAGGCTGCTAATGCGCTCAGTCCTTCTGGTCATGTCGTCATCTCCTCAGGCTAGGCGACTGGGGGGAGGTCTGGTTTGGGGGGACCTAGTTTTTCAGGTTATTACTGCCTTGCCAAAGACCTGGATAATATCCCCGACCTGAAAGTCGGAGAAGCCCTCCACACCGACGCCACACTCAAAGCCGGCAGCTACCTCCTTAACGTCCTCCTTGAACCTTCTCAGGCTGATTATCTTAGACTCGCAGACGACCTGCCCTTTACGGACCACCCGCGCCAGGGCGTCCCGCCTCACCCTGCCCTCTTTCACCATTATGCCTGCCACCTTGCCCTTCTTCGCCGTATCGAAGACTGCCAGCACCTCTGCCTGCCCCTCTAGTACCTCAGCATAGGTGGGCTCGAGCATGCCTTTGAGAGCTCGGGAGACGTCGTCCACCAGCTCGTAAATTACGTTGTAGTAGCGTATGCTCACCCCCCCAAGCTCAGCCAGCTTTTGTGCACCGGGCTCAGCCCGAGTATTGAAGCCAATGATTATCCCTTTTGAGGCGATGGCAAGGAGAACATCGCTTTCAGAAATGGTGCCGCTGGCGCTGTGTATCACCCGCACCCTCACATTCTCATCACTGAGCCTTTCCAAAGAGTCCTTTATAGGCTCGATGCTACCCTGGACATCGGTCTTGAGGACGATGTTAAGCTCCTTCACTTTGCCACTACCGATCTGAGCCGATATCCCGGTCAGGCTGACAGCACGGGCGCGTGCTCTTTCCCGCTCCGCCTGTAGCTTCTCCAGAATCTGCCGCGCCTCGCGTTCGCTGCCCACCACTTTAAAGCTATCGCCGGCTTGAGGGACGCCGTTCAGCCCCAGCACTTCCACAGGGGTTGCCGGCTCAGCCTTCCTAAGGTGCTTGCCCAGGTCGCTGGACATGGCTTTGACCTTGCCCCAGGTATCGCCAGCGACCAAAATATCACCGAACTTCAAAGTCCCTTTCTGCACCAGCAATGTCGCCACAGGTCCTCTGGACTTGTCCAGTTTGGCTTCTATCACCACGCCCTCGGCGGGACAATCGACTTCAGCCTTAAGCTCCATTATCTCGGCAAGGACCAGGATATTTTCCAGAAGGTCGTTTATACCCTGCTTTTTCTTGGCTGACACGGGCACACAGATGACGTCGCCACCCCACTCCTCGATCACCAGCCCCAGGTCTGCTAACTGCTGCTTTACCCTCTCTGGGTTGGCTTCTGGTTTATCGATCTTGTTGATAGCCACCACAATGGGCACCTCTGCCGCCCGGGCATGGTCTATGGCTTCGATTGTTTGAGGCATTACCCCGTCATCAGCAGCCACCACCAGCACAGCGATATCGGTGACCTGGGCACCCCGTGCCCTCATGGCAGTGAAAGCCTCATGCCCGGGAGTGTCCAGGAAGGTGATCTTCTTTGAGTCCACCTCCACCTGATAGGCACCGATGTGCTGGGTGATAGCACCCGCCTCAGTGGCGATGATATTGCTCTGGCGGATGGCATCCAAAAGGCTGGTCTTGCCGTGGTCGACATGCCCCATTATGGTTACCACTGGGGGGCGAGGTAAAAGCTTTCCTGTCCCAGTGGGCGTGGGGCGTTTCACCGCGACCCTGGTCACCTGTCTCCTGGCTTCGCGCCCGTAGACCGCTGCCACCAAGGCTGCGGTATCGAAGTCGAGGACCTGGTTTATGTTCGCCATGATGCCGTTCCGCATCAACTGCTTGATAATCTCAATGGGGCTGACCTGTAACAGCTCGGCTAGCTGCCTTACGGTGAGGGATGGGGGCAGCACAATCTGGGGCTTCGACTGCACAGGAGCCTTGGCGCTATTTTTTGCTTCGCCCACCTTGGCACCGCCCGCTGCGACTGGTTGTTTCTTCTCTCCCGTGGTCACCCTTTAGTATCCCCCCTGTAAGGCAGATTTCTGCCATATTCTACCAGCATCTGGCGATTTTCCAAAGTCAACTTGGTGCGCAATGCATGCTCGAGACGGTTGCCCTTCAGCCCCGTCTCCCAGCACTCACGGTATGGGCAGAGATAAGCACCCCGCCCCGCCAGTTTCCCTCTGGGATCGACCAGCACCTCACCCTGATGGTTGACCAAGCGAACCAGCTCCCTCTTGGCTTTCGTTTCCCGGCAGGCTATACAAGTGCGCTGCGGGACGTGTCTACGCGGGGCGGTCTGCGGACTAGCTTCACTCTTCAAACTCGTCCTCGTCTATATAGGCAGGCTTGGGACGTGCCTTCTTGGCTTTGCCTTTGGCAAGGTCAGACTCTTTCTTGCTCTTTTTCTTCACCTTTTCCTGCCGTGCCGGCAATATGTCCTCGGCAAAGCGTATCTGAGGTATCTCCATGGCTTTCGCCGCTGTCGCACCGGAAGCCAATACAAGCTCGTAGTCCGTTGCCGGTGCCACTACTTCCTCCACCACAGCCTCTTCCTCGGCTGTCCCCTCAACAGCCAGAACCTCTTCTTCCACAGCTTCAGTCACTTCAGCAGCTTCTGCTACCGTAGCCACAGCTTCAGGTGCCGGCACCTCAGGTTGCACTTCTCTCTCGGCCTTTGCAGTGGCGCTGGCAACAGCCACCTTCTCCGCCTCAGCCGCCGAAGCGCTTTTGATATCTATGCGCCATCCGGTGAGCCTGGCTGCAAGCCTAGCATTTTGCCCTTCCCTACCGATAGCCAGCGAGAGCTGCCTGTCAGGCACAACCACCACGGCAGTGTTCTCCGCTTCATTTAGCTGGACATCCAGCACCTGTGCTGGACTCAGCGCATGGGCGATGAACACCACGGGGTCTTCTGACCACTCGATAACGTCTATCTTCTCCCCGTTCAGCTCATTCACAATACTCTGTATCCTGATGCCTCGCAGCCCCACACAAGAGCCCACGGGGTCAACACCGGACTGACGGGTAGCCACAGCGACCTTGCTCCTGGACCCAGCTTCCCGCGCAATTGCTTTTATCTCGACGACACCACTGGCGATCTCCGGGATCTCTAGTTCCAGCAGCCGGCGCAGCAGGTTGCGGTGTGAGCGTGATACCACTATCTGCGGTCCCCTCGTCGTCCTGGTCACCTCGAGGACATACAGCTTCAATCTGCGTCCGACACGGTAACGCTCGGTGGGCACCTGCTCGCTAGCGGGGAGCACTGCTTCAGCCCTACCCAAGTCCACAAAGACTTGCTCCGGAGTGACGCGCACCACGGTGCCGCTGACTACATCGTCCTCTTTGCCAGTAAACTCCTCGTAGATGGCACGGTGTTCAGCCTCGTGCAGGCGCTGTAGTATCACCTGTCTAGCTGTCTGAGCAGCGATGCGTCCCGCATTGGGTGGAGTGCATTCGATGCTGATAACATCACCCACCTGTGCCGATTTGTTGATCTGCCGCGCCTCTGTTAGGGATATCTCACGGGCTGGATCGCTCGGGGTCTCGACCACCGTCTTCTTGACAAAAATCTTTACCTCGCCGGTGTTGGGGTTGATCTTGGCTGATATGTCCTGACCGGCGGTGAAGGCGTCTTTCTTATAGGCAGATACAAGTGCTGACTCAATTGCCGCCAGCACCACTTCCTTGGGCAGATGCTTCTCCGCCGCTAGCTGGGTCAGCGCAATCATGAACTCCGTCTTCATAATTCAACACCACCCCTGTATCTTTCTACCAACAAAAAAGTGGGAACTTTGCCCCACTTTCTCCACGATGATTGAGTTCTATCCATAATTTACCATAAAAAACAGCAAAAGGCAACTGATAATGTACCACTTATCATGCTTTTCCCCAGGTTAAAGTGTTGCGATGAGAACAAGGCCTAGAGAACTGTTCAAAATTCACCCTCACCTTAATCCTCTCCCGTCGAGAGAGGGGGAAGTTGATAAGGACGGGCGAAAGCGCCAGCATTTCCTTAATCCTCTCCATCAAGGGACAGCAAGTCTAGAGAGAAAGCCCTCTCTCTCCCCTTGTGGGAGAGAGTTAGAGTGAGGGGAAAAAGCCTAAACAAAAGAACGCTACTATATAATGTTCGATGGCGACCGACCATATCAGAATTTCTTTACTAACGTGGTGCCAGACCGCCGTAACGCCGCTGTCGCTGGCTATAGTCGATAAGTGCCTTATCCAGTTCCTCCCTACCAAAGTCTGGCCAGAGGACGGATGTGAAATAGATTTCGGAATAGGCGGACTGCCAGATGAGGAAATTGCTCAGGCGTTTTTCGCCTCCAGTACGAATAACCAGGTCGGGGTCAGGTATGCCAGCAGTATACAGGTGCTGGCTGAAAGCCTTCTCGTCTATGTTGGGTGCTGGGGTGTTACTGAGGACGAGGCGCCTTGCCGCCTCCACGATCTCGTCCCTACCCCCATAATTGAAAGCCAAGCACAACGAAAGTCGACGGTTGTCCTTGGTCAACTCGAGCGCCTTTTTTATCTTCTCCTTAGCCACAGGTGACAGTCCATCGAGCTTACCCAGGTGGTACAGCCTTATCCCTTTGTCCATCGCGTAATCGAGCCCCTCATCGAGCTTCTCCTCCAGAATACGGAAAAGGGCATCCACCTCCTGCCGCGGGCGGCTCCAGTTTTCAGTGGAAAACGCATAGAGGGTGAGATAGGAAATACCGTAGTCAATAAAAAGCTCTACCACCCGTTGGGCAGCCTTGGCACCCTCGCGGTGCCCTTCGATCCGGGGCAAGCCCTGTTGTTCAGCCCAGCGCCCGTTGCCGTCCATAATAATGGCGACATGCCGTGGTAACTTTCGCGGCGGCAGCGGGGGACCGGCTTGAAACTGAGGTGACATCTGCTGCGCCTCCATTAGCCACAATTCTATTCCCTCCGCGGCATCGGGAGCAAGTTGGCGGGCTTTAGGCAGCTAAACCTCATCTGCTGGACAACCTGCTTGACCCCGTCGGATGTACCAGCAGCGAGCAGATAAGGTGCTTCAACGCCCCGAATGCAGCCCGAGAGTGATAGTCAAAATACAGGGGTTCGGCGTCATGCACAAAATCGGCAATGCCATAGCGGGCAGCCAGGCTTTGTAGGAAATCAACCTGTTTGCTGTCCAGCCTGCGATAAAGGCTGAGGAGCAGGTGATCAATTCTGAGCTCGTTGCCGAGCTTGTCCCACCAGCGCCGCTGGTAAGAAGACAGACTTTCCTCCGAAAAGTCACCACGGCGAAACGCCCTGTCCAGGACTTCGGCAGCAATGCCGGCGCATAATGCCCCGTAATAAATGCCACCGCCGGTCAGCGGCTTCACCTGACCAGC
>CALJTV010000017.1 GCA_937975645.1 uncultured Dehalococcoidia bacterium | reverse complement strand
AGTCCGAGCAAGATTGTAGTACCATTATCTTGGCTCTTAGCCATGGTGGTAAGCCCTCCTCTCTTTTACTACTTTGCTCTGGGGTTCTTACCACCATAAATTTTCCAAAAGATTTTTTCCACAGACTTTATAATAGAGCCGAGCCATTTGGCTTAGCGAAACAAGCCACTAGGAACACTCCCCCACACAGGAGATGAAAAGCTACTGAATGCCAGTAATAAGCACACCTCCCAAGAAGCAACGCCAGCCCATCGACAGAATGACCTGCGCCTAGACTAACGTGTCACATGCTGCTATAATCAAAAAGTTGAGTAACCCTTTCTGATAGCTCAACCATACTTTTTCACAGGAGGAGCCTCTATGGCAAAAATCTACATAATCGATGTAACTAACAGAGATGGTGTACAGACTGCGAACCTGGGGCTGTCAAAACTCGAAAAAACAATGATAAATCTTTACCTAAATGAGATGGGGGTATTCCAGTCTGAATTCGGCTTTCCCACTACACGACATGAAACATACTACCTGCAGGCAAATTTGGAACTAGCTGAGATGGGCGTCCTGAAGCCAATAAGGTTAGGTGGATGGGTAAGAGCCACTGTAGAGGATGTAGAAACCGCCTTCAAACTTGTACCCAAACTTCAACACCTTAACCTTTCAATCTCCACCTCTGACCAGATGATTCAGGGGAAGTTTCTGGGACGCAAGACCCGGGACGACATTGTAAAAATGATGACCGATGCAGTAGACGCAGCACGGCAGTGCGGTGCTAAATCTATAGGCGTCAATGCCGAAGATGCTTCTAGAACGGATCTAGACTTCCTGATCAAATTCGCAACCCAGGCAAAGTTGCACGGCGCCGATCGCCTCAGATATTGTGACACGTTGGGTTATGACAACCCATTTACCATTTATGAGACCACGCGGACGCTGGCAAAGGAAGTGGGAATGCCTATAGAGCTCCATTGCCACGGTGACCTTGGCATGGCGGTAGCGAATTCACTCGCTGGGGCAAAAGGCGTCCTGGACGCTGGTCAAGATGCCTACATTAACACAACCGTCAACGGAATCGGCGAGCGGGCTGGAAATGCTGATCTAGTAGCAACTGTCCTTGCCGTGACCAAGTCCAAGGGCTTCGCCGGGCAATACAAGCTGGGCAATCACATCAAACTCAACATGGCTTGGAAAATGGCTAAGTTCGCCAGCTATGCCTTCAAGGTGCCCATACCAATTAACCAACCAGGAGTTGGTGCAAACGCATTTGCCCATGCTTCAGGCATCCACGCCGACGGAGTACTCAAGGACCCACAAAACTATGAACTTTACAGCTACACCGAACTCGGGCGAGGTGAGCCAGAACTTGTGGAGACAGGTAGCCAGATATGCACCGGTGAATATGGTGGAATTTCAGGCTTCAAACACGTCATGGGCAAAATGGCAGTTGAGTTCAAAGACGCCCAAGAGGCAGAAACGATCTTGGAATTGGTTAGATATGCCAATGTAGCCTGTCAGAAACCGCTGGTTGAGGACGAACTGCTGTTTATCGCCAAATATCCACAGATCGCCAAAAAGATACTGACGCTAACACCATTGGCATAGCCACCAGAAAACTAGGCACACTCTTGCGTGCAATTAGGAACCAGCAGAAAAGACTTTCGATGGCAGTACACAAAATCAACCTGATATCTGTCGGGACCGTAAGAAATTCGATCACTGATACAAAGCACAAAGACTGGCAATCGGTGATTTCACAAATAGTAGTCAAGAAAGACTTAGAAGCAGCACTAGACGGCGTAGATGGTTTCTCTCACCTCATTATTATCTACTGGATGCATAAATTGCCCCCGAAGCAGAAGCCACCAACAAAGGTACACCCCAAAGGCGATCAATCGCTGCCATTAACGGGAGTGTTCGCGACCCGGAGTCCCACACGCCCTAACCCTATTGGTATGACAGTGGTGAAACTGCTTGGGCACCAGCGGAACACCCTGGAGGTTATGGGTCTCGATGCAGTGAACGGTACCCCCGTACTTGACATTAAGCCTTACATCCCGTCCCATGACTCAATCAGCGAAGCTACCAGCCCTGCATGGCTTCACTCCAGTTGATATTCCATGGGCGCAAAGTGCTGTTGACAGTAGTAACGAAAAACAGCTTTAATATAAGGTGACCGGCGGGTGTAATTCAGCGGCAGAATGCTTGCTTCCCAAGCAAGACGTCGGCGGTTCGAATCCGCTCACCCGCTCCAGGATTGGACCCTAGCCTACTATGGGGTTTTCTCCACATGGCCTTTGTCTGCCTCACATTCGCTCTCGGAATGCCCACCACATTCACCCACAGCACCTTCCAAAGTGTACCCACAATTGGGACAGACTATCTTTTCGTCGGTGACCATGGTATCACCTTCTTCTACATAGAACTTGTCTAAATCGCCAAGACACTTCGGGCACACCCAGGATCTAACCATTGGCAATGCTCCACCTTATGTCAAATAACTTTGACAGTCACTAAAGGTATTCTTTCAATGTTTGGGCCACTTTATAGGTCATCCCCTTTACTTTAGCCAGCTCTTCTACTGAGGCCTCTCTGATACGCTCCAGAGAACCGAACTTAACCAGCAAAGCCTTCTTCCTCTTGCTACCTATCCCTGGAACTGTATCCAGCAAGGACACCGCGGCCTCCCTGAGACGCAGATTCCGGTGATAAGTGACTGCAAAGCGGTGTGCTTCGTCCCTCACCCTTTGGAGCAAGTGTAATGCCGCAGAAGTCTTGGGTACTTCAACAGGGTCAGGACTACCTGGCACAAATAGTTCCTCATTCTCCTTGGCTAAGCTGATCAGTGGAACATGTTTTATGCCAAGCTCGTCCAGCACCTCAAGAGCCGTGTTAAGATGGCCCCTGCCGCCGTCTATCAAAATGAGGTCAGGAACCACCGACCACTTCTCGTCGCCTGCAAGAAACCGTCTGAAACGCCTTGTCAGCATCTCACGCATCATAGCATAATCATCGATACGATCAGTTAGCCTAAGTCTAAACCTTCGATATTGAGCTGGTCTAGGAAAACCATGTTCAAACACAACCATACTACCTACTGCAAGCTTGCCCCTGATATTGGATACGTCATAGCCTTCTATCCTAGCTGGTACAGAAAGTAAACCAAGCATTTCTTTTAGTTCTTCCAAGACCAATGCGGCCTGTACTGTTGTTGACTGTTTTGCCTGGTACATCAGCAACCCCTGCCGCGCGTCTTCAATAATTGTATCCATCAACTGCTTTTTAGCTCCGCGCCGTGGCACAACGATTTTAACGGACGCCCCACGCAAACCCGATAGCCATGTCATCAAAATTTCTGGCTCCTCAACCGGGCACTGAAGTAAGATAACAGGCGGAATAGAGGTGGCTGAAGCATAGTACTGCTTGATGAAGCTGGTCATAATCTGTTCCGGCTCTTCGCCATAGATTCCTTCCAGCAGGAAATACTCACGCCCGTTCAACCTGTCATTCCTTACGAAGAAGACCTCGACATAAGCCAAGTCCTTTGTCTGCACCATAGCAATGGCGTCGTAATTACCCTTCACTGTCACAGCTATTTTTTGTCCCTCAATAACCCTCTCAACAGCTTTGAGCTGGTCACGAAGCGCAGCTGCCCTCTCAAACTCCAGTCTCTCTGAAGCCTCCTCCATTTTCTTCCTTAGGTCCCGTGTTACCAATTGGTGCTTACCGTCAAGAAATAGAATGACCTGCTCGATAATTTCTCTATACTGCTCTTTACTAACAGCTCCGACGCAAGGACCAAGGCACCGTTTGATATGATATTCCAAACACGGTCGTGCCTCCTTGCCTGTGATACGCTTGTTGCAGGAACGGAGAGGAAACATTTTCTTCAGCAATTTTAGGGTCTGCCGCACCGAACTGGCACTGGCAAACGGACCAAAATATCTGCCGCCGTCTTTGTCAAAACGCCTCGTGATCCGTAGAGTAGGCCACTCGTCTTTCAAGTCTATCTTCAGGTATGGAAAACTTTTGTCATCCTTAAGTCGGACATTGTAGATCGGGCGGTATTTCTTTATTAGATTGCATTCAAGTATCAGGGCTTCCTGCTCAGAATCGGTTACAATGACCTCAACATCGTCTATATTGGCTACCAATTTCTGATGTTTGGGCGAAAGTGAGGAGCTATGACCGAAGTAAGCCTGCACACGGCTGTTCAAACATGTTGCCTTACCCACATAAATTACCCTGCCCCGGCTGTCTTTAAAAATATAGACACCAGGCTTTATCGGCAACGCTTTCAAATGCTGCGCAGAAAATCTCGGCATCTTTTGAATCTATTGTAACACTGACAACAACCCAGCAAAAGCCGACTTGAACAGACCGCAGCAGATATTAGCCCCGTCCTCAACTTTATGTTAAAATATAAACTAGCAATGTTTTCCCAAATTCGAGCAAACATAAAGCCGTTTCTTCAGTATCTAGACGAGGAAAAAAAATACTCCCATAACACTCTGCTTGCCTACGCCGCAGACCTGAACCAGTTGGTTGACTACGCAGAGTCAGCCACCCTTGATGAATCACGGGCGCAGATGCGCCTAGATGCGAAGGTACTGGCTGGGTACTTGCGTTCTCTTAGAGAAAAAGGCTACAAAGCATCTACCATAGCACGCAAGGTTGCCGCCGCCAAGTCATTTATAATCTTCCTCCAAAAAAAGGGGATATTACGGGACGACTTGACACCTATTTTAGCTTCACCTAAGGTGAGAAAACCAGTACCAAGACCCCTCTCTGTGTCGGAGATCAAAAATCTGCTAGCCGAACCAGCCAAACTGTCAACGCCAGAGGCAAAAAGAGATAGGGCAATGCTGGAATTGCTTTACGCCACGGGTTTAAGGGTGAGTGAGCTCATGTCGCTCAACGTAAAAGATGTCAATCTCAGAAAGAACTTTGTCAAATGCACGGGTCGTGGTTCCACTGTGAGGATCATACCGATAGATGGCAGGATCGCTCAAATTGTGAAAGAATATTGTGATGGTGCTCGCGTGCAACTAACTAATGACGAAAGGGAAACTGCCCTTTTTGTAAACAGGCGCGGCGAACGGCTAACACGTCAGGGCTTCTGGCAAATAGTGCAAGGCTATGCCAGTAAAGCCGGACTGAATACCAGGGTGACCCCCCGGAACATCAGACATAGTTTTGCTATCCAAAAGCTGAGGAGCGGCACTGACTTGAAATCAGTCAAAGAGCTCCTGGGGCACGCCCATATATCCACCACCAAGGCATACACCCACGTGGAAAGGATCGGTTAGTTCCGCACAATGAACGAGAGGTAAGCTATGAAGAAAAAAAAGAGCAGACGGAGAATAAAGCACAAGGTTGCTACGCGATCACAGACATCGCCCCGCGTAACAACTATAGTTAGCCCTACGCCAAAGAGGATGACAGCCACAGGTCTGGCTGAACTGAATATCCCGAGTATGCAGAGGGATAAATACAAACACGTGCTGGCTGACCTGCGGAGGATAGGTGTCATAGCCGGGAGTCTTTTCCTGATCCTGGTTGTCCTGAGCTTCATACTAGGCTGAAGGCAAACCTGCGTGAGTCTCCAAATAAGCAGAGAGCGACTGTTTGAATCCTTGCGCCATGAGATCTTAGACAAGCGCGTACTTTCAGCGATGGAGCGGATACCCCGTGAACTCTTTGTTCCACCAGAATCTTACAATTTAGCCTACGAGGACATCCCCCTAAGCATTGGCTACGGACAGACCATTTCACAGCCATTCATCGTAGCCCTGATGACACAAGCGCTGGAATTACAAGGCAACGAAAAGGTACTTGAAATCGGCACTGGAAGCGGCTATCAGACCGCCATACTGGCTGAATTGTCCCGATGGGTAGTCAGCGTCGAGCGTATCCCTGAACTCGCGGACTCGGCAAAAAGGCTCCTTGATAGACTCGGATACAGGAATGTAGAGATACACCTAGCAAGGGAAACTTTAGGATGGCCAGAGGGGGCTCCCTACGATGCCATAATAGTGACCGCCGGGGCACCCCGAGTGCCGGATGTACTGCTGGAGCAGTTGTCTACAAAAGGCAAGATGGTAATACCGGTGGGATCAAGATGGGAGCAGGAGTTAATC
Organism: uncultured Dehalococcoidia bacterium; assembly: GCA_937975645.1. Classification (GTDB taxonomy): domain Bacteria; phylum Chloroflexota; class Dehalococcoidia; order GIF9; family UBA5629; genus CALJTV01. The sequence goes on along the minus strand of CALJTV010000017.1, from coordinate 92,066 downwards.
AAAGTAACCAAGAAAGAAAAGAGAGTCGTGATCGAAAACCTAGGCGGCTGCCGATTTGTACCATTGATCAGCAAGGATGCCTGGGAGGACTGAATGAGTTGGTCATATGCCAGCCCGGGGGATAAAGATCGAAGGAACACCTTCCTTAGGCACTAGAGCACCCACCGGGCACACCTGTACACAGGCTAAACAGGCTTCACAATCAGCTTCCGCCAGAGGCTTGCCAGCGAAAGTGCTGACGACAGTGTTGATACCACGAAATGCGAAGTCAAGTGTCCCGGTGCCTTTTTCTTGGCACACCCAGACACATTTGCCGCAAAGGACACATTTATTCGGGTCATATATGAATAACGGGTGACTGGAATCCACCGGCAGGTTTCTGGGTATCTGTTTCAACCGTTTTGGCTTCAAACGCAGCTTGAGGCGAGAAGCGATCTCTTGAAGTCCGCAATTCCGATTCTTGGCACAGTGAACGCAGTCAAGGCGGTGATGGCTGAGTAAAAACTCAAAGGCGGCACTTCGGAGCCGATGAACCCTAGGTGTATTTAGATGGACCACCATACCGTCGACGGCCGGCTCAGTACAGGAGGTAACAGGTGCTTGTCTACCTTCGACCTCCACAAAGCACAGCCGGCAAGAAGCGAAAGGTGGTTCAACACCCCTCACCGCACAAAGGTTGGGGATATAGAACCCATTATCGAGAGCTACCCAGATAATCTTTTCGCCCTTCCTGGCTTTGACCTCAACCCCATCTATACTAAGAGTAACCAACAAGGAAGTCTAACCACCTTTTCGCCCTATCGCCCGGAGGATCCCCCACCTGTTTTGACTCGCTGCAAAATCATAAAAGCTCCCACAAGTAGCCGTCTCACCCGTCTTTAGCCTCTCTCCAGGGCTTCAAAAACATCTCCTCTAGAAAATCTACAAGCCGATCAATGTCATTTGGAGAGAAACTCCTGACCCTGCTTTCTACTGGTGTTCTGCTAACGATTGCTATCAGATTTTTCAAGCCGAAGACACTGCCATCTTCAGGCCCTTTGCACACTTTAATCTTCGGAGCATCACTCTGTTTAAACCCCTCGGCAAGCAGGATGTCATATTCAGCACCAAGCAACTGCACTGCCTCATTCAGAGGAAGTTCACTCAAGGTGGGCTTGATTAACACTATCTGTCTGGCGGAGACGATCAAAGTTGCTTCACTACCTGCCTTGATGTGACGCCAGCTATCTTTATACGGTCTGTCAAAAGATAACTCCCGGGGGGCATGTTTTATAGTCGCCACCCTGTAACCGCGCGACCTTAAGTCTGCAATAAGAGCCTCTATTAACGCAGTTTTACCTGATTCTGATGCGCCTACTACGGCAATGATTGGAGGCACCCGTCCAGTGGTCTCAGCGCTAGACATCGACAAAGCCATGAGGACGCCTGTAAGCTTTTCTCCAGGGCTCCCTCTTCGTAGAAACGTAGTCCCTTATTACTGCCCTAATTGCGTTCGCTGCTAGCTCCGCACAATGATAGTTACTCTGTGGCAGCCCACCTAATGCAGCACAGATCTCCTGTCCACCTATTCTCAAAGCTTCAGCCACATCTTTATCTTTGATCAGTTCAGTAGCCATGCTTCCGCAGGCAACGGTGGCACCACAGCCATCCGTCCAGAACGCAACCTCGACTATCTTTGCCCCCTTCACCCTGACCCACATCTTCATCAACTCACCACAGCGACTCCTTACAGCAACAAAACCATCTGCATCATCGATACTACCCAGATTTCGAGGGTTCATTGCATGGTCAATTACCGCTTCGGTATATATTTCCCTCATCCTCGCCATCACCTGTTCCTCAAGCTCATCAAACTGGTCGCCCATTGCATCACCCCTTCAATTGCCGAGTCCCAATAAACTCATCACGCATATGCCATTACTACAAAGACCAATAAAGCCTAAAAAGCAACGCTTAACTCGCCTTCACCTTTAACATATTAATTAACACGAAACAATATGCAACCTAATTTGGGTGGCAAAAGGAAGCCGCTAGCTGCGGCAGCGGACATCTCCCCTGCGTATGAAACCAGACAACCTACTATGTGGTAAAGCCTCCAAGAAGCTATCTCCTGAGCGTCCTTACGACTTGCCCGTCTGTATCCCTTAGATTGACTTCGAGCGGCATTCTGCCCGGAAGAGCATGTGTGGCACATGCCAGACAGGGGTCATATGGCCTGAAAGCCATCTCCACCATATTTAACAGTCCTTCCTTTACCTCTGGTCCTTTTACAAACCCCTGTGCCGCCTTCTTTACCGATAGGCAGATAGGAGCAGCATTGTGCTGGGTAGCAACGATGAGATTGACTTTGGTGACCAGCCCACGGTCATCGGTCTCGTAGTGATGGATCAACGTGCCCCGGGCAGCCTCCACACAGCCGATGCCCACTTTCTTCAAGCGCAAGTTCATGTTGCGTATATCCTTACTGGTCAGAAGTGGTTCGTTAGCTATCCTCTGCATGTCCTCAGCAGCTTGGAGAGCTTCTATTAACCTCGCCCAGTGATAAGCCAGCGTGTGATGGCTCGGTTTTCCACCAAGCCTGTCAAACATTTCCTCATATTCTCTCTGCGCCAGAGGAGTAGCCATGCCGCTAGCTACGTTTAACCGGGCGAGCGGACCAACACGATACAGCGAGGTCCCCTCCCCTTCTATCAACCCATTCCAACCCAGCTTCCTAAGGTGGGTCAACCTAATGTATGTCCATGGCTCAACCCATTCGCCGATGTACTCAACGTAATCCCTGGGGTCGAACAATGCGTATTGAGCGCCCTTCGGGTCGGTAACCCTTAATCTCCCCTCATAGAAATTGACCCTGTTGTTGGCATCTACCAGACCCATATCATAAACGTTCAACTTATAGGCATCGTTCAGAACTAGATCAAAGTACTTTTTCTCGCCGAGTACAGCTTCTTTGAACAGCTTCAGGGCAAACTGGGCAAACTCCACAGAATCATTGGCAGTGTCTCGAATCCATCTCCTCTCTTCCTCGGTAACGCCTCTGGGCACACCACCGGGTAATCCCCCTTCAGGATGGGGCGCCTTACTGCCAATAAGACGTATGATGTCACGGCAGCGCTTCCTTATGTCAATCACCTTCTTGCCGATATCCAACCCCACTCTTCCGATAACTCCTAAGATATTTCTCACCGCCGGGTCAGCGTCGGGACCGACCACAAAGTCAGGTGCGGAAAGGAAAAAGAAGTGGATATAATGATCCTCAACCATAAAAGCATTATAGTGCAATTGCCGCACCAGCTTCGCTGCTGGCGTCGGTTCAACGCTATAGACGTCGTCCACCGCCTTGGTGGATGCCATATTGTGGGGCGTGGGACAGACCCCACAGATATTCGGAGTAATACGCGGCATCTCCTCTACTGGCCTGCCAATACAGAACCTCTCGAAACCCCTCAGCTCCACCACCTGCCAGTAAGCGTCCTCGACATTGCCTTTGTTATCCAGAAAGATTTCTATCTTGCCATGTCCTTCGAGTCTGGTAATCGGGTTTATGCTTATGTTCCTTGCCATTTTTACCTGCTCCTAGTAGTTTCGTTACACCCTTTTTCGCACCAAAGTCGACACGGGCGCAGAAAAACGATAAAGGTAGCCAGCAAGATCATCCAGCTTGTCCACCAGCTCCCTAACCTGTCTCTCGTCCTCGACATCGAGCATGGAGGCTAATGCAGAAATGAACTTGGAGCCAGCATCCTTTACACCCTCCACCGGACCAAAACATCCCCGACATGGTATATTTATTTTCATACAGACGTCTCCACACCCAGAGCGAGTAGCTGGTCCCAAACACAGTATTCCTTGTGCCAAGAAACAGGTATCCGGGTTAGCCTCCACTTCGTGGATGCGCTTGATATCCTTCAATGCAATCCTCGGGGGCTTTGTCTTGTTCCGCTCACAGGTGTCACAAAGAGCTTTATGCGGGGCAAGGGTTGAGCCCCTTGGCGGCAGTTTGCCGGCAAGGACCGCGTTAACCGCACTAGCTATAAGATCAGGTGGCGGCGGGCACCCGGGAAGGTAGTAGTCAACATCGATGATCTGGCTGAGCGCATAAACTTGCCCGTAGAACTCAGGGAGCGTCAGTTCTTTACCATCTACTTTACATTTTGGCTGAGGATAATTGCCTTTCGGGTTGACCACGGTGGGCGCATCACGATACACCCAGTTGAATATATCCTCTTTGGTAGTAAAGTTCGCCAGCCCTGGTGTACCACCAAAACAGGCACAAGCACCAAAAGCAAGAATTAGCTGTGACTTCTGCCTCAGCAGTCTTGCCACCTCCTCATGGTCACAATTTCTGACATGCCCGTTGATTATGCTCAGGGCAATCTCTTTGTCCTTCATCCCTTCGACATGGTGATACTTGAAGTCCATAGCCACTGGCCAGAGGACAAACTCCACGGCATCGGCTACCTGTAGAACAGCTTCGTTTAAGTCAACGACAGCCTCATCGCAGCCACCACAGCCACCTAACCAGCAAATTGCAATCTTTGGTTTTGTTGCCATCTGTACTCCCCTTTTGTTTATTTCTTCGCTGTGGCACCAGCCGTCTCTCGACTGGGTAGCCGAATGCGCTTCACTGGTCCGAGCCTGCGCAAGGCCTCGCTCATCTCCCTCACATAATTGGGTATTTGTTTTCCCTCGGGGTCTGTAGATAACACGATACGCACCCGCTCCGGCTCAATGCCATAGGAACTAAGCACCCTGCGCAACAGATAGACGCGTTTCCTGGCTTCAAAATTACCGTCTTGGTAGTGACAGTCCCCCTCAGGACAGCCCAAAATGAGCACGCCATCGGCTCCACCCTTGAACGCATCAACGATATGCGCAGCATCCACCTTACCGCTGCATATTATCGGTATCCAGTTTTTTATCTGTGCGGTGAGCTCAGCCTCGTCTCCCAGATAGCCCCAGCCAAACTTGCAGGAAAAACACACCAGCTTTGGTTCGAAGTTGCTCATATCTTCCCTCCTGACTTACTGTAAAGAAGCATAGACCTTGTCAATTCTTTCATAGGTAGCATCTTCGACCATCCTCCTTGCGTCCGATGGACAGGAAGCTACACACATGCCACATGACTTACACCGGAACATATCGGTAGCAGAGACGATTTTTCCTTCTTTTTCTACAAGATGCGCCGATCTATAATTACAGGAATATACACAGATCCCGCACCCGCTACATCTCTCCTCATCGACCTCAACAGAATAGAGTGACTTTTCAAAGCCAATGGAGATGCATGCTTTGCAAGATACACAGGGACCACAAGTGGCACACCTCTTTGCCTCCTCGATGGCTTCCTCAAGCGTTAGCCCTCTCTCAAATAGCTGGAAATGCATCCTTTGCTCTGGAGGTATCCACACCACCTCGGTCGACGGCTTATAACTAGAACGTAGCGGTATATCAAACTTCTCATAATCCCGCCTTCTACCCTCGGTCATATTGAGACCCCTGAGGTATCGATGGATAGATTCCGCAGCCTCCATGCCTTCCTTCATTGCCTCCACCATGAACCCTATCCTACGCACATCTCCACCGATGAAGACATCACGGAACTTAAGACTCTGCAACGTATGCGGGTCTACAGCCAGTCTGCCCCGCTCATCGAGCAGACCCTCATTCTCCAGCACTACCCTATCAGGCCCCTGACCAATGGTAATTATCAGCACATCCCCACTCAGCTCTATAGTGTCCGATAGATCAAACTTCGGGTTGAATCCCTGGTCATCAAATACACACGTACACTTGGGAGAAATTATCTTCTTGAACCTTCCAGCCTCTCCGATAATCTTCTGCACACCACGGGAGTAGACAATCTGGATGCCCTCCTCCCATGCTCCCCTAATCTCCTCCTCATCGGCAGGGATACCATCCCTAGAACTCTTGTCCTCACACTCCAGACACACTACGGTCACCTCACCTCCAAGCCGCCTCGCCGACCGCGCAACATCAAAAGCCACATTACCCCCGCCGATAACGATCACCTTTCGATACTTGAAATAGTCTGGCTCTATATTCCCGTGGCTGATCTCATAGAGTAGCGTATGCCCATACAACACACCAGACAAGTCCTGTCCCTCCACCACCTTGCCATTGAAGGTCAGTACCCGAGGGTAAGGCGTGCCCTTCGCTAGGAAGATCGCCTTATACCCCTGCATTCTCAATCTTTCGAACGTGAGCTTACCTTTACCCACCTCGGCGTTAAACCTGACATCTATGCCGCCAATCCGCACCAGGTTATCGAGTGTAGTCCTCAGCACATCATCGGGCAGACGATAGTCCGGTATGAGCCATAGTGCCCCACCGAGTCTGTTTGAAGCCTCAAAAATCGTTGGCCTATATCCTCTCTTCGCCAAATAGTAAGCGCACATCAGCCCGCCAGGGCCGCCACCTATGATGGCAACATTCTCCTTATCTTTAACTATGTTCAGCTCCTCCTTCTGGTTCAGATAGTCAGTATAGTAATCAGAGAGGAACCTCTTAAGCAGTCTCCGTCTGATGGACCCACCTTTGGTCTTATAATTGCACTCCAATTCGCACAGCCCACAGATATAACCGCAGATATTAAAGAAAGGGTTCTTTTCGTAAAGATAATCGCCTATCTGGATTATACCCTCCTTTGCCTTGTCAATATCCCGTGGCAGCAGAGAGATAAGGACATTCGTCCGCTGTATATCTTCGTTAATAGGACACCGTATCTGACATGGAGGTAATAGTTGCTTTACTGCCTCCTCCACATGTGCTCCACCGGTTGTCACCGTTCGCCACATAACGAACCTCCTTTAACTTTTCAGGTATTTAGCGTATTAGACAGCCAAAAAGCAACAACTATATTACCCGATTACACCCAGACCGTGCAAGAGCAGGACAGTAACTAGACGGCAATACTGAATCGTAATGCGTGTACTGGGTATGTTCTTATTTCAGGCAACCATTGAAGTTCAGGGGGTTACAAGACCTTCGTTACCTTGTTAACCCAGCTAATACCACACCGTCTGCTGAGACAAGTTGCACTATAAACGGCATTTGCCCCAAGGCATGAGTAGAACAGGAGAGACATGGGTCATAACAGCGGATAGCCACCTCAACCCGGTTAAGGATGCCTTCGGTGACCCTGCCGTTCTTTATAAACTCCTTAGCCACCTCATATACCGCCTTGTTCATCGCCCAATTATTGTTCCCTGTAGCAACGATGAGGTTAACCTTAAGAATTTTGCCAGTGTTGTCCACCCAATAGTGGTGGAACAAGGTACCTCGTGGTGCCTCAATAACCCCCACACCCTGCTCATTATATTTGTCCGAACCCACAATTAGGTCTGCGGAACAGATATCTTTGTCCTCAAGTAGTTGCTGTGTTCTCTCTAGAGCATATAGCAACTCGATAAGCCGTGCATAGTGATAGTACAAAGAACCCTCTACGATGCCGTTCTTACCTAACTGCTTAAAGTTCTTGAGCTCGGATTGGGCACGATATGTAGAGATCGCCTCGCAGACGTTCAAGCGCGCCAGAGGTCCGGTTCTGTAGACACCTTTAGGATAACCTTGCTTCTTGTAAAAGGGGAACTTGAGGTATGACCAGTCTTCCACATATTCGGCAATGATGTCGAGGTAACTCGCAGGATCAAACTGGTCTTCAAGAACTTTACCTTCGGGATCCACCAGCCTTAACCTGCCATCGTAAAGTTCCAGATTATTGTCCTTATCCACTAGACCAAGATAGCCAGTAGGAAAACTGGCACAGGTGCAGACAAAGTCTCTGTTTTTGTCATAGTATTCTTTGATTATAGCTATAGCTGCTTCGGCGTCGGTCATCGCTTGGTCAATCTGCCTTAGAAAGCGGTCACGGTCAGCGGGCGAAAGTGCCATACTCATCCCGCCGGGCACTGCACCGTTTGGGTGTACCTTTTTCCCTCCGATTGCCCGAATAATTGCTTGTCCGAAACCACGAAGCCTTACACCTTTAATAGCCACTTCCGGGTTTGTTTCGATCAGCCCTACCACATTCCGTTTTGCCGGATCATAGTCTAGCCCAAGAAGTAGGTCTGGACTGGCAAGGTGGAAGAAGTGAAGAGCATGTGACTGGATGAACTGCCCCATATGCATGAGCTCACGTAACAACTTTGCTGGACGGGTCAGTTCCACTCCGAGAATGGCATCACAGGCTTTGGCGGAAGCCAAATGATGACTCACCGGACAAATGCCGCAAATCCGCGGAGTGATAACAGGCATCTCCCAGAATACCCTGCCCTCACAAAACTTCTCAAAACCACGGAACTGGGTAACATGGAACCTAGCGTCGACAACATTGCCATTATCATCAAGATGAATGGTCACCTTCCCATGGCCCTCCAGCCTGGTCACTGGATTTATTTCAATGGTCTTCCCGGCAGTAGCAGCTTCGCTGGCTCTTCCTGCAACTTCGGTAGTCATGTCTCACCCCTTTAATCGAAACGCATCATATCGCTGGGCAAAACAGGTATCCTGCCCTCCAGCAATTCCTTCAAAGCATAGAGGATTGTCTCAGCGTCTGGTGGACACCCTGGCACATAACAGTCTACTTTCACCACATGGTTCACAGGCTTTACCTGTTCCAGTAATGCTGGCACACCCGGTGGACACGGTATCTTCCCATCATAGTTACTTTCTGCCTCAATGTAAGCACGCCTCAACACGTCCTCTTTGTCAAAAGTACTACGCATACCACAGACACCACCGAAACAGGCGCAATCGCCCCATGCCATGAGAATTTTGCAATTAGCCCGCAACTCCTTCAAAACTTCCTCTTCTTCAGTGTTGCCCACAGAACCCTCCACTATGCCGACGTCCACCGGTAAAAATTCCTTGATATCGGTAATAGGGCTTCGGCTGAACTCCACTGCCCTGACCAACTCCACTATCGCCTCATCGATATCCAAAAACGACATATGACACCCCGAACAGGCTTCTAACCAAACCGTAGCTACTTTTACCTTCGCCATATATGTTACTCCCTCACCTTAATGATTACTTCTTGAAACGCCTGTCAATTTCATTGATAAGCTCCCAGTCAGCACGAATTCCCTCCGGTGGTCTGACGAGCCGTGTGACATGCTTGCTTACACCGTCCAGCGTGACATAGGTTGCACTGACCTCCGTCCAGAGTGGGGAGGGCAATACAACATCAGCCTGAGAGACAATCGCGGACATAAAACTTGTCTGAACCACAAAAAATTCTACACCCTCAGGACGAGCAGCCAGCTCAGGCACCTCCACCTGGGCATCGCCCAGCAATAGGTACAGGGCTTTTATCGCCTTATTTCTAGACAGCGTTGAAATACTGAACTCTCCTTCGTTTGCTACACCCATTTCCCAGAGCCCAATACTATTGCCCCCGGGCTTCAACCACAGGGTGCTGGAAGTACGCTGTTTGCCTTCACACACAGTGGCCAGGTCAAAAAGCAGTGACACCAACTCTGGCTCCTTGTATTGCAGAATGCCCTGCCCATAGACTATAATGCATTTCTTTCCCCCACCCAACATGGAAGCTGCAGCATTAAGGTCATGGTATTCCAATCCGGTATGTTTGCACACATCCGCCGGGTCAATATCTTTGAGAGATGCCGCAAGCCCTTTAGTCCCGGCTGACTCGCCAGCCAACCACCCATCCATAATCACTTTTATCAGAGCCTTCAAAGCAAGAGCTTCCTTACCCTTGTCGGGATGTAACCATAACGTTGCTTGATAAGGGAAGCCATTTTCTGTCGAATCAAACACGATGAGGTTTGCTCCGTTCCGTCTAACAGCACGCACAATATAAGAGCCGGCGACCGGATGAGTCTCGAGTGGGTTGGCACCAGCCACAAAAATGCAATCAGCATCCAGAAGCTCCTCGAGGGAAGAAATTTCAACACCCTTCAAGCCCTTCTTGGTCCGGGAAAGCTGTAAAGCTTGCTTGACAAGCCTGAAATGGTCCCCATCCAAGCTGTCGAGTTGCTTACTGCCCACTGTCCCTGCAAGAAAGTCCTTAAAAGCCCTGACAGACTCATTGTTGAGCTGGCTCGAGACAACACCAGCTATACTGCTAGAGCCATGGCGTGCCTTCGTCTCCCTCAGCCTGGCAGACACGAGTTCCAGCGCCTCGCTCAAGGCACAAGACTCCAATTTGCCATTTTTTCGCTGCAAAGGAGTAAGAACACGCCTAGCAACTGGCTGTACTGAGATAAAACGCCCCCTGTTGCAAAGCAGACCGCGTGGTTTGGTTAGGTCAGGACTATCGATCTTCACCACTCGGTTGTCCTTGATATACGCTCTGATCTCACAGCCGATACCACATATTGGGCACACACTCATCACCTGCTCACACTCTGGGGCTCTGCCCTTATAGGCACTAACCTTAGAAAAGATAGCTCCTGTGGGGCAGACCTGGAAACAAGCCCCACATGATATACACGAAGACTCGCCCAATGGCTGCCCTAGATCAGCAACCACCTTATCTCTCCAACCGCGATAGCCAAAATCCAGGGTGTGTATACCGGCAAACTCATCACACGCTCTTATGCAGCGCCCGCAAAGAATACAACGATTATGGTCGACAACGATATACTTATTTACCGAATCCACTGGTAGCGAAGGCCAGGACAGCGGATAGCGCAGGTTGTCCATCTGGTAGCGATAAGCCAGGGCCTGGAGCTCACACTCCCCGCTGGCTACACACTGTGCACAGAGGTGGTTCTTTTCAGTGAACATCAATTCGAGGATAAGGCGGCGGTATTTCTCCAACCTTTCAGTGTGGGTCTGCACCACCAGACCATCACGCGCCGGGTAGGTGCACGCCGGCATAGGGCGCCTCTCCCCTTCTATCTCTACCAGACAGAGCCTGCAAGCAGCGACATCGGTCAACCCATCGTAATGGCACAGCGTCGGCAGATCGACCCCATTCGCCTTGCAGATTTCCAGAATGGTAAGCCCCTCACCGCCCTTCACCTGTTTACTATTGATAGTCAGACTTATCTCTGCCATTGCTATTCTCCTACCTCAAGGTCGCATCTCAGACACCTTCGGGCTTCCCGCCGAGCCTTCTCCTCGGTAAGCGGAAGCTCTATCTCCTCAAAGCTCTGCCGCCTTTTCTCCACAGGAAGAGTAGGTGCCTCCGAGCGGGGCTGCTCTTTCCATATCTCTTTAGCTACATCGATAGGCAGTTCCTCAGTAAGCTGAGCTTTGGGCTTAAGTTCATGTAGTTCTACCCTCGATGTATCCCCCCTGAGATACTTATCTATAGCTATAGCAGCCCTTCGACCATCAGCGATAGCGTAGATCACCATATCCGGACCTCTGACGAAGTCACCGCCAGCAAAAATACCTGGAACGTTGGTAGCTAAGGTATTAGAGTCAACACGAAGCCTATCCCATTCTGTGCGCTCCAGCCGACTGTCTGGCGGTAAGAAAGAAAGGTCTGGTGCCTGCCCTACGGCAGCAATAACAGCATCAGCCTCGACCACGAACTCAGAACCAGGGATGGGTGTTGGTCTCCGCCGCCCACTGGCATCGACATCACCAAGCTGCATGCGGACACACTGCAGACCGGTCACTTTCCAGTTCTCACTCAGTATCCTTACCGGGTTCACTAAGAAATTGACCTTAACACCCTCAGCTATTGCTCCCTCGTACTCCACTTCAGACACCGGCATCTCTTCTCGCGTGCGGCGGTAGTAAATATTCACCTCTTCTGCCCCCAGTCTGAGAGCAGCGCGCGCTGAGTCTATAGCCACATTACCCCCACCGATAACCGCCACTCTTCTTTCGATTTTTGTCAGTCTGCCGATTTTGACATCACGGAGGAACGTCAGCCCGTAGTACAGCCCACTCAATCCCTCTATCTCACCCGGTATCCCCATCCGCTGGCTCTTTTGTGCTCCGGCAGCGATAAAAACAGCATCGTAGCCACTCTGCAGAAGTTGCCTCACCCTGAAGTTCTCGTTTATCGGCGTGCTATACCTTATTTCCACCCCCCGTTTGGCTATGTAGTCAATTTCTCGTTCGATGACCCTGCGCGGCAGGCGGAACTCAGGTATAGCGACCGCCAGCATACCACCCCCCACAGGAAGAGCTTCAAATACTGTCACCCCATATCCCATCTGCGCCAAAAAATAGGCGCAGCTAAGACCGGTTGGACCAGCCCCCACCACAGCTACTTTTTGCGGCTTGGTTCTGGGGAAAGGCTGGGGTGGTGGCACCTTATCCAGATTGTCAAAGTACCAGTCGGCTGCAAAACGCTTCAGTGCCCGGATTGCCATGGGTGAATCTATGTCCTTACGCCGGCACTTGTATTCGCAGGGATGATGACAGATCCTTCCACATATTGCCGGGAACGGGTTCCGCTCCCTGATGGTCTCTACCGCCTCTAAGTATTCCCCGCCAGCGATATGTGCAATATACTTTGGAATATTAATGCCCACCGGACAGGTATGCTGACAAGGTGATGGAAACAGCGCCTGACACACCGCTGCCGGACACCTCTTGTCCATAATGTGGGCTTCATATTCCTCCCGGAAATGCCGTATTGTGGTGAGCACAGGGTTGGGAGCTGTCTGCCCTAAGCCACATAGAGAGGCAGAGCTTATCATTTCCGCAAGCTCTTGAATAACCGTCAAGTCCTCCATAGCCCCCTCACCATTAGTTATTTTGGTCAGCAGTTCCAGCATCTTCGGAATCCCAGCTCGGCACGGAGTACACTTGCCGCATGACTCGTCCCTGGTGAACTGGAGGAAAAACTTGGCGACGTCGACCATACAGCTGTCCTCGTCCATCACCACCAAACCACCAGAACCCATTATCGCACCAAGGCTGGTAATAGACTCATAGTCTACAGGAGTGTTGATGTGCTGGGTAGGGATCACGCCGCCGGATGGACCGCCTATTTGCACTGCTTTAAACCTTCTGCCCTCAGGCACACCACCACCAATATCGAAAACGATCTTTGCTAAGCTGGTTCCCAGAGGCACCTCCACCAGCCCCGTGTTATTAATCTTACCAACCAGACTGAAAGTCTTAGTCCCTTTGCTACGTTCTGTGCCCACACTGGCAAACCACCCTGCGCCGTTTAATACTATTGATGGCACGTCTGACCATGTCTCCACATTGTTGATAGTAGTCGGCTTGCCAAACAGCCCTTTGTTCGCTGGAAATGGCGGGCGCTGTCTCGGGTTACCACGCTTTCCTTCGATAGATATCAACAACGCCGTCTCTTCACCACAAACAAAAGCGCCAGCCCCAGGGAAGATATCTATGTCAAACTCGAAACCGGTGCCAAGTATGTCCTTACCCAGTAGTCCATACTTACGTGCTTGTTCAATGGCATGTCTCAATGTCTCAATCGCCAGAGGGTACTCCGCCCTTACATAGGCATAACCTTGACGCACGTTGCCTATAGCATAGGCACCGATCGCCATACCCTCAACAACCGAGTGAGGGTTACCCTCCAGAACCGACCGATTCATGTAGGCACCGGGATCGCCCTCATCACCATTACACACCACGAACTTTTCATCTCCGGGCGCGTTACGGACAAACTCCCACTTTGTTGCAGTTGGGAAACCAGCACCACCACGTCCTCTTAAACCAGCTCGCCTAATTTCCTCTATAACGTCTTCAGGACTCATTTGAGTCAGAACCTTTGCCAGCGCAAAATAACCGTCCCTAGCAATATACTCTTCGATGGACCAAGGGTCGATTAAACCATTGTTGCGAAGCACCCTCCTCTCCTGAGCCGCATAAAACCTGATATCATGATAGTTAGGGACAGGTTTGCCACTCGCAGGGTCGTGGTATACAAGACGCTCCACTACACGCCCTTTGAGGAAATGCTCTTTTACAATCTCTACCACATCGTCAGGTTCCACTCTGGTGTACAATATATCTCCAGGGTTCACTATGACTATCGGCCCCATCTCACATAGCCCATGGCAACCAGTGGTTATGAGCTTCACCCTCCCCTCAAGCCCGTTCTCTCTTATTGCAGTCTCAAATGCCTGCGCTACACGCCCAGCTCCTGATGCTGTACACCCGCTGGCACGACAGAGCCTAACCTGAATTTCAGGCGCTGTAAGAATCTTAGAGGCATCCCTATCAACACGTACTTCGAAAGTGGGCGAAACTCTGTCTTTTATAGCTTGTAAATCACCAACTGATGCTACTTTGATCATCTGGCCCCCCTTCAACTATTCGTATGAGCTCAATATTTCTTTAAGCTGACTTGGCCTGACTTTCCTGTGAATATCCTGACCGACCATTATTACGGGAGCCAATCCACATGCACCAAGGCACCTTACAGTACTCAGCGAGAACTTCCCATCAGTCGTGAGCCCCTGTGGCTCTAAGCCGAAATCTTTCTTCAAAGTCTTAAGAATCCTCTCTGCTCCTTTAACATAGCAGCTCGTACCGAGACAAACTTGAATGACATACTTGCCCTTCGGTACAAGAGAGAAGAAATGGTAAAAGCTGACTATGCCATACACTTCGCTTAGCGGGATCCTCATTCTAGTGGCGATCACTTGCAGCACTACCGGCGGTAAGTACCCCATGATCCCCTGCACCTGCTGCAGCACCCGTATAATAGCGCCAGCCTTCCCAGAATTGTCCTCGATGACTTTGAATATCTGCTGCAAAGTCTCCCGACCGATGGCTACCTCCGGCTTGGTCATCGTAGCGATATCCGTCTTCTGCACAGTCACCCCCTTGTCGGTTTTCGGTACACGATGGCTTGGTTAAGTCCAGTGCACTTTCTGCCTACTTACCCACGAGACTCTTAAACCAGTATCCTCAACCTTCTAGCCCAAATACATCGTACTTTTTGCCTAGATTTACGCCGTACTTTCAGTCGCCACCAGAAGTAGTCAGCATGAAATCTCGATAGCTTGCCACCCGCATAGCTAGATTATAGCATAATAAGCGTACAGGAATAAGCAGCAAACAGGGTGATGGGGCAAGCAAAAGACTATGTCGCTGGTCACGCCAAACAAGGGGCTGACACCTAGGCCGTGCAGGAATCGAACCTGCGACACCCTGATTAAAAGTCAGGTGCTCTACCGACTGAGCTAACGGCCCACAATACACACCTCATTATAGCAAGCGCCGCTGGGCGGAACAAAACAAGCTTTGCTTGAAAAGAGCCAGCTTAAAAGAGGAGACACTATTGAGTAGCCTGCTCTTCGGGCTCCCCTTTAGAAAGAAGGGTATGGATGTGCTGCGCTAGAGCCGGATGTATATCGCAAATGAAACCGTCCCTGGTTGCCTCCACCGAGAAGGTCAACCTCGCCGGTTTTCTGGGAGAGTTACTGAACTTGTTTAACCCGGAGTCGTCCCACGGCATCTCTTTCCCCAGTACTTCCAGCATGCCCCTCACATCACGAGGCTGCTGAAGTACCACCTCAAAACGCAATTGCTTGGCTAGAAGATTGAGTTGGTCAGTTCTTAATTTTATCCTCATAGCTCAGCCTTCGCTCCTATCGTGAACAGTACAACTTTCTAATTATGAACTACCACCAGCATCCATATTTGACTTTCAAAGTGTACCATTTTTACCACTCTCAAATCAACCACCCGCGTTTTCCATATTTCTGATATACTGGCAACGCGTAGATTATATGAGCAATCTGCGGCAAACCTGCCTACAAACCTAGAAACCGCGCTAGGGTAAGCGCATTGCGCACCGCATAAGCTTCGACATCGTTGTTGAAGAAAATGTACACGACTCTCAAATCCTTGCTTGCCTCAGCGATTTTGGTTGCCCAAGTGCGTAGCTCTTCATCACGGTAACAGCTCCAGTACAACCCCGTGCTGCCATGGAAACGAAAATAAGCAAAATTTGACGTAACTGCCACCGGACAAGTAAACCCAGGCATATCGAAGACACATAGCGCGACATTATATCGCTTCAAAAGAGCCATAGTCTCGCTGCTCAACCATGACTCGTTGCGGAACTCAAATACATGCTGGTACCCCTGAGGTAAAGTCCGCAAGAAAGCCTCCAGAACATATTCATTCCGCTTCATATCGGGCGGTAATTGATATAGAAGAGGCCCCAACTTCTCCCGTAGAAAACCGGCTCTAGCCAGGAAATTTTGTAGCGGTTCATCAACTTCCCTTAGCCTTTTTATATGGGTGATGAAACGGCTGACCTTTACTGCAAAGATAAACCCCGGAGGCGAAGACCGGTACCATCTAGTAAAAGCCTGCTCAGAGGGCAATCGGTAAAAGCTGTTGTTGAGCTCTACAGTGTTGAAATGGCTCGCATAGAACTCCAGCCATTTTGCTTTGGCAAGTCCGCTAGGATAGAAATTGCCCCGCCAGTGCTCATAGTGCCAGCCGCTGGTGCCAATAAAATATGCTGGCATAATCACGCTCCACTAGCACTTACCACCAACCATCTGAATAACCAATATCCTGTACGATCAATACCCCTGAGAAAAGCATTCGGAGGCGATCAGGCAACCTGCTCTTTCCGGGCAATTCTTGACCCATACCTTTGAGCGGGCGGCTAACAGACACCCTTCTAAGCAGAGAAAAACCCGCCCGTGTCTCGTCTATCCTAAGAATGCCTTTATTTGTGTTCGAAATGCCACTTCTGACCATAGTTTTAACGCCACTACTGTTTTTCGTTCTGCTATCCTGCGCCAAAATTTATATACCCCAAACCAGAAAAACTTGCCACATGCGGATTAAAAGACTGCCCTCTGCACCAGAAGTGGAACCACGTATTACAATTGTGAGAGGTCAAGCTTCATCCCATCCCGTGCGGCAATTACTTTGATACCAGTCTCTTGGGTCAGCCTCTGAGCAATTTCCCAAGGTTTTGACCGCCAGATAGACATGCCGAAATGTGTCAGTATGGCAGCCCTAGGCTTTACCTTCTGTATTATCCTCTTGGCATCAGGGATAGCGAGATGATCAACGCCATCCCTGGACTCGAGCATAACCACATTCATCACCAGCAGTTCTCCACGATAGTAATCAGCCAAGCCGTCAAAATATTTAGTATCAGTGATCCACGCCACAGTATGTCTGGGGGTATGAAAGACAAACCCATAGGTCTCCACAGGGTGCCTGTGCCTGACTGGCGTCTGAAAAAAAACATCACCCACCGCATATTGACCACCCTCTTTGAGGACCTCAACCCTCTGGGGGTAATCAAGTGCATAGGGAAAGACAACGGCACCATCATCAAAAGCATCGGCGGGGGCAAACAACACCCCCTGGCGCTTGAAGCCACCCTCAGTCATTGCCTCAAGCATGATGTTAACATCACCGGAGTGATCGATATGTTTATGCGACAGAATAATTGCCTTGAGATGCGTGGCATCCAGTTTTTTCTTCGTGCTGTATACCAGACATCCCGGTCCCGGGTCCAGAAGCAGCTCCATATCACCAAACCTCAGCCAGGCACCTCCCGACGCCAGCAGCTGCTTAGTGACCACAAATCGGGCACCAGCAGTGCCCAAGAAAATTATGGAATCGTCCGAATTTTGCACAACCATAATTATACCACTCTATCTAGCCCTTTTAGTGGTATTCTGCTAAAATTTCGCAAAAGGGCGGCAACGATGACAGAGCTACAAAACGAGATTGCCAGACTCATCCGGGAGTACCAAGATAAATCTGGTAAGCTGCTGACCATAGGCACAGTTGAGTCAGCCAGCGGCGGGAGGATCGGTGACAAAATAACCAACGTACCGGGTAGCTCTGATTACTACAAAGGCTCTATAGTCGCCTACAGCAACGAGATAAAAGCCAAAGTCGTTGGCGTAAGAAAGCAAACACTTGCAAAAAAGGGTGCTGTAAGCCCTGAGACCGCCCTGGAGATGGCAAAAGGTGGCAGGAAACTTCTTAAAGTAGACATCTGTATATCAGACACAGGGATCGCTGGACCTACAGGCGCCACGGGGGGAAAACCCGTGGGGCTTTTCTACATAGGGCTCTCAGCCGCCGACGCTGACTGGGTCAGAGAATATCGTTTCCAAGGTGACAGAGAGGAAAACAAACAAAAAGCCACGGAAACCGCATTAGAACTGCTAAGGGAATATCTGGAAATTTGCCTGGAAAAAGCGACTACAACCCCTCTCGAGGAGAAGCACGTGGTTACCTGTTTCCTGGAGCATGGGGGCAAAATTCTGCTGCTCAGGCGAAGCGCCAAAGTGGGCACGTACCGCAGAAGCTGGGCTGGCGTCAGTGGTTACATAGAAACGAACGATATCGACCAAGCTTTTACCGAGATAAGAGAGGAGACAGAGCTCTACAAGGATGACGTGAAACTAGTCCGCAAGGGGGAGCCGATAGAGGTTATCGACAAGAACCTGAATAGAAAATGGGTCGTGCATCCTTTCATGTTCCACGTCAAAGACCCAGACAGAATCAAAATTGACTGGGAACACACAGAGATGAGGTGGATCAAGCCCAGCGAAATGAAGCGATACCACACCGTCCCAGGTTTGAAGGAGGCACTGGACCGTGTATACCGGCGCTAGAGAAGCTCCGCCAAAAAGAGCAACCATAAGCCGTAAAGAAGACAGTACGAAATGAGCTAAGACTGGCTCCGAAAAGGGCTCTAAAAGATTGTTAGCTCGGGTAAAGACTGCAGCAATAGTGGGTCTGGATGCCCAGATAGTTGAGGTCGAAGTCGACATAGCTAGCGGGCTACCGGCAATTGTAATAGTGGGGCTGCCAGATACCGCCGTACAGGAGGCACGGGAAAGAGTCCGCGCCGCCATCCGCAACTCTGGCTGCAGCTTCCCGGCACGGAGGATCACTGTAAACCTGGCTCCCGCCGACCTCAAAAAAGCCGGTCCCGCCTACGACCTACCTATTGCTATTGGCATTTTGCTTAGCTCCGGGCAAATTAACGCTGATGTCTCACAAACTATGTTCCTTGGTGAACTTTCCCTAGACGGTGTCCTGCGACATACCCAGGGCATTCTACCGATGGTCGCCCTGGCACGCGACAGGGGACTGCCTCAAGTTTTCGTACCCGCCGATGATATTAGAGAAGCTTCGCTGATAGATGGCATAAAAATTCTGCCGGTCGTCTCACTGGCACAACTGGTCAGTTATTTCCGCGGCGAGACAACGATTTTAGAGTATACACCAGATGGATCGTGGCAAAACACAGTCACAGTACATACTCCAGTTGACCTAAGCCACATAAAGGGCCAGGAACACGCCAAACGTGCCCTCGAGATAGCTGCTGCCGGCGGACACAACGTGCTTATGTCCGGACCTCCAGGCAGTGGGAAGACCATGCTGGCACGCTCGCTGCCATCGACCATGCCCACTATGACATTTGCAGAGGCATTGGAAGTGACCAAAATATACAGTGTGAGCGGACTTCTCTCCCCGGACACCCCGTTGATAACCGTCCGTCCTTTCCGTGCACCACACTATACCATCTCACACGCTGGCCTAGTCGGAGGTGGACACTGGCCCCGTCCCGGAGAGATAAGTCTGAGCCACCGAGGGGTACTATTCCTCGACGAGTTCCCCGAATTTAGCCATACCTCCTTGGAGTCACTGCGCCAGCCACTTGAGGACAAAGTTGTTACCATAAGTCGTGCCCAAGGAAGCATCACTTTCCCAGCCAATTTTATGCTGGTAGCAGCCATGAACCCCTGCCCCTGCGGCTACTATGGTGATCCTGTCACGGAGTGCAAGTGCTCTCCAGCAGAGATCTCGCGTTATCAAAAGCGCATCAGTGGTCCTCTTCTAGATCGCATAGACATCTTCATCGAAGTACCCCGTTTGGAGTACGAGAAGCTCACCGATGACACTATTTGTGAAACTTCAGAACATGTACGCAGCCGGGTAGAAGCCGCCAGAAAAATCCAACTAGAGAGGTTCCAAGCCACAAAGTTGAGCTGTAATGCCGAAATGACACCAGTGGAGGTCAAGGAATTCTGTCACCTGGAAAAAGAGGCACAGGGTCTTCTAAAAGCAGCTATGAAACAGTTCCGTCTTACCGCCCGTGCCTTCCACCGCGTGCTTAAACTCGCCCGTACCATTGCCGACATGGAAGCCACAGAGACCATACGGACTACCCATCTCGCCGAAGCACTCCAATACCGCCAGCGGAGCTTAGTTTGACGCAAAAATTTGTAATTGCTCTGTCGTAGCCCGATAACAAGATTGCTGGCACCAGACGCTAAATTTCTAGGGGTTATTCACGTCCGCCGAGCTTGCGAAATGACTCCGGCACCTCAAACTTGGCACGCCCTGCAGTGCACCGGTCGAGGTTCCGCATTATACCGAGGAAACGGTGATAAGGGATTGATACCAGCAAGTCTTCATCCTTGTACCCCTGCAGCCGCCGACTGGTATAGTCCATAAGGCTGACATTGAGTTCGCCAGTGACCACGGGGTAAGCCACAGCCTGATGGCAGGTCGCGCCACACATCTCCAGCTTCGGCGGTATGCCTGTAGTATATGTGTCCAGAGTGACCAGCCGGCATGCTTGCAAAGGATTACAGATGAAAAGCACAATGTCAGGTTCAAACTCGGCTTTTTCCATCGGGGAGAGGACCACATGCTCAGCAAGTCCCAGCGGCGGTGCAGAACACAGGTACTGTGCCCGATGGAAGACCGCTATTGAACAGAATAGTTTTTCTCCTTTCACCAAAAACTCCTTCAGCGCCTTGTCACCCTCCCCTTGTGGCCTCTCAGTCAGTCCTAGATGCCAGGAGCCTCCTCTGCAAGACGAACTTCTTGCCGTCAGGTCAATAGTTTCCCCACCCCGTGCCTTCAAAAAAGCCTCACACACACGATGCCTCCCACCGGCCGCTACAGTAGGTGGTTCCATCGAGTAAGTGATGGCTATCGGGCTGCCCACCATCCCAAGAACAGTCTTAATTTCTTCAGCATAATTCTTCCATTCCATCTTCCCTCTCCTTTGGACAGTTACTATCCGGCCAGCCTCATAGTCACCCAGGCTGCAGTTATGTACAGAAATACGCCGGCAAGTACTGATGGCACAAGCCCCCACCGAGGTAACATGAATATCATAGCCAGGGCATAAAGTGCCCACGCCGGAAGCAGTAACAACATGCCACGGAAATAGGACACTGTAGCACCAGCACCACCGGTGAGGTATATACCCACCAATGTCACCACAGTAACGCTAGGAAAGAAGGCTACAAACGCGGCAAGCAATCCTTTTCCGTGGCTACCAAAATAGGTCACAGTAGCTACAATGATTCCGCCGACGACGAAATAAAGAGCCAATAATTTGACATTCATAGACAGTCTCCTGAAAGCACTTTACCCTAGTTCCCAGGAATTCCGGGCTCTACCGCAGACAAGTCCAGAACTGTTTCAAATTATCCTTAACCTCTTCTATTACTTTTTGAGTCTGTGTAAACACAACATCCGCGGGGAAATGCCGGGACACAGGCTCCGGCTCCCCCACAGGCAATTTCCATCCAGCAAGTCCGCTGATCAATGCCAGCCAGGCGTAGGGCAATACCCTTTCATTGTACCCAGAAGCGATTAAGTCGATCACCCTGCCATCGCACACCACTGATGCTATCTCCCTCACCTTCTCACCTATCATCCTGAAGCCCTCAACTGACAGCCCCAGTTCAGTCAGCTGGTCGCCAAAGTGGGGGTCAGAACCGCCGTTACGGAGAATTACCTGAGGTTGGAACTCTTTAACCAGTGGCTCCACCACGGACTCGAAAACAAGCTTATACGATTCATAGCCTGCACCTACTGGCAAGGGTATGTTGACCGTAAAGCCTTTGCCTGCCCCACTACCTATTTGATGAGTGAAGCCCGTCCCGGGATAAAGTGTCCTTGGATCCTGGTGTAAGTCAATGAACAGGACACGCGGTTCCTCGTAGAAATACTCCATGGTACCGTTGCCACCGTGTGCATCGGTGTCCAGAATGACGATTCTCTCCAGCCCGTATCTCTCCATCAGATAGCGACCGCAAAAGGCAACGTCATTATAAAGGCAAAACCCCTCACCGTAGTTAGGTTTTGCATGGTGTAAACCGCCACCTATGGAGACCACCTTTGCAAACTTGCCCTGCTGGACTAAGTCGCACGCCAGTTTAGCCTGACCTACCACCAGCCTCGCAGCCTCCTCAAGTCTTCCTGGCTTCCCCACTGGCATATTATCCAAACTGTGGTACCGAGAAAATTGCCCCGGATAAGCTAACCCCAGATTGGCAGCCTTAAAATACTCCCGAGTGAAATCGACATAATCTTTCGCACAAATGAGTAGCAGGTCTTCCTCTGTGGCTGGGGCTGCCTCTCCGATGCAATAGTTATCGTCCTCAGGGACGTGCTCCCGCAAGAACCTTAGAAATATATCATACCGCGCACCACGGAAAGGGTGCCCCGGACCAAAATCGTACTCTTTCAGTTCTTCCCGCCACAAAATTGCAATAGACATTTGTTGACCCCATCGGGCTCACCCGTTTTCCGCCAGTCTATTGCCACAGTTGGTGCAAAATCTAAAACCAGGGACAACAAGGGCACCACATTGTGCGCAGACTGGTCCTACAACCATCCCACACCCCCCACAAAAGCGTTGTCCTGAACCAATCAGCCAACCGCATCTTGGACAGACGGTCGTAAGCTGCCCCAGTTCGGACGGCTGAGCCACAGAACCGTCTGTAACCGCCCTCCTCCGTACTATTGGCTGCTGCAGGAGTTTACCACCACCCCAGACGCACCCAAAGCACAGCAAGCAGACAGAAATTACGATGCTCAAATTAATACTATTTGGAAGCCAGAAAACCAGCACCAGCACCAAGCCCATCAGACCCGAAAAGAACAACAAGCCACCTGTAAATCTTCGCATTGCCATTCTTCTATTCTTCTATAGGAAAAAACAAGCTAATTCTAGCAAATTAATGCCCAACCAGAAACTAGGCCACCATACCCGCCGAACATAGCAGATCCCAGACAGATGGTATAGTCGAAGTTGACCTAGAAACCACTAAGGTGTTGTTACCGGTGGCCTTCGGGCTGCCCAGGGGCGTGCCTCTTCAAGCTGTGCAGCAAGACGAAAAAGAGTCGCCTCGTCACCAAAGCGCCCTATAAAATGAACCCCGATAGGAAGACCAGCGGAATTCCAAAACAGCGGCACAGACATAGCCGGCTGTCCAGTGATATTGCAGACAGGTGTAAACGGGACAAATTCAGCAGCCCGGCGCTGGGCATAAAGAGGGTCACTCGGGGGCGAGTCAAAAGAACCAAGAGGTAACGGCGGCTGAGCTAGAGTTGGCGTGAGCCAAACGTTGTAATCGGCAAAAAACTTTGCCACGTCCCGGGAAAATCTCTGCAAAACCGTTACTGCGATAAGATACTCTGACGCAGTTCGGCGCCGTCCCATTTCGTAAATAGCCCAGGTTGCTGGCTCAAACTGTTCTGGCGTTGGTTTCTTTCCTGTTGCCAGAGCGGCAGCGTCAATGGTCGAAGCACAGCCTGCAGCCCAGACTGTCATAAAAGCCTGGTTCACCAGTTCGATGCTGTCAGTCATTGGTGACACCTCGGTCAATTCATGACCAAGGTCAGCACATAGCTTCGCCGCATCCTGTACTGCCAAAATACAGTCAGTATGAACTGGTACGCCAGTGGCAGCCTGAACAGTGAAGGCAATTCGTAGCCTCCCTGGTGGTGCGCCCACCTCCTTTAAAAAGGGGCGCTTCTTGGGTGGCGCCCAGTAAGGGTCACCAGGACTAGGACCACTGGTAACATCGAGCAGAGCGGCACTATCGCGCACAGTGCGGGTCAGACCGTGCTCCACGACCAGTCCACCCATAATGTCACCAAAATCAGGCCCCAGGGGATTTCTAGCACGGGTCGGCTTTAAACCAAAAACCCCGCAGCACGATGCTGGGATTCTGATTGAACCGCCACCGTCATTGCCATGAGCCATAGGCACCATTCCGGAGGCAACAGCAGCCGCCGAACCACCACTTGACCCACCCGGCGTCCTAGCCAAATCCCAAGGGTTATGACACGCGCCAAAAATCTTTGGTTCGGTCGTGGGCAATAGCCCAAGTTCTGGCGTATTGGTCTTCCCCAAGATGATCAAGCCAGCACCCTTCAATCTAGTCACCAGCTCGCTATCGTGGGCAGGCACAAAGTCGCCAAGAAAAGCACTGCCAAGAGTCATGCGAACCCCTTTGTAAGACGCAAGAAGGTCTTTGAGAAGAAATGGTACTCCTGCGAAAGGTCCTTTTGGCAACTTACCTGAAGCTGCTGTGCGTGCCTGCTCATACATAGGCGTAATCACAGCATTAAGCAACGGGTTCAGTCGCTCGATTCTAGCGATTGCCGCATCCACAAGCTCCAGCGGTGTAACCTCTCTCCGCCTTACCAGTTCCGCCTGAGCAGTACCATCAAGAAAAGCCAGCTCGCCGGCACCTATCATTTCCCATCCCCAAAATCAAATGACTATTTTTCGACCCGCTTTAACTCAAAGACAACTGGATTAGTCGGGTCAGGGCAAGCAACAGTCGTCTCATTCGCTTTCGCTTCCCAGGGAAAACCTCCTCCCAGCTGCAACACAGACACAAAGGGGAAAAGTGCGTAGAACGCCCAACAACACACGCCTTTTGGGGTTGTCTCTCCGATTGTGAACTCATCACCCAATCTATGACCGGCAGCACAATGCCCTTTCTGAGAGACGACTTTGGCACGCACTTCATAAAACCCGTTATCGGACATACACACCTCCTGCCGCCAAGCACGGGTGTAAAAATCACCCGCTCAATGTTAACACTGTACAGCTAAAAGCTGCAAACCAAAGACGAAAATGCCAGTAAACTAGCATGGACGGTAGGATCGGCGTCGCAAAAAACTGCACCCTCACAAATTTTACCTGCTTGTTACCTAGAAAAGTCTCAACCGCCTTTGCTTACTTGACCTCGACTTTAGCTCCAGCCTCTTCTAGTTTCTTCTTTATGGCAGCCGCCTCCTCTTTACCCACACCTTCTCTGACCGGCTTTGGAGCGCTCTCAACAAGCTCTTTTGCTTCTTTCAGCCCCAGAGTGGTGACCTCTCGGACAGCTTTAATTACGTTGATCTTGTTCTCACCCACCTCCTTAAGGATAACGGTGAACTCAGTCTTTTCCTCTTCAGCTGGTGCAGCCGCGGCTGGTGCGCCAGCAGCTGCAGGCGCTGCGGCTACCGCCACAGGTGCTGCTGTAACCCCAAATTCCTCCTCCAACGCTTTAATCAGCTCAGCCAGCTCCAAAACCGTCATTTTCTTTACTGCTGCTATAATCTCTTCTTTGGTCATGGTTTGTACTCCTCGTTTTTGATTGCAACAGCCCGGACACTTCCTCTCCGGAGCTGATTTCTCACTGCAACAACTAGGTCATATCATTTATCTCGTTCCCAAGAATGTATGTACTAACCCGCCTCAAGCTGCTGAATTCTAGCATTCAACACCCAGACCAGTGACCTCAGCGGTGCACTAAAAACATTATGTAAAGCCTGCAGCGGCGCTTGCAATTGCCCAATTAGTCTAGCAAGCAAGACTTCCTGTGGTGGTAACGTAGCCAAACTGGCCACCTCTCCAGCATGCAATAGCCTACCGCGTAATATTCCGCCTTTAATTTGCAGCGTCGAACCCGATGACTGAATATATTCCCGCAAGATCTGTGCTGGCTTAACTACATCATCAAAACAGAAGGCTAAAGCAACAGGACCTGTAAGCAACGACCCCAGCTGCGGCACTCCGGCCTTATCTGCAGCAAACCTGGCTAAGGTGTTCTTCACCACTCGGTACTCGATACCACTGTCTGAAAGTTGACGGCGAAGCTGCATTATCTCCCTTGCCGTCACCCCCCTGTAATCTACAGCTATAGCTATAGAACAGCGGCACAAACGCTCAGCCAGCTCTTCTATAAGTTGACTCTTTCTTTCTCTTTCCTTAGACATATTACACCCCTGTATAATTCAAAAAGTCCTTGTGCCTGCGGCGACAAGGACTCTAACTGTCAAAGACCTTGCTTATACAGCCTCGGCAGGCCCACTAGATTTAAGCCTCTAAGCACCTGCTGTCACAGGCACAATCTTGGTTTAGACTATTCAGTTATTGGGTTCCTTATTCTTAAAGGTTAGGACAAAATCGGTCTCAAGTCAAGCCTGATCCCCGGACCCATTGTGGTCGAAAGGAAAGCACTCTTGATATACTGTCCTTTTGCCCCGCTTGGTTTAGCCCTGACCACAGCCTCTATCACCGCAGTCAAATTTTCCAAAAGCTGAGAACTGGCAAAACTGATTTTGCCAATAGGCACATGAATGATGCCTGTCCTGTCCAGTCGGAATTCTACTCTACCTTTGCGCGCATCAGCAATAGCTCGCGGCAGGTCCTCTGCCGGCACCACAGTGCCAGATTTAGGATTGGGCATCAAGCCCCTCCGACCTAATATTCTACCCAGTCTGCCGACTTTGCCCATCATATCCGGTGTCGCGATACCGACATCGAAATCAAGCCAGCCATCCTCGACCCTCTTTATAAGGTCGTCACTGCCCACGTAGTCAGCACCTGCACTCTCAGCGATTCGAGCTGCCTCACCTTGGGCAAACACCAAAACTCTGATCTGCTTACCCAAGCCGTGTGGCAGAATTGCAATGCCACGCACTTGCTGATCAGCACTTCTAGGATCAAGACCCATCCTCAAATGCAATTCTACAGTCTCATCGAATTTAGCGAAGGCAGCTCTTTTAGCCAGTTCAATAGCTTCATTAGGAGGGTAGGCAGTTGCCCGGCTTACTACCTTCACAGCACTCTGGTATTTCTTACCCCTGTTCATGATTTATTCCACCTTTATGCCCATACTACGTGCCGTCCCCTCAATGATCTTTGCCGCTGCTTCAACATCCCTCGCATTCAGGTCTTTCATCTTGATCTTCGCAATTTCATAAAGCGTCGACCGTGGCAATGCGCCTGCACTCTGTCTACCTGGGGCACTACTCCCTTTCTCTAACCCCAAGGCTTTCTTAATCAAATCAGAGGCTGGCGGAGTCTTGGTAACGAAGCTAAATGACCTGTCTTCATATACGGTGATTTCTACAGGCACTATAGAACCAGCTTGTGATTTGGTCCTCTCATTGTACTCTTTACAGAAAGCCATAATATTGACACCATGCTGACCGAGGGCAGGACCGACTGGCGGAGCAGGAGTAGCCTTACCAGCCTCAATCTGCAATTTGATAACCGCTTTGACTTTTTTAGGCATTTTGTACCTCTTATAATCGTTGAACTTGAAGGAAATCCAGCTCTACAGACGTTTCGCGGCCAAAGAGGGTCAATAAAACCCTCACCTTACCCTTTGCCTCGTTTATCTCGTCAACTACACCAACAAAGTCAGTAAAGGGCCCATCTACCACGCGTACGCTATCCCCCTTCCGAAAGCCAACCTTTATCCTAGGGACTCCCTCCTTCATTTGCTTCAGAATAGATTCTACCTCAGCTTCAGAGAGTGGAGTGGGCTTGCTACCGCTACCCACAAAACCAGTCACCCCTGGTGTGTTGCGCACCACACTCCAACTCTCATCGTCCATTTTCATTTGAACTAGCACATAACCCGGAAATACTCTTTTTGTAACCGTCCGCCGCTGCCCTCCCTTAACCTCTATTTCATCCTCGGTAGGAATCACGATTTGGAAAATCTTATCCTCTGCATCCATAAACTTGATCCGTTGCTCCAGAGCCCTTTTTACGCGCTCCTCATACCCAGAGTAGGTATGTATTATATACCACTGTCTATCACCGTTCTTCATGCCAAACTAGCCTCCACCCAAGAAAACTCGAGTCACCAGTTCCGCAAAACCATAGTCCAGCATACCTAGAATCAACCCTACAGCAACACAAAGCCCAATTACCATAACCGTCAGACGCAATGTCTCTCGTCTCGACGGCCAGACAACTTTCCGTAGTTCACCAATAATATCCCCGATAAATGCGAACCTAGATCGCTTTTTGGGCCTAAGAGTTTGAGGCTGGGGCTTTCTCACCAAAGACTACCTAGTCTCCCGGTGGAGCGTGTGAGTATGACATCGAGGACAATACTTTCTTAGCTCCAACCGTTGCGGGTCATTTTTCTTATTCTTAGTGGTGGTATAAGTTCTCTCCTGACACTGGGTACATGCCAGGTGGATAATACCACGCGATTCACCTTTCTTAGCCATAGGTTATTCTAAAATCTTGCTGATGACCCCAGCTCCGACCGTTCTGCCGCCCTCTCTGATTGCGAAACGCAAACCAGTTTCCAAAGCCACTGGATAAATCAGTTTAACGGTCATCTTCACATTGTCTCCGGGCATCACCATCTCAACGCCTTTGGGTAATTCGATCGTTCCGGTCACATCCAAAGTCCTGATATAGAACTGCGGTTTATAACCATTGAAGAAAGGTGTGTGGCGCCCACCTTCCTCCTTGGTCAACACATATACCTCAGACTCAAAATGTGTATGTGGTGTAATTGAGCCAGGTGCAGCTAGAACCTGCCCTCTCTCCACCTCATCACGCTCGATCCCTCTAAGCAGACAACCAACCGCATCACCCGGTTCTGCTGTCTCTAGGGTCTTGTGGAACATCTCCAAACCAGTTATCACAGTCTTGCGAGTCTCTTTGATACCTACAATTTCAACTTCATCACCTACCTTTGCTACCCCACGCTCCACCCTTCCAGTGACCACTGTGCCGCGCCCCTTTATTCCGAACACATCTTCGATCGGCATTAGGAACGGCTTATCCTTGGGCCTGACAGGCAGAGGAACCCATTCATCTACAGCATCCATCAATTGCAAAATCTTGCCACACCACTGACATTCCCGTTTGCCGCAACCGCATTCCAGAGCCTTTAGCGCACTCACCCTGATCACAGGAGTTTTATCGCCCGGGAAACCATACTTCGAGAGAAGTTCCCTGACTTCAAGCTCAACAAGTTCAAGTAACTCCTCATCCTCCATAGCGTCCACCTTATTCAATGCCACCAACATGCTTGGGACCTCGACCTGGCGGGCTAAAAGGATGTGCTCTCTAGTCTGTGGCATAGGTCCATCCGGGGCACTGACCACCAATATTGCACCGTCCATCTGGGCTGCCCCAGTAATCATGTTCTTAATATAGTCAGCATGCCCCGGGCAATCTACGTGAGCATAGTGGCGCTTTTCAGTCTCATATTCAATATGAGCAATGGCAATCGTCAGGCCGCGTGCCTTCTCCTCAGGGGCATTATCGATAGAATCAAACGGGCGAAACTGGGTTGAACCATACTTAGAGAGCACCAGCGTAATCGCCGAAGTCAACGTGGTCTTCCCATGGTCTACATGACCAATTGTACCCACATTGACATGTGGTTTGGTTCGCTCGAAAACTTTCTTTGCCATCAGAAAACCTCCTTTTCTACCGAGCCCACAACCAGATTCGAACTGGTGACCCCGTTCTTACCAAGAACGTGCTCTACCGACTGAGCTATGTGGGCAACTGCTTCCGTCTTGCTTTGAGTCGCCAAATTATATCAGATTATACACTATTTTAATAAACTCTCCAAGATTTGCAAGTGGTGGAGGGGGTAGGATTCGAACCTACGCAGCCATCAGGCGGCAGATTTACAGTCTGCTCCGATTGTCCACTCCGGCACCCCTCCCAGACACACAATTACAGCCCGAGAGGGGAGTCGAACCCACTAACCTACCGATTACAAGTCGGTTGCGCTACCATTGCGCCACTCGGGCAACCTGATCTCGCACAAGGCTTAGCCCCGCCGCACACTCTAACCAGTCACAAGCTTTTAGTATAAAAAAGGGTAAGCCCAAAGTCAAGCTACTTCGGGCTGGGCCCCAGAGGCAGATATTTTTCGTTACGGCGCATATAGAAAACTGACCCCAGCTCTTAGCTCATAGCAGATGCTGGAGGTTACTCGCTGTCTTTAAGAGCTGAAACAAGTTTTCTCCCGGCGGTAAACGCCTCGTCTAGCGCAGCTGGATACCGCAGTATAGCCCCCGCTTCGTCTATCCCAGAAAAGACTACTTCACCAAGATAGTCCACATCCAAAGTCAAGAACCAGCTCTTCACCGTAGCCAGCGCAGGCTGGAATAAGTTAGACAGTTTTGTCCCGCCAACTGATACAAACAGTCCCTTACGTTTCCTGTCCAGCGGTATGGTAACAGGCACCTTAAGTACATGTTTGATGACCCATATCGCCTGACAGCGGTCGATCATGGCTTTGGCTTGAGCTGTTATACCCATAAAAAAGATGGGTGATGCCAGTACAATCCCATCAGCCTGCCTCAAATCAACGTGGAGCCACTGCATATCATCTTCAATAACACATCTACCTGTCTTTAGACAACCATCACAATGGCGGCATGGAGCAATACTCAATGCGCTGAGTACTACAATTTTTATGTCGGCACCAGCATTAGCGGCGCCCCTCATCACCTGCTGAAGCAAGATGTCAGTATTTCCATTACGTCGAGGGCTCCCAGCTATGCCAAGAATCTTCATCCGTGCGATCGGTTCCCTACCTTGACCGTTTATTCAGCACCATTGATTCACTAACAACGTACAGAGATAATCCTCCCACCCTTGCACGAGGCTCCGACATTCCATATAACAGGATAACAGGCTGAATTTACTAGTTTTCCGTGCTGCTGCAGCATGTCCTTAGTATACTCCAGTAAGACTGGATTATAAACTTAAGTGCATCACGCGAAAACCGCAGTAATAACATCTCGCTTCGACCTGTTTTTGCAGACAGCAGCACTAATGGGATAAAATTAAAGACACTTTAAATCTGAACGATACCCTCTGGGGGAAAAAATGACAAAAAACAGGATACTTGAGCAAGTTAGACAGGAAAAGAGGACACAGCTAACTGAGATAGAGTCCAAAGACCTTCTCAAGCAGGCTGGAATACCCGTGGTAGAGGCTAGACTGGCACGTACAAAAGCACAGGCTATTTCCCTTAGCAGACAAATAGGCTTCCCTGTGGTGCTGAAGATAGTCTCGCCCGATGTGATTCACAAAAGCGACTCCGGTGGTGTGAAACTGGGACTTAGCAACGCCACGCAGGTCAGCAAGGCTTATAGCGAGATACTTTCTTCAGTGAAACAGCACTACCCTAATGCTAGGATCCATGGTATTTCGGTACAGAAAATGGTCCGCCCTGGGATAGAGGTAATAATAGGTATGACGAAAGACGCACAATTTGGTCCAGTGATAATGTTCGGGCTTGGTGGAATCCTGGTTGAGGTTCTCAAAGACGTCGCCTTTAGGATAGTACCACTTACAAAAAGAGATGCTAGAGAAATGATTAGAGAAATAAAAGGTTATCCCCTTCTCCAGGGCTACAGAGGGCAAGAACCGGCAGACATAGCTTTCCTCGAAGAACTGTTACTTAAAGTTTCCGATTTTGTCGAGCAAACACCCCAGATCAAGGAGCTCGATCTTAACCCTGTCTTTGCCTACAAAAATGGCGCTGTAGCAGTAGATGCCCGAGTAATCTTGGAACCGCTCTAAGACCATGTTAGAGCGTCAGTCATCTAGAGCACACGCTCGTATCGACGCAAGCAATATTCCTCGCGTCGATCGGCTTAAGCAGTTGGCGCCGGAGAGAACTGGCGTGGCACCCACAACCTATAAATAGAGAAGGAGTGCTACCCAGGGCTCTCATTCGCCAAAAAATAAAAAACGACCCCGATGGGATTCGAACCCACGATCTCCACCGTGACAGGGTGGCATGTTAGTCCGCTACACTACGGGGCCACACACAGACGACATCAACACGGGACAGCGCCGTGTCAAGCTAAGAGTAAGTCTACCAACACTACATCAAAAGTGTCAAGCCATTTCGACTGCAAAGAGCGCCTCGGTAAATCAGCTTGACAGATACCGGAAACGTTTGCTACCATGGCTTTACGATGGGGATATAGCTCAATAGGGAGAGCACTGCGTTCGCATCGCAGGGGTCGGGGGTTCGAATCCCCCTATCTCCACTGATCACTAGCTTTACATTCTGCACAACGTCCCACGCACTAAACAAACGCGCCCATTGTGCCTCTACATCCTTTAAGATCCTTCAGAGTTAACTATTTTCGCACCGAAGGGCTAGCTATACGGCAAATCAGAGGACTACGCCGGTTTATATCGGTAGCTATGCATTTATGCTAAAATAGTACTTATGCGAGGGAGGTGTGGCAACGGGTAGTTATACAAAACAACTACAAAACGGCGTGCTTGGCGCCATAAAAGTAATAAGCCAAAAAGTAGACGGTTCCCTCAGTATCCCACAAGTCGTCAGTTTAGCTCTTGGCGAGCTCGGGAAGAGGTTACACATAGACTGCTGGGTACAAACCATCGACCAAAGCAAAAAGCAAGCGCCACTCATTACCTATGAAGGCTTAGACAAGAATGTGGCAATGAAGCTAACTGTGTGTGGAGTCAATGAGGAAATTGCTGCCCACTGCATCCTGTCAGCACAACCTGTAGTCATTTCTAACCTATTTGCCCACCCAGAATACAAAGAAAACATATTTACCAAGTTGGGATACCGTTCGCTCGCCAGCATTCCGATCAGGTCAGCAGGCAAGACGATAGGCATTTTGGGGCTTGTTTCCAAGACCGAAATTAAATTCACCACCTGCGAATTGGAAGCCCTTGATGCCTTCACTTCCTATCTTGCAGCTATTATCGAGAAATCAACTGTGCAACAGCAAAGGCGTGAGAGTGAAAAAACGCTAGCTTTAGTCAACAATCTGACAAAAATCATCACCTCAAGTCTAAATATAAACGAGATATACGAAGGCTTTGCTGAAGAATTGAGAAAAATCATGGATGTCGATTGGGCTAGTGTTGTGATTATTGAAGGGAGCGAACTACGGTTCTATGCCTTGTCTTCGAAAATAGATTCTGTATGGCAAGTAGGGGACACTCTACCACTTGCAGGAACGGCAACAGAGTATGTAGCCACATCCAAAAAACTATTACTGGAGCCTGACCTGGCGCGTAAGAGGAGGTTCTGGACAGGGAAATATCACGCAGAACGCGGGATAAGATCCATAGTGTACCTACCCCTGCTTGCCAGAGGAGAGGTGTTCGGAGCATTAATAATCGCCAGTCGCCGTCCTCACGCCTACCGAGAAAAGGAATTAACACTGCTGCAGCATATTGTAGCGCAAATATCACTGCCAATTCAGAACGCACGGCTATTGGAGGACACCGAACGGAAAAGACGGCTTCTCGCTTCGATCGTCCGTGTAACCAAGGCAATTACCTCGGATGTGGATTTTAGCAAAGTATTTCATACCTTTACCGAAGAATTGCAGAGGCTAGTACATTTCGACCGCGCTTCTGTAACCATAGTCGAGGGAGATCGGGTAAGATTCTTAGCTGTATCCCACGATGCTCCGGCAGAACTGCAAGCTGGAAAGACCTACCCGCTTAAGAATTCAGCAACAGGGTGGGTGCTAGCTAAAAAGAGGACACTTATTCAGACCGACATCAATAAGCAAGGTTTATTACCTGTCAATGAAATCAAGTCTAAAGCAGGTCTCAGGTCTTCCATCCATGTGCCCCTCATTAGCAAAGGCGAAGTGTTTGGCAGCTTAAACCTTTCCAGTTACAAGCCAAATGCATATGGAGAAAAAGAAAGGGAAATACTGGAACAACTTGCAAACCAAATAGCAGGGGCTATCTGGAGCTCCCAACTTTTTACCAAAGCTGAACAACGAGCGCGTATGGATGAACTTACCGGTCTGTACAATCGCCGTTACTTCGAGGAGTGTCTGGACCGAGAGATCGACCGCCACTCAAGATACGGAGGCACGCTGTCACTGGTAATACTGGACCTCGACTCATTTAAGACCTACAATGACATTCATGGACACCTGGCCGGTGATAAAGTGCTTAATCAAATAGGGCACCTGATAAAAAGGACTGTACGAAAGATCGATCTATCCTTCCGTTATGGCGGTGATGAATTTGCACTCATCCTGCCACAAACAGGTGTGGAACAAGCTTATGTGGTAGCTGATCGTGTCCGCAAACGAATCAGCAGCGGGATGCAGTCCAGGCAAATCCCCTTCACTGCTAGCTTTGGGCTAGCCACATGGCCAGGCGATGGTGCAACCGCTGACGAGCTATGTACTGCCGCTGACCATGCACTCTACTACGCAAAAAGAACAGGGGGAGATCGAATACAAATCGCAGCAAAAACACTGTTTATCGCAGCCGATAGCTCATTGACCAGCGGAGCTACAGCAGAGAAGGGTATTCTCAGTATTATCCAGGCACTGGCAGCTGCTGTTGAAGCCAGAGATATCTACACCCATGGTCATTCGCGCAGGGTAAGAGACTATGCTGTCGCCCTAGCCGAAGCATTGGACTTGCCCTCAGACAGAGTGGCTAACTTAAGTACCGCAGCCCTTCTTCACGATATAGGTAAAATAGGTATCCCTGATGAGCTACTCAGAAAAGATGACAAGATGACCGCAGAACAATGGGAAATTATCCAGTCGCACACCAAACTGGCAGCAGCGATAGTGGGACGCATACCCAGTCTGACCTCATGCTTGCCCGCCATTCTTCATCATCATGAGCGGTGGGATGGCAATGGTTATCCCACAGGACTACGTGGTGAGGCTATCCCCTTAGAAGCCCGCATCCTCGCCATAGCAGACGCCTTTGAAGCTATGACTGCTTCGAGACCCTACCACCAACCCATGACACTTGGCAAAGCAATAGAAGAGCTAAAACGTAACTCCGGAGCTCAGTTCGATCCCAGACTCGTTGAAATTTTCCTGAACATCATACCCAAACTCTCTACGGAAGCTGCAGGGGAAAAACCGAACTTGGAAGAACATTCATTAATCTGAGGCGGAACTCTAGTACACACCTTGCTATCACCAGAATCGCAATAACATTCAACACAGCCAAATTTTACAGCAATAAAGTATTGTCCAGCTGATAACCGTATGCTAAAATAGCACGACTAAACTAAGCTACAGCCCACTTTGGTAAATGACAGCGCTTAGCCAGATATTCGCCACCGCCATTTTCTTGGCGACGTTCGCAGCTATCGTAAGCGGTAAAACACACCGCTACGTACCAGCCCTTATCGGCGCAGCGTTGACAATTGCTATTGTATTCCTCCTGATCATGAAAAGTCCTGATTCAGCACTAAATGCGCTCAACTTCAACCAGTTAAGGGAACTCAAATTCTGGCTGCCGGGTGAAGAACAGATAGAATCTCACGGCGTTAACTGGCAAACTATTATTTTTATCGGCGGCATGATGGTTTTGGTGGAAGGGTTAAGTAGAGTCGGATTTTTCCGCTGGCTATGCTTTCATGTAGCAAGAATAGTTAACTATCGTGTTCCGCCCATCCTCGTTGCTTTCATGATTCTATCTGGCTTCTTAGCGATGTTTATCGATAGCATTACAGTACTGCTATTCCTTGCTTCAGTGACCATAGAACTCGCACGCTTGCTAAAATTCGATCCGGTGCCCGTGATAATTGCCGAAATATTCGCGGCAAACACAGGAGGCAGTGCTACCATGTGTGGTGACCCACCAAATATAATCATCGGTACTGCTTTCGGCTATACATTCACAGACTTCGCCATCAACACTGGACCCATTGCTTGGGCAGGAATGACTCTAAGTATCGCCTATTTCTACATCTGTACGCGTCACACCCTTACTACTCAGCCTGCGACTCGTCTTCCACCACCAAACCAGTACCCCAAACCAAGCGAAGCGGTGACAAATCGAAGGCTGTTTTGGCTGCTTACAGCAATATTTGTCTTTGTAGTACTCCTGCTGATAACGCACGCTGAGACCGGACTCTCGGTAGCTGCCATCGGCATCACTGCTGCCATTCTAACACTTCTAGCCAGCTGGAAAGAGTCCGTTCTCATCATCCGAAGACTGGACTGGCGCACACTGCTTTTTTTCATCGGCTTGTTCGTCTGTGTGGGCGGACTAGAGGAAACGGGTGTACTTGGCATCCTAGCTAACTACATCGGGGAAATATCTGGAGGAAAGCTCATTCTGGTGATACCTATAATCCTATGGGTATCCGCTCTTGCTTCGGCTATTGTGGACAACATTCCGTTCGCTGCCACCATGGTACCGGTGATAAGCCACCTCTCCCACACCGCCGGGCTTAGTCTACCTACTTTGAGCTGGAGCTTAGCCTTAGGTACAGACATCGGTGGCAACGCCACACCAATAGGGGCATCAGCGAATGTAGTGGGCACCGCCATCGCAGAAAGAGAAGGCTACACCATCAGGTGGGGGCGGTTTCTAAAATATGCCCTCCCGGCAACAATCCTTGTATTATCCTTATGCCATTTGCTGCTTATTTTGAGGTATACTTAAGATATGTTTGGGAAACTTCTAGTCGCCCTAGATGGCTCACAGCTGGCTGAACAAGCCCTGCCTTATGCTGTGGAGATAGCTAACGCTTTTGCTTCCGAAATCTTTCTGGTTACGGTGTGCCAAAGCCATGAAGCGGACTTTACCCCTGCCTCTGAAGCTTATCTTGACAGGCGAGCAGAACAGCTGAAGAGTAAGTTGACCGGAGGAACCAAAATTAAGAAAGCAGTGCTAGTAGGCAGGCCAGCACAAGAAATTGCAATGTACACTCTGAAAAATAATGTCGACTTGGTCATCATGACATCCCAAGGGCGCTCAGGCACAACATTATCTTGGTTACTGGGTAGTACAGCCAACGAGATAATCCACTCTGTCAAAGTACCGCTTCTTGTGATCAAAGCCTCCGCATCACCCTTAGTTACAGTCAAACTAAAGCGACTCCTAGTCCCTTTAGATGGCTCTGAAAGGGGCGAAGCAATTTTGCCTTATGCAGAAGAGCTGGGCGAGAAGCTTTTTTTAGAAATTGTCCTTCTTCGTGTAGTTGCCTCCGGCATGCATGTTCATACCGTTGGCGGCTTGGACTTTGTCTACTTCAAAGACAGAGATATGGAAACCATAAAGGCAAATGCACAAGAATATTTGAACAAACTGAGTGTCAAACTTAGGCAGAAGACCCAGATAGTGAGCCCAGAAGTAAGGGTTGGAGAACCACATCTGGAAATAATGAAATGTGCCGAGAAGCACGATTGCGACCTAATTGCCATGTCAAGCCACGGGCATTCCGGTGTTGAACGCTGGACCTACGGTTCGGTGACATACAAGATCATGCACCAGAGCACCAGACCCGTACTTCTGCTACCGTTAACAGCTGATAGCATCGAAACTCGATGATATTGAATTTCGTCTCTTGACTGCTCCAGTTTTCCAGTGCTATTCTTAAGCTAAATAATAAATCGTTTCCAACGAACCTCAAAATGGGGGGGCTATGAGTTACGAACGTGAACTACTGAAAGGCAGCACCGATACTTTACTTCTGTCACTGATTAGTAATCAGCCCATGTATGGCTACCAAATCATTAAGGAATTAGAAAAGAGGAGTAACGGCTATTTCCAATTTAAGGAAGGTACACTTTATCCAGCCTTGCATCGCTTGGAGAGGGCGGGGCTAATCTCTGGCAGGTGGCAAAAAATACCAGGTGGACAAGAAAGACGCTACTACTTCATAACAACAAAGGGACAAAAGGTGCTAGCAGAAAGACTATCGATATGGCAAGATTTTTCGGCAGCAGTATCCCTGATTATGCAACCGGCAAGCAACTAGGCGGGTAGATAACGTGTCACCGCTGGAGTCGGAATATTTTGAAAGTTTAAAAAAGTACCTGAGGCTTGATCCTGTGCTCGAGAGCACCGTGATAAAAGAAATCCGTGCCCATCTAGAGGACAGGAGCCGAGAATTAAGAGAGTCAGGGCTATCTGCTGAAGAAGCAACAACTGTTGCCACCAAGATCCTCGGTCCACCACAAACGGTTGCCCGGCAAATATACGAAGTCTACAGCCAGGGTACCTGGCGCCAATCGTTGTGCGCGGCACTACCACATTTGCTGGTAGCCCTATTGTTCGCTTTACATTTCTGGGAAAATATCTTCTGGTTAGCCACAGTCGTTATCTTAGTAGGCAGCGTTACCATCTACGGCTGGTACAAGGGCCGACCAGACTGGCTATTTCCATGGCTGGGCTATTCTCTGACACCTATTATAGCTATCGGAGCCCTCCTTGTATATCTGCCAGGGGCTTGGTCTTGGTTTGCATTTATAGCTTACGCGCCGTTGCTGCTCCTCGTTATCATTTCTGTAACCAAAGCGGCACTAAAACGTGACTGGATTTTTGCCTCTCTAATGCTGCTACCTTTGCCCATAACCATAGGCTGGATCATGGCAGTAGCAAAAGGCACTGACTTATCTTGGCAAGGACAGCTTCAGAAATACGCGACTCTTATTGCATCGAGCTTCTCTGTTTTGGCAATAGCCGCAATAGCCTTCATCCGCATGAAACAACGCTGGGCAAAACTTGGTGTCCTGACACTACTTGAAACGGCGGTACTGGTAATTATTATCCTCAATGCTAAAGACTACACAGGTCCGATCACTTGGCTACTTCTTGCCCTGCTGGGAGTTTCTCTACTCTTCGGTCCAGCCCTGTTGGGACAAGCCTTCACCAGAAGCCGACAGAAGACTGTTTAACGGTCTCTTGGATATTTCAAATCGGCTCAACACCCAATCTGGGAAACTAGATATACGGTGGAGACCACAGGATCATCGCCACAGCCCCTTGTGCAATCGTCTTGCTTCGCCTTCCATTTTTTCTAAGTATGCTTGGTACTTAGTGTCAGGAGGATATTTTTTGGCTAAAGCATAGCCGTTCCGCACCATCTCCCCATTGACAAAAATGCCGTCGACATACACATAGCGCAACAATCTTCCATAGTCGTCCCTATCAGAGACATCCTTTTCCAATTTGACACACTTCCCCACGACCATTTGCTCGTTGAACTGTTTTGCCTCATAATAGAAAGGTTCACCCACCTCTGGGGCATCAATACCAATATACCGCACACGCTCGCCACCCGAGACCACGATGGTATCCCCATCGATAACCCGCTCCACTCTGGCTATTTCTGCGCCAGTAGCACATCCACAGACCCACAAAAACCCAATTAAAGTAGATAGAACAACAAGACCTCTGCTCAGGGTGGAAAGTAGCAAAATAGAGGAAAAACTGTTAGCCGTTAAAGAGGAGTCTCGGAGCTGCAACCGCTCTACCACAGTCTTGGCTGATTGGCAGGACCCTTTTTGTATACCACCCCGAGGTGCTCATACGCAAGCTTTGTAGCCGACCTTCCTCGCGGGGTACGCTCTATGAACCCTAGCTGAAGTAGATACGGCTCGTATACGTCCATGATCGTATCCGCTTCCTCACTTATAGAAGCAGCTATAGTCTCCAACCCAACAGGCCCACCATCGAATTTTTCAATAATGGCTCGCAATATTTTGTGGTCAACTTCATCCAACCCCAAAGGATCTACCTCCAGCTTCAAGAGAGCTTCCATTGCTACTGACTCTGTGATCATCCCGTCAGCCATCACCTGAGCATAATCTCGCACTCTCTTAAGAAGACGATTAGCTACCCTCGGTGTCCCCCGGGCTCGACGCGCTATCTGGATCAGAGCACCTTCATCTATTTCAACATTTAGAAGTTTCGCTGATCGCCTCAGGATCAGCTCTATCGAGTCTTCATCATAAAAATCGAGCCGGTACACAGCACCAAACCTGTCTCTTAAAGGTGGGCTCATTAAAGCATAACGGGTGGTCGCACCAACCAGAGTAAAGGGAGGCAGTTTTAGACGTAGGCTTCGTGCTCCCGGCCCTTTGCCGATCACGACATCTATAGCAAACTCCTCCATCGCAGAATAGAGGACTTCCTCCACCGAACGACTCAGCCGGTGAATCTCATCTATAAAAAAACTATCACTTTTTTGTAAATTAGTCAGGATAGCTGCAAGGTCACCAGGGCGCTCTATTGCCGGGCCTGAAGTGACCCTGATGTTTACCCCCATTTCCGCAGCAATAATATGAGCCAGCGTAGTCTTCCCCAGACCAGGAGGACCATAGAGCAGAATGTGGTCCAAAGGCTCGCCTCTTTTTTTAGCTGCGGCAATCGCTATCGCTAAATTTTCCTTGACCTTATCTTGCCCCACAAACTCGCTTAAGCGCCGAGGACGAAGACTTGCGTCCAAAGATATGTCGTCCGCACTTTGTTTGGCTGAAACTATTCGCACCTTTGCCTTGTTCTCTTTCATTACCCACCACTCAGCACATAAACCAGCGCCACAGTACCATTATACAACACATTCCACCTACCTCTGCAGCCCTGCAGCCATCCCACCGATACCGAATCTCGAATAATAACCCATTGCTGTGCCCTAAGAGACAAGATACCAATACCACAATAAAGACGTGAAGCACTTCGCCTGCAACAGGAGGCGGATATCCACATTAAAACACTATCGCCAGCGGCTGTGACTATGTTTGCCTAAAAACTTCAAGAAGACCCATACCTATAACGTGGGTAAGGACTCTCGCTCTGGCGGAGGGGGCTCTTCGATGGAGGACAAAGCTTTAGCCGGAATAAGTTTACCTATGATAACGTTTTCTTTAAGCCCCAACAAATGGTCTGTCTTACCCCAGATCGCTGCTTCAGTTAAAACTCTGGTGGTCTCTTGAAATGAAGCGGCTGCCAGCCAGCTATCTGTATTGAGTGAAGCTCGTGTGATACCCAGAAGAACCGTCTGGGCTGTGGCTGGCTCACCACCCTCCGCCAGCACTTTAGCATTGATGCTCTCGTACTCAAAACGGTCAACCAAGTCACCGGGCAACAGGTCAGTATCACCAGGAGATTCTATTCGCACCCGTCTTAGCATCTGTCTGATAATAATCTCTATATGCTTGTCGTTAATGTTAACACCTTGAGAGCGATAGACTTTTTGCACCTCTTCAACCAGATATTGCTGCACTGCTTCCCTGCCCATAATACGGAGGATGTCCTGTGGGTCAACCACGCCATCTGTGAGCTGCTCTCCAGCCTTCACCCTATCCCCGGTTCTGACCCGAATATGACTTCCAGAAGGGATTGCATATTCGCGCTCTTCAACCTCCTCATACTTAATAACGATCTGCCTGTCCTGGACAGCAATGGTCCCCGATACTCTAGCCACTAGGGAAGAGTCATCTGGAACTGCAGGATACTGGCTGGTCGCCCCTTTGGTGGGTCGAGCGGTCAAAGAAGCCAATCTAGTTCCGGCTTCAACCCACTGCCCATCGCTCACCAATAAGGTAGCCCCTGGAGGTAAGGGGTACTCATCTTGATAATATTCGGTGCTCACCACTCTGACCTTGGGGATATCCTGGGTCTCAATCACCTCTACAACGCCATCGATCTCAGAGACGATAGCCACACCTTTCGGCACCCTGGCTTCAAAGAGTTCCTCGACTCTGGGCAGACCGGTGGTGATATCAGCACCGACAACGCCCCCTGTATGGAATGTACGGAGAGTAAGCTGTGTCCCTGGTTCACCAATACTTTGAGCGGCAATTATGCCAACCGCGGTACCGATAGCCACCAATCCACGCTTAGCCAGGTCACGTCCGTAGCAACGCTGACAGATACCACGCCGTGAGCGACAATTCAGTGGCGACCGCACGTAAACCTGAGTAATGCCAGCGTCTATAATTTGTTGCGCCTTGTCTTCATCAATTTCTTCGTTTCTGTAAACAATGACTCTTCTGGTAACAGGATCAATAATGTCAGCAGCCGCCAAACGGCCCACTATCCGCTCAGACAAAGATGGTAATAATCCTCTATCTGGCTTTTCAAACAGCCAGATCCCCTCCTCAGTCCCACAATCTTCTTCTAGAACAATCAAATCTTGTGCAACGTCTATGAGTCGGCGTGTCAAATAACCAGCATCAGATGTCCTCAGAGCAGTGTCAGCCAGACCTTTGCGCGCACCGTGAGTCGAAATGAAATATTCTATTACGTCAAGCCCCTCGCGAAAGCTAGATTTTATGGGAAAATCAATAATCCTACCGGAGGGGTCTGTCATAAGCCCCCGCATACCAGCCATTTGTCTGATTTGTGAGATGTTACCTTTAGCGCCGGACGTTGCCATCATATAGAGCCCGCCGTAGCGATCGAGTGATTGTGCTACTGTTTCCGTAATCTTGTCTGTGGTCTCAGACCATACCTGGATAGCACTACTGTACCTTTCGTCCTCTGTGATTAACCCGCGCTCGTATTGGCTTTCGATGACAGCTATCTTTTCCTCGCCCTCCTCCAAGATCTTTCCTTTAGTCTTCGGGACCTCAATATCTTTGGCAGCAATCGTGACCCCCGATTTCGTGGCAAATTCAAAGCCTAAGCGCTTCAGATTGTCGAGCACAGTTACAGTGGGGCCACTCCCTAATACACGGTAGCAATCAAGCACCAGGCGCTTCAAAGAGGCTTTATCCATCACCTGGTTACAGAAACGAAATTCGGGAGGTAGGACCTCATTAAACAGGATTCGGCCTACGCTAGTCTTGAGCCTCGTCCCCCCAGGTTCAAGCCTCACCTCTACCTCAGCATGAAGTTCCACGGCACCCGCTTCGTAGGCCAGTTTAGCCTCATCGAAACTACCGAAGACCATCCCCTCGCCCCGACATCCAGGGCGAATTATAGTGAGATAATAACAGCCCAGAACCATATCCAGTGTAGGTGTCATTATAGGTTCACCGCAGCTTGGCAACAACATATTGTGAACACTAAGCATATGCTCCTTAGCTTCCCTAACTGCTGCCCGGGAAAGAGGTACGTGAACCGCCATCTGGTCGCCATCGAAGTCAGCGTTAAATGCGGCACAAACCAGCGGATGGATCTGAATGGCACTACCATCAATGAGAACAGGTTCAAAAGCTTGGATACTCAGACGATGCAATGTTGGAGCCCTGTTAAGTAAGACCGGTCGTTCTTTGACCACTTCAGCTAGAATATCCCATACCTCTGGCCTTGCCCTCTCAACTTGCCTTCGGGCGCTCTTAATATTATGAGCATAACCCTGATCAATCAAGCGCCGCATTACAAAAGGTTTGAACAACTCCAGTGCCATATGTCTGGGCAAACCACACTGGTGTAGTTTCAATTCAGGACCGACGACAATGACCGAACGACCACTGTAGTCCACGCGCTTGCCCAGGAGATTCTGCCGGAAGCGTCCCTGCTTACCTCGAAGCATGTCCGACAGCGATTTTAACCTGTGTGTCCCGCTCACTGCAGCCGCTCGTCCCCTCCGTCCGCTATCAATAAGTGCATCAACCGCCTCTTGAAGCATCCTTTTTTCATTACAGATGATAATCTCGGGGGCGCCCAAGTCGATCAAGCGTTTAAGCCGGTTATTGCGGTTGATTACACGGCGATACAGGTCATTAAGGTCGCTAGTCGCAAACCGCCCGCCATCAAGCTGCACTATAGGGCGGAGGTCTGGTGGCAAAACGGGAAGAACAGTCAATATCATCCATTCCGGCTTGTTACCGCTACGCCAGAAAGCCTCCACAACTCGCAACCTTTTTATCGCCTTCTTACGGCGTTGTCCCGAACTAGAACGCACCTCCTCCCAGAGCTCCTGGCGCAACCTGCCCAGATCAAGCCCCTTGAGAATATCAAGGATAGCCTCTGCCCCCATTGAAGCTTTGAAAAATTCGCCAAACTCTGCTTTCAGTTCCTGGTACTGACTTTCAGTGAGCAGCATCGACGGTCGCAGGCTTTCAATAATCGATATCCTTTCCTGCAGCACGTCCTGAAGCTCAGCTTTTTCTTCTGCAAACTCACGACGTAGTTCGTTTACCCGCGTAATCGTTTCTTCAGCCAATCCCTGCTCCCTTTTAGACTCCTCATCAGAAATATACTTTTCCAGCGCTGCCTCTCTTCTTGAAACCCGCTGGTTCAGTCCCTCTTTCAACCTTCTAACTATTTCCTCCCGTGCTTTCTCATCAACCGAAGTGACGATATATTGCGCAAAATATAAAACTCGCTCAAGATTACGAGGAGAAATGTCCAAGAGCAGCGCCAGCCTGCTCGGTATTCCCTTGGCAAACCAGACATGAGCCACTGGCGCAGCCAGTTCAATGTGGCCCATGCGTATCCTGCGTACCCTAGAGTGCTCTACCGT
Organism: uncultured Dehalococcoidia bacterium; assembly: GCA_937975645.1. Lineage (GTDB taxonomy): Bacteria > Chloroflexota > Dehalococcoidia > GIF9 > UBA5629 > CALJTV01. The sequence continues at coordinate 47,892 of CALJTV010000017.1, read as the reverse complement.
GACACCACATCTGTCACAGGTCACACCGCGGTACCGAATTTTCTTATATTTACCACAATAACACTCATAGTTTTTCGTAGGACCAAAGATCCGCTCGCAGAAAAGCCCGTCCTTCTCTGGTTTTAAGGTGCGATAGTTTATCGTTTCCGGCTCAGTCACCTCACCATATGACCAACTTTTAATCTGTTCGGGAGAAGCTAGAGAAATTCTTACTGCATTGAAATCGTTGACTTCTATCATATCGTTTCTCCTTTAACTCGCAGTCTTAGATCTATTTCCTACCCGCCGCCTTTCCTCAAGGAAAGCTACCTCCTCCTCTTCCTCATTGAGTAACTCCACTGCTAAACCCAGACTGCGCAACTCCATAAACAGGACTTTAAACGATTCCGGAACTCCAGGCTGGAATACATCCTCACCCTTGACCAAAGCCTCGTAAGCTTTGGCTCTGCCAGTGACATCATCGGACTTAATGGTGAGCATCTCCTGAAGTGTGTAGGCAGCTCCATAGGCTTCCAAAGCCCATACCTCCATCTCCCCAAACCGCTGCCCACCAAACTGTGCTTTCCCACCAAGCGGTTGCTGGGTAATCAGTGAGTACGGACCTGTCGAACGGGCATGCACTTTATCCTCGACTAGATGGATAAGCTTCATCATGTAAATAACGCCCACGGTCACCGGCTGGTCAAAAGGTTCTCCGGTTCTACCATCCCGAAGGGTCACCTTACCAAATATAGGTGGCGACAATCTGCGTTGAATGTAGATTTTCCCCACCACCTCGTCTAATTCTTGGTCGCTCATTTTATAAGCCTCCACACCCAGGCTCTCCAACCAAAGACGCAAACAAACATTTCTTGCTTCTCCCGGATATCGGTCATCAAACACCCGATCGGGACTATAGCCATTATCTGCAAGCCATGACTTTGCCTTCTCAATATCAACCTTCCCACGCCTGTCAGCATAGACGCGCTCTACGGCGCCAGCTTGCTGCACTATCCAAGCCCTTGCCAGGGCATCCTCTATCACAGTATCACTTGCGCCGTCAAAGATGGGGTTGAGTACTTTAAAACCAAGAGTCTCAGCCGCCCAGCCCAGATGTGCCTCAAGAATTTGTCCGATGTTCATACGAGACGGCACACCTATTGGGTTGAGGATTATATCTACTGGTCTGCCATCTGGCAAGAAAGGCATATCTTCCTCCGGCACAATGCAGGAGATAACGCCTTTGTTTCCGTGCCTACCAGCCATCTTATCGCCAACCGAGATCTTCCTCCTCTGTGCTACCCACACACGTACGAGCTTATGTACACCAGCAGGGAGATCACTGTGGTTATCTCTGGAAAACTCCTTGACGTCTATAACTTTACCCCATTCGCCATGCGGCACACGCAAGGAATTGTCTTTGACCTCCCGCGCTTTCTCGCCAAAGATAGCTCTCAGTAGTCTCTCCTCAGGCGTAAGCTCTGTTTCCCCTTTCGGGGTGATTTTACCTACTAATATGGACCCAGGTCCCACCTCAGCACCGATACGAATTATGCCGCGCTCATCCAGATCACGTAAACTTTCTTCACCCACGTTAGGAATATCTCTAGTAATTTCCTCTGGACCAAGCTTGGTTTCACGAGCCTCGATCTCATATCTCTCTATATGAATGGAGGTAAACCTATCTTCCTTCACCAGCCTATCACTTATGATAACTGCATCCTCGAAATTGTAACCACGCCAGCTCATGAAGGCGCAAACTATATTCTGTCCCAGTGCAAGTTCACCCTGATCTGTAGCGGAGCTGTCAGCTATGACCTGTCCTTTCTCCACTCTATCACCCTTAGACACAACAGGTCTCTGATTAATACAGGTGCCTTGATTGGTGCGGGCAAATTTGATCAGTGGATATGTCCGGGTTGCACCACCTTTTTCTAGGACGACTATTCTGTCACCACTGACCGATATGACTTCCCCAGCCTCTCGAGCAAATACTACCTGCCCGCTGTATTTGGCAACTTCTTTCTCCATACCCGTTCCAATAATAGGAGCTTCAGGTCGGATCAAGGGCACCGCCTGGCGCTGCATATTCGATCCCATCAGTGCCCGGTTAGCATCATCATGCTCAAGGAACGGTATTAGCGATGTGGTGACACTAAACACCTGTTTCGGCGAAACATCCATCAAGTCAACTCTCTCCGCCGGCTCCTTCAAGTATTTCCCACCCCGCATGACACCGATCTTGCCTTCAACAAACTCGTTTCGCTCATTAAGCCGGGCATTTGCCTGTGCAATCGTATAGCGCTCTTCATCCTCGGCAGTCAGGTAAACAATTTCATCAGACACAAAGGGAACAACTCGTATCTTGCGTGGTGGTAGCTTTTGAAGTTTCTGAGCGACCTCTCGCGTAACTACAGTCCCTTTGGAAGCAATCAACTTCCCGTCGTCCCCAACTATATCCTCAGCCAACGTCCTGCCACTCAATTTCTCAGAATTGTTAGAAACTTCACGAAGTACCCTGCGATAGGGGGTCTGAATGAACCCGTATTCGTTGACTGAGGCATAAGTGGCTAAGGAACCAATTAGCCCGATATTGGGTCCCTCTGGAGTCTCAATCGGACAGATCTTACCATAATGAGAATGGTGCACATCCCTTACATCAAAACCCGCTCGCTCTCGGCTAAGTCCACCCGGCCCCATGGCTGAAAGACGACGCTTATGCGTCAGCTCAGCCAGTGGATTGGTCTGATCCATAAACTGCGACAACTGCGAGCCACCAAAGAACTCCCGCATAGCAGCCACTACAGGGCGATTGTTGATGAGGTTGGCTGGAGTGGCAGCTTCAGGCCCCACAATACTCATGCGCTCCTTAATGGTCCTCTCCAAACGCAATAAACCGATACGAAACTGGTTCTGCATGAGATGTCCCACTGTACGTACACGACGATTGCGAAGGTGGTCTATGTCATCGGGCTCTTCAAGCCCGTTGTTGATCCTCATAATATGGCGGACGATCTGGACAAAGTCTTCCTTCGTCAAGCATCGCTGATTCTCGTCAATATTAAGCCCCAGCCTGCTATTCAGCTTATAGCGCCCCACTCTACCAAGATCGTATCTCCGAGGATTGAAAAACAAGTTGGTAAGAAGAGCCTGTGCATTCTCAACAGTAGGCGGTTCACCCGGGCGCAATCTCCTATAAACGTCTATCAGCGCTTCCTCCTGGGTCCTGATCCCAAAATCTTTTTCCAGCCCAGACTGCACCAAACCCTGCTCTGACAGCGGTTCGACATTGTGGAAAATATCTCGCAAGTCACCGTCACCAATACAACCGATAGCCCGCAGCAACACCACTACCGGGACCTTCCGCTTACCATCGACTTTCACATAAATTACATCTCTACCCAGAGTCTCAAACTCGAGCCAGGCACCGTGTTCCGGAATCAATTTAGCAACACAAAGCTCGCGCCCAGTGGCTGGGTCCTCTTGTAAACTGAAATAGATCCCGGGCGACCTAACTAGCTGATTAACAACCACACGTTCCGCACCGCTTATAATAAACGTACCTTTGTCCGTCATAAGGGGAATATCACCAAAAAAGATGTCTTGCTCCTTGATCTCACCTGTTTCCTTAACAATTAGCTTGCTCCTGACATAAAGGGGCGCAGCATATGTCATGTCACGCTCACGGCACTCGTCCACTGAATGTACAGGAGGACGAAACTCGTAATTGGTAAAATGTAGCTCCAACCTGTTGCCAGTGAAGTCCAGGATGGGAGACATCTCCTCCAAAAGTTCTCTTAGCCCTTCCTCCTGAAACCAGCGAAATGAATCTAACTGGACCTTGATGAGGTTAGGAATTTGTAAAACTTCAGGTAATTTAGCAAAAGATTTTCGCTCTATCAAAGCCATGCTCCTTATTTAGGTCAGTTACCACCTTTTGGAAACTATTACTCTCGATCAGACACTACGATTGGACTATTGCGCCCGAATAGAAGAACCATCAAGAAATAGTCAGCAGCAAGCTGGGGGAAGGTTAAGTGTACGACCTAAGTGTCATATCCTACAGCGAACTTTCATTATAACCGACCGTTGGCTTTTTGTCAACTAAAGTTGGGCTACCTGGTTAAATAATTTGACAAGCATACAAGCCACTCTGCCCCGTGCACAAACTCAGGCAATAGCACTACACAACTTCTCTCTCAACTTTGATTTTTCTATTTTTCCTGTAGGGTTCCTCGGTACTTTGTCAAAAACAATTCGTCTGGGTCGAAGGTGTCTAGCCAGATTTTGTTCGCAAAATTCTAGTATTTCGGCTTCGCTCAGAGTATCCCCTGGCTTAGGCTGTACGACAGCCACTGCTATCTCGCCCAAACGCTCGTCTGGAACACCGACAACTGCCACATCATATACCTTGGGATGGCTATGGATAATTTCCTCCATTTCACTGGGATATATATTTTCTCCCCCTGTAATAATGACGTCTTTCTTTCTGTCAACGAGATAAATAAAGCCCTCCTCATCAAACCGAGCCAAATCACCAGTGTAAAGCCACCTGTCTTTAATAGTTTCCGCGGTTCTTTCAGGATTCTTATAATATCCCTTCATCACGCCACCACCCTTGACTATAAGCTCACCCACCTCCCCAGGAGCAACGTCTCGCCCCTTGTCATCAACGATCCTTACCTCCCACCCATACCCCGCCTTGCCGATTGCCCCTACCTTTCTTTCATTTTCAATCCCCAAATGAACACAGCCTGGACCGGTGGCTTCACTCAACCCGTAATTGGTGTCATACTGCATATTAGGAAAATACTCTTTCCACCTCTGCACTAACTTCGGTGGCACCGGCTGGGCACCGATATGCATCAAACGCCAGCAACTCAAATCATAGTCTTCCTTTTTTAACTCACCCCTATCCAGTGCCACCAGTATGTCATGAACCCAAGGCACCAAGAGCCACACAATGGTTCCCCTTTCTCTATCTACAGCCTCGAATATATTTCTAGGGTTAATTTCAGTCAGAATTGTTGCTTTACCACCCACCAGTAAACTACCGAACCAGTGCATCTTCGCCCCAGTGTGGTAAAGAGGTGGTAGGAGAACAAAATTGTCCTCCCTCGTCTGGTAATGGTGAGCTTTTTCAGTAATAGCCGCACAAACCATATTCCCATGAGTCAGAAGTATAGGCTTGGGTTGTCCTGTAGTTCCAGACGTAAAATAGAGCCCGCATTCATCCTCACTGCCCAACTGGATACTCACCGGATCGTCGGATGATTGTGCTATCACTCCTTCCAAAGATTCCATACCTTCTGCGCCCGAAATATCTTTGCCAGCCACCATGTAATGTCGGACTGTGGGGAGTTCCCCACGCGCCGCCTGTACCCTGTCAACGAATTCCTCTCCCAACACTGCCATCTTTGCCTCTGAAATCTCTACACAATACTTAAAATCGCGAGCGGTGAACCTGAAATTCAGGGGCACAACCCAGGCACCACTCTTGATGATACCGAAATAGACTATCAACCACTCGATTGAGTTCATCATCCAATGCACTACTTTATCGCCCTTTTTGATACCTCGCTCTACAAGGGCGTTTGCTATCCTGTTAGACCTTCTATGAAATTCCTGCCAGGAGATCTCCTTTCTGAATCCCTTGCTGGGTCTCAACTCAACTAGTGCAACATCGTCAGGATAGAGCCTGGCATTTTCAGCCAACATCTCACAAATGTTACGAAATCCTACAACTTGGGCCATCTCGTACAGTGTGTTCAGTATACTATCAAATTGGGCAGGAAGGTGGCAAGCGACGGGAACGCCATCAAAATAGCCACCATAACCACCAGAGCGACCAGAAAAGGCAAAGCGCCTTTAAAAACAGTCTCCAATGCCACACCTGGCACAATACCTTTCACCACATACACATTAACCCCTACCGGCGGTGTAATCACGCCCATGCCTGTGGCGAGTACTATCATCACCCCAAACCATATAGGGTCAAATCCCAGTGCTATGACCACAGGGTAAAAAACGGGAATAGTCAAGATTACCAGCGCCAAGGCATCCATGAAACACCCGCCTATCAGATAGACAAACATTATGACCCCTACTATAGCTAAGGGAGGCAGAGGCAGCTGTACCACTGTTTCGGAAAGAACAAGAGGTATTTTAGTCACCGCCATAAAATGCCCGAAGACCGTCGCCCCAGCCACTATGACTAGCACCATACATGTTATCCGCAGCGCATCTTTGACTGCCATCAGAAAACCAGACCAAGTCAACTGCCTGGTGACCACGCCGACAGCCAATACCCCGGCAGCACCTATACCACCAGCCTGCGTAGGGCTGAACCAGCCCAAGAAGAGCCCGGTAATGACAAAGGTGAACAGAACCAAAGTTTCAATAACCCCTGCAAAGGCGCCAGACTTCCATGTCCCCCGTACCGGCTCTGTGACTGGCGGCACTAAATTGGGGCTGAACCTGCAGAGCAATGCGATAGTAGTTATGAACAAGCCGGTCAACATCAAACCTGGAATGATACCAGCAACAAAAAGCTTTCCGATCGACTGCTCCGTCATTACACCATAAACGATAAACACTGTGCTGGGAGGAATCAGTATGCCCAGTGTGCCGGCTGCAGCTATGCAACCTGTAGCCAGCGAGTCATCATACCCATACCGCCTCATTTCGGGCACAGAAATTTTTCCCATAGCTGCAGCAGTAGCTGTAGTGGAGCCACATATCGCTGCAAAACCAGCACAAGCGGCCACAGCAGCTATAGCCAGACCACCACGCAGCCTACCCATCACAGTATAAGCAGCTTCGTACAGCCGCTGCCCCATGCCTGATGCGAAAGCAACGCAGCCCATTAGCACAAACATAGGGATAACCGTGAAGGAGTAAGACGAAAATGTATAGAAAATGTCCCGGGCGAGCACACTAAACGCCGCATCCACAGAGACTAGATAGCTAAAACCTAACACACCTACCAGAGCCATGGCAAAACCAACAGGCATTCGAAGAAGGAAAACAACAACCAGCAGAACTATTCCGATAACTCCAGCGATCGTTGGACTCATTTCCTTGAAGTTAAGGCATTTACATACTGCACAATCAGCACCAAACAGACCACTGCAGCGGACAGGGTTATGCAGTACAGAAGAGGATAGAATGGTAACCTCTGCGTCATAGAAACTTCGCCACTCGACTGGAGGCTATACCCGAAATCAAAGCTCTTCCAAGCTAGGAGCCCAAACAATAGGATAGATAAAGGATAGATAATACTAGCAACAACTCTTTGACCCATTTTGGGCATACGCGAGACCAAAACCTCCACCTCGATATGACCGCGCATGATTTGAGTCTCGGCTATAGCAAAGCCGATGACCACCACCCCTAAGAAAGCAACAAGCTCCATGCCACCGGGTAGGGGGTTACGAAAAACCTTCGTTCCTACTACATCGATAACCACCAAAGCAAGCATGAGAACCAGTGCTGCCTCGGCAAAATAGTTTAACCACTTGCTCAAAGCACGGACTACCTTCTCAAACTTATTCATATGAGCCCTTGATCTCCGGTAATATCAATAGGGTGCTCCGCAAATATGGCGCTGAGCACCCCCTCACACCATTATCTGACACAAACCACTACTTGTTGTCAACCAGCTCTTTTTCCACCCAGCCGACACATAATTCATCACTAGGTGCTTTATTTGACCAGTACTTCACCCGTTCTACTAGGTACTCGTGATATTGTCTTGCTGGTAATCCCATTGCCGACTTCTGCTGGATATATTCGTCAATCAATGGTTGAGCTGCTCTTACCCATTTCGCCATTTCTTCGGCAGGTAACTCGATTAGCTGTCTCTCTGGAAAACCAAGGAAATACTCTATAGCCACCTTATCATAATAGTTCCAGACCATACCATGCTTGTCCACCCATTCCTCACTTACATCCAAGAACACCTTCTTGACATTATCTGGAAAGCTTCCCCACTTTGTCTTGTTTATCACCACAAACATGTCCGTAGTATTGCCTACATCGTAACAAAGGGTCACATATTTCACCACTTCAGCTTGCCTCCATCCCTTAAGAACCTCCCTCGGTGTAAAGCTTCCATCTATTGCGCCTTTGGACATGAGCTCGTAAGCCTCGCCCTGTGAAGCACCATACCCTTTGGCTCCCAGAGCCTCCATTATCTTGGCACCTACTCCTGTCGACCTTATAACCAGACCTTTTAGGTCCTCTAACTTGCGCACCGGTTTCTTGGTGGTAAACAAAACCCCAGGACCGTGAGCATGGAAATACAAAACCTGAACATCATCAAATTCCTTTGGTTTGAACTTACTATAAAAGTCGTTTGCCACCTTAGTCGCCACCCAACCATTAGGATATCCATGCGGCAGATCCACTATTTCGGAGGCAGGAAACCTGCCCATCGTGTAAGCCAGACACGACATGCCTATGTCGGAGATACCCCTCACTACCCCGTCGTAGACCCCAGCTGCTGGCGTAAGTGATCCACCAGGATAATAGGTGATACGCACTTTACCATTGGTGCGCTTTTCGATTTCGCGGCAAAACTTCTCAGCTAGTACAGAGTTCAAATGTGTTGCGGGGAAAAAATTGCTGTAAGACAACTCTATAATCTCGGGTGACTCCACAGGCTTCACACTGGCACAGGATCCAGAAACCATCACCACAATAAAGACCAGCACCACCATTTGCGCAAATACAGCTAACTTCATTTCTTGCCTCCTCAAAATCTGAGCTGTCCATCAGCAGCAATCATACAATCGCCAAGAAACAGGTTCTAAAAAGATTACCACATCAGGCAAAGGTAAGCAATAGACCACACTCACCCTGCTTAGAAAGCGCCGTGGCGTTGTTCCAGAGTAACACAGGAAATCATCATAATCAGAAGACCCCGGAGGCGACAATAATCGCCGGACAAATACGGCTTACGAACTTCTATGTTGTTTAACTTCTTTTCTGAAGCGGTGGATCAGCAACCAAGCTATCGCCCCACCAACTAGCACCACAACAGCGGCAGCAATTACCACTCCGACAAACCAGCCCTCCACTCTTCCCCCGAGACGCTCACCAGGGGCAAGAACTTTGAACATGGCTTGCTTGGAGTCGAGACTGACGACATATGTCCCTGGCTGAGCTTTGGCTATGGTGAATTCATACCACAAGCCAGTCCGGCCTTCTACCCTTACCTCTTGCCTGTGTTCTTCATACCCATTCACCTTTGCCACCAAAGTATACACAGCCGGAGCATTGCCTTTGTTAACTAACTTAACTCGCACATTCACTTTCTGACTGGCATACACTTGGTCTGGCTCGACTTTGACAGTTTCCACCACCAGATATGTTGAGGCACGCCCTAGCACACCTGGTCCTCCCAAGATAGCTATAGTGCCATTGGCGGTCCTGTCACAATCTCCCACCCCTCCATCTGTGACACTTATGGTGATCATGTTGTCACCATCATCGCTACCCACAGATAACTGCTGCCAGACACCGCCACTCACACACTGCCAGAATTGGGTACCACCAGGTGTGGGCACAGGCAAGGTTACACTCACAACAGTAGTCGAACCGGGGGCAATATCAATAATCCTAAACGAAAACAATCCGTGTAGGAAATTTACATTTTTCGGCTTACCAGAACAGTCCACATCCGTCTCCACAAATGCCGAAAGGTCGGAGATATTGCCAATACTGGAGGCAAATACGACTTTGCCTGTCCCTGTAGCAGTACCCACAGACTGCGCATCACCAGCAACGAAATTGACCTGCACACACCGGCGACATTCTTCACTAGGAACGGCAGAATTATGGGGGGCTTCAGCACAGACTATAACACCTCCTGCCTCGTTTCCCGAAGTCAGGACAGCAACTGCCTTCCCGGCATCGGTTACCTTTACTATCCTGGTGTCCTTGTTCTCAAAAGCACCCTTCTCTGTAGTAAAGATTATTTCTGTACCATCAAAAACGTGCCCCGCCTCCGCCATATGCTTGCCTTGTGAATTCTTCGTCATATCAGCAATCACTTCCAGAGTAGCACTCCCACCGATGACCACGCTTTTAGGCTCGGCAGTTACCTCCAGCCTGAGCCAAGGATCATACTGGACACCTGCTGAAACGCCATCCCCAGAACCTCCGCCTACACCTCCGGGACCATTGTTAGCCCCCCACCAATTGTTTGTGGCATCAAGTCGTCCATCACTCAAATTCTGTACACCATAGCTAATATTTGCATGGATGCTGTTAAAATTAACCTTAACACTGGGTGCTACCGGGGCATCGCCAGAGACAACACACCCACGCGCATTGCTGGTTAGTGCATTCCCCACGACATAAACATCAGAAGCATAAGACACAAGCCGTATCCCATCAGGTGTTTCAACCTGCCCTCTATCCCGCTGTACAGTACCGTCAATCAGATTGCCTAGAACAAACAACCTCAAACACCATCGCGGTAAAGTAGTCTCAGTAACTAGGATACCCGCTACCAAAAAATTCCTAATCTTGTTCTTCGACACAGTCACGTTTTCCACATGGCAAAAAACGATGCCGGGACCACTGGTGCGCTCAATTGAGTTGCCTGTTATCTCACTGTCCGTAAGAGTACCCAGCCACAGCCCTGCCTTTCCCGTCCCAAGTATTCCATCTATACGGTTGTTAGCTATCGACCATCCTTTATAGCTGTTACGGTCACCAGTATCGTATAGGAAAACAGCCGGACCAATGCAGTCCGTGAAACTATTCGACTTTATTATGATATTGTGAGCACCGACACCACCGAAAATGACCGCCTCGCCAGAAATGACCCTTTCAAACCTAAAACCTTGGATCACAGTGCCACTGGCACTACTCTCTATGTTTATCAGCGACCAGTTAGAACCGCCACCGGTGAGCACCACGCTGCTTGTTGCATAGTCTCCAGTAGGAGATGTCAGCGTTATACTTTTGTTAATACTCAGTTGTTCACTGTATATCCCCGGACCCACTACTATAGTATCGCCTTGCCCAGCCCTATCTATGGCATATTGGATTGTACGCCATGGCTTCACATAACTACCATCGCCTTTGATATCGTCCCCATTGACAGATACATGCCAGGTATTTTGTGCCCGCAAAGCGCCAGTAGGTGCTACAACCCCTACCATTAGAGCGACCAAAAATATCCACGTCAATGCATGTTTTCCCATCTTCACATCTCCTGTTTATACCTTGTTCGCCACAAGTAACTGAACAAATCTAACCGCAAAATTCGCCTTTTGTCAATAGTAGAGGCATTGACAATGAGAAAGAATTGTGTTACGGTATCATCAAAGGCACTACATATAGTAATTTGAATCTGTAAAGGAGGAGAATAAGTGACAAGACATAGCCTCGGTTTGAAGGACAAACAAGATGAACCTCCTGGCTTGGCTACTACTAATGATACGGTGGAAGATGAGGAACCTCCAGGCTCAGGCGATAACACTCAGAATGTCAGCGTACGGAAGATTTTCGGCTGTGTCTCAGATAAGGACTGGTTTGATTGGAAGTGGCAATTCCGGCACAGGATCACCAGTGTTGAACAACTAGCACGACTGATCCCACTCTCAAAGCAAGAGCAGACAGAACTAAAGTTAGTAAGCTGTAGATACCCGTTCTCTATAACCCCATATTATCTATCCCTCATTGACCCCGCTAACCCTGATGACCCCATAAGAAAACAAGCCATACCTTCGCTCCAAGAGATAGCCCTGTCGAGCAAGGGGCTCGAAGACCCCCTTGCCGAAAAGAAACAGACTGTAGTTGCTGGCCTAGTGCATCGTTATCCTGATAGGGCACTCATGGTGCTTACCGACATATGCCCTGTTCTCTGCCGCCATTGCACCCGCAAAAGGGAATGGCGCAACGGCGGATGGGTCCGCACCCCAGCCGAAATTGCAGCCATGCTGGACTACATCCGAAAACACAGAGAAATAAGGGATGTAATCATATCCGGCGGCGACCCCTTATCACTTTCCACATCGCGCCTTGAAAGCGTCATCGCTGGGCTAAGACAAATTGAACATGTAGAGATCATCCGTATTGGCACCAGATTTCCTGTGGTACTGCCCCAACGTATAGACCATGAACTGTGCACCATGTTGTCCAAATACGGGCCCATATGGCTCAATACACAATTCAACCATCCCAAAGAAATAACACCTGACTCCGCAGCTGCCTGTGACAAGTTGTTACGAGCAGGAGTGCCGGTAGGCAATCAGTCAGTGTTGCTGAAGGGTATCAATGACTCTGCAGAAACACAGTTGAAGCTCTGCCACGGGCTGCTCAAGATAAAAGTGCGGCCCTACTATCTTTTTCAATGCGACGAAGTCAAAGGGGTAGAACACCTCCGTACACCTGTCGAGACCGGCATCATGATAATAGAAAAGATGCGGGGGCATACTTCTGGACTCGCCGTACCCACTTTTGTAATCGACCTACCGGACGGCGGTGGAAAGGTTCCCCTCCAACCCAACTACCTACTCGCACAAACAGAAAACGAGCTCATACTGAGAAACTATCAGGGACGTTTCTTCTGGTACCGCAACCCGAAAGGAGAACCTGAACTAACTGAAAAGTTGGGGCTTTCCGAATATTGCAGTTCAACAGCACAGGCAAAAAACGAATGCAATCAACCACAGTCAGCGTTCAGAAAATGAGAATAGGATTGGCTTACGATCTAAAAGAAGATGTTGAAAAAGAGCTGAGCCCAGCTTTCCCACCATTAGAGGACGCTCTGGAGGAATACGATTCCGCAGAAACTGTAGACGCCATTGCCTCTGTTTTGGTGGACAACGGGTATTCTGTTGCCAGACTTGGCGGCGGCAGGTCCTTCTTGAACAATATCCTCAGCTCCAGCGTCGACTTTGTGTTCAATATAGCTGAGGGCAGAGGTAATTACAGGAGTAGAGAGGCACAGGTACCGTCAGTCCTTGAAATGCTGGGGATACCCTATTCCGGCTCTGACCCACAATGTCTATCAATATGCTTGGATAAACCATTAACCAAAAAAATGGTAGCGATGTCAGGTGTACGTACCCCTAAGTGGGAAATCATCAGCGATCTTAGCCAGCTAACAAACATGGGGGCGCTCCTTTTCCCCCTCCCAGCATTCGTCAAACCAGCTTACGAGGGTTCAAGTAAAGGTATCCGCGCAAATTCCATTGCCAGAACAACAGCACAGCTAATAGAGATAGCAACTTCTGTTATAAAACACTACCAACAGCCCGCACTGATCGAGGAGTTCATTCCCGGTGACGATATAACTGTGGGTATAGTTGGAAACTCACCGGCTAAACTCCTGGGTATTATGCGCGTCTTGCCCAAGGAAAATACCCAGCATTTTATATACTCTCTGGAAATGAAACGCGACTGGGAACAGCTACTGGAGTATGAGTGCCCTGCCGATCTCTCATCGGCACTGAGCCAGCAAATTACCGCAGCTAGCACCCAAATATTTTACACTTTGGGCTGTCGGGACTTTGCTAGAATCGATTTCAGACTGGGTAAAGATGGAAACCTCTACTTTCTAGAAATAAACCCGTTACCGGGACTAAACCCGAAAAGTAGTGACCTGTCTATAATGGCGAACAAAATGGGGCTGTCCTATCAGCACCTTATCCTTGAAATACTAAACTCAGCCCTGGAAAGGTATCCTCAATGCGTGGCGAAATAACCGTAATATACAATGTGCCGGATCTGAATGCCTGCAACTCAGAACTAGAAAAGAAAGCTGCTTTCCGCATCTTCTCTGACATGAGCGCCGTACGCCAGGCTTTGCAGAAAATCGGATTCAATACCTCATGTTTACCACTTAAACCCCCGCTCCAAGAAGCAATAAGACGCCTTGAATCCATAAGAGCCGACCTAATTTTTAACCTGTTTGAAGGGTTCGAATCCCAGCCAGAAACCGAAGCCATCATTGCAGACTTCCTGCCACGTCTTGGTATTCCATACACAGGCTGTCCCGGCACAGCGCTCTTCTTAGCCATGGATAAAGCTGAAGTTAAAGCGCGTCTTCAATCGGTTGGCATTAACACCCCAAGATATCAGGTTTTACAACCGATGACTTTGCACCTTTTTGCTCTAGACTTCCCCTGCATTGTGAAACCGCGGTCAGAGCATGGTAGTCTGGGTATTACTAAGGAAAGCGTGGTCTACGACTTTGCATCACTGGAGAAACAGGTAAAGATAGTAAGCGAGCGCTTCCGGGGTGAGGCGCTTGTAGAAGAGTTTGTTGAAGGAAGGGAATTCAACATCACGATCTTAGGAACACACCCACCAACAACACTGCCTATTTCAGAGATAATATATTCTCTGCCACCGGGCATGCCACCCATCCTGACCTTTGCAGCCAAATGGGACCCACAGAGCCTGTACTTTAGACACACTACAGTCCTTTGCCCCGCAGATGTCGACAATAAACTCGAGCAAAATATAACTGCCATAGCCCGTGTCTCCCACAAAGTCTTGGGCAATCGTGGTTACGCAAGAGTAGACCTTCGCCTAGACCAAAATGGACAGCTGAAGGTGCTGGAGCTCAACCCAAACCCGGACATCTCTCCAGACTCCGGCGCTGCATTACAAGCCCGGACTGCAGGTATGGAATACGAGCAATTTATCGAAAAGCTGGTCCAATTGGCCCTGGAGGATTACAATGCCACTAACAGTTACCAGGACTATGACGACGGAAGACAAGCCATTCATAATGGAGATATTGAACAATACTCCCGAGTTTAAGACTAGCGAGATATTAGTAGCCGAGGAGGTCTTGGACGATTATCTTTGTAAGGGTACGCGCTCCGGCTACCATGTAATAGTCGCAGAAATGAGTTCCACAATCGCAGGTTATATCTGTTTCGGACAGACACCACTTACCGAAGCGACTTGGGACATATACTGGTTAGTAACATCATCAAAATTCCGAAGGCAGGGTGTCGGAAGAACCCTGCTAGAATCTGCTGAAGACAAAATCAGAAGAGCTAAAGGTAAGGTGATTATCGTCGAAACGTCATCCAGGCCAGAATATAACAAAGCAAAGTCCTTCTATCAATCGCTAGGCTACCAACTGACATGTCAGATCACCGACTTTTATGCCGACGGTGATGACAAACTAGTCCTAGTAAAGCGACTGGACTGATAACAGCACTTCGGTCTGTTATGCTGATGACTGCTCAGTCACATCCCGGAAGAAAAAGAGAACATGTTACTGACCTGAGTATGCTCTCATTATGCTCACGAGACCCTTCGTAATATGTTTAGTAGGCTTGTTATCTAAAAACGCATCTCCGCTTGAAAACAAATTAGGAAAAACTTAAACTTATGGAGGTGCCTTCCGCACAGATATAAGATAGCAATGGCAAACGGTATTTCCCTTGGCAAAGCGTTTGGTATCCCGTTAAGGCTACATTATTCTTGGTTCATTGTCTTCGCCCTCGTCACCTGGGCGCTGACAGTGGGATATTTCCCACATGCACACCCCCACTGGGATATGAAGACCACAATCCTCGCCGGAATACTGACGAGCCTGCTCTTTTTCGGCTCGGTTCTTGTACACGAGTTAGCACACAGCATAGTGGCGCAGGCAGCTGGCATCAAGATACACTCCATAACGCTTTTTATTTTCGGTGGTGTTTCTCAGATGACCGAAGAGCCCAAACAGCCACAGGTCGAATTCCGGATGGCACTTGCCGGTCCTGCCACAAGCCTGGTAATAGGCGGCACATTCCTTGTTATCTACTTTTACTTCGCCAATATCCCTGAGTTTGTCAAAGCGATCTCCTTCTGGCTCGGTTGGATCAATCTTGTTCTTGCCGGCTTCAACCTGATACCAGGCTTTCCTCTGGATGGAGGACGTGTTCTCCGCTCATTACTATGGTGGCGCAGCGGAGAACTACTAAAGGCTACGAGAACAGCTTCGAATATTGGGCGTGGTGTAGGTTACCTTTTTATCTTTGCAGGTATAGGGCTAATATTCTACGGCAGTTGGATAAATGGGCTCTGGTTAGCTTTCATCGGGTGGTTCCTTGAAAACGCCGCTGCCACCAGCTATCGTCAGCTGGCACTGCTGGATATGCTTAAAGGACATACCGTCAGCGAGCTTATGACTACAGAGTGCCCCACTGTACCACCACAGTTGAACATCGAGCGATTGGTACATGAGCAAATACTTACTTCAGGACGGCGTTGTTTTCCCGTGATGGACAGAGACAGAGTAGTCGGGCTGGTCACGATACATGATGTGAAATCCGTGCCCAGAGAACAATGGGCAAACAGGACAGTCGCCGATGTCATGACCCCAGTCCAAAAACTCAAATCGGTGAGCCCAGACGACGACCTGACCACAGTACTGCGGATACTCACCGAACACAATATCAACCAGGTTCTGGTGATCAAGAACGGCAATCTTCTAGGTATGGTCGCACGTGATAGCCTCCTTACCTTCATAGGTGTGCGGAGTGAACTTGGCACATAAAATTAGCTGTCATGAGCGATCATCACAGATATTGTCCCATCAGCATAAATACTATATAATTGGCAAGAGCGGCAGAAGGCCTGTGGTACAAGGGCTGAACTCCTCGCAAATGTAGGACACAAAAAACGAAGGAGCAGGTAGATATGGGAAGGGGAAAGATACTTGTGGCCGATGATGAGCCTCAGGTGAGGGAGGTCCTGTCCAGATATCTGACTAACATTGGACACCACATTGGTGTAGCCAGCAACGGTGACGAAGTTTTGGGCAAAATCGATGCTGAACAGTTTGACTTGGTCTTACTGGATATAAGCATGCCTGGTAAATCTGGGATCGAGGTGTTGAAGGAACTACAGACCAAGTGTCCTGATACTGGAGTAATAATGGTGACGGCGATAGCCGATATCAACATCGCCATTGATGCAATGCGGAATGGCGCTTACGACTACCTTGTAAAACCGATCGACCTTAACATGCTCTCCATCAGCATAGAGAGGGCTTTGGAGAGAAGAAGACTTCTGCTGGAGAACAGGGAATACCAGCTCTACCTGGAGAAAAAAGTCGAGGAACAAACTAGCCAGATAAAGCAATCATTTCTAGGCGCTATCAGCGCGCTTGTTCAGGCTCTGGAAGCCAAAGACACCTATACCCAAGGGCACTCTATTATGGTAGCGGAAATAGCCGTCGCCATAGCAAGAGAGCTTGGTATGCCGGAGAAACAGGTTGAAAAGATTCGGCTGGCTGCCCTTCTTCACGATATTGGCAAAATAGGTGTTAGGGAATCTGTTTTGAACAAACAAAGCAGCCTTACCCCGGAAGAATACGAACACATAAAATCACACTGCATCCTAGGAAAGCGAATCTTACAACCTATTATTGAAGACAATGAAATACTGGACATCATCGTACACCACCACGAAAAGTATGATGGTACTGGCTACCCCGACGGTCTGAAAGCAGGACAGCTTCCGAAGGAAGCCATGATTGTGGCTGCGGCTGAAGAGTACGCCACAAGACTATCCCAGGACACCATGGTCCTGGCTGCCGCCGACGCCTACGCTGCCATGAGCTCCGATCGCCCCTACCGCCAGGCACTTCCCCCACAAGCTATTGAAACTGAGCTGGAAAATGAAAAGGGAAAACAGTTTGACCCCGTAGTGGTAGATGCCTTGCTCAAAGTGCTAAAAAGACGCAACAGCAAAGTACACCAATAGTCAGGACTGGTACCTTAGAGGTACACTGCAAGCGCGAATGAGCACATTGGCATCACCATAAGCCCAACCAAGGAAGGTGGGTAAAACAGTGCTTCTAGTAGCAAACTCTCAGATGGTTCAATCTAATGGCTTGTCAGACGAACAGGCACGCCAAGTGATAGACAAACGGCAAGTCTCGCCAGGGGATAAAGACAAGGGTAGACGGAAAACAAAACAGCTTGCCTGGTACAATTTCTCTACTCCACCTTCAGAGTTGGAAGCACTTTCCACAGGGAAGTGCCACAGCCATACACTTGGTGAAACCTGCACCTCTAGGTCAAAGCCAAGGTGACGGTTCCCCACCACCATCCTACTAACGCCATCGAGCTCGCCCCAATAGTCAAGATAACCATCAAAGTGCAAGTCTGGAACACTAAAATAGGCTTGCCTGTTATGTCCAGCGCCAAGCAAATTCATATTCCACTCACTGCCAAAAACAAGGTCTACATCACAACTGCTAGTATTTTCCAAATGATAGGAAATCTGCAACACCGGCTCGCCACACTTGTGTCTAATCTGTTTTCGCACAGTAAAACTCGCCGCCTTGTCGCCGACCCACAACTTCCCCTCTCTGCGCAACTCAATCTGAATATTGCCACCATGGGCTGTCACCATGGCATCAAATGACTGACCAACAAAGTCACCTTTTTCTTCAAAACATCCGCGAGCAAACTCTTCAATGCTGACATCACGGGTAAAGAAATGTTCCAACAGACTCGAGCGAGGATATTTGTCATAAACTAAGCTCTCTGCAACAGCCTTGTCTTTTATCCTTATCAAGTCGTGTATGCTCCTTACACCTGCTCCTGACTGGGTTGGTTCAACACGACTAGCTTCGGTCAAAGCGAAATGGTAAGCTTCAGCTTTCCGTGTCATTGTACTCAACAGATTGAAACTAAAGGAGCGAAGGTCCCACTCAAAGATAGACCCCCCTTCAACCAAACTCACATAGAATGAGAATACATCACTTTCAACCAGCAACTCCTCGGCACCATCGCCATCAAAATCGATCTTTCGCCATTCCAGCCAGCCACGCCGCTGGCGTCTCTGAAACCACCGGCGCTGTCTCCGTATGACCTCATCAGCCTTGTTCTCCGCCTGGATCAGATGCCGATAAGTAGTAGCACGTATATCAGTCAGATAGATCCCACCGAAGATGCCATGCCAATAAGGACAATTGCACTGTGATTTCCACAGCTCTTCAAGACCGCAGTCTACAGTACTTAAGGCGTGAGCTCGATGCACTTTACGATGGACAGTCAGCATCTTCCAGTACATCCGATTGACCTCTGGATACTTGACCAGAAAATTACGCCAAAGCCCGCAGTACATGTATCTCCTGACATCCTCGCGCCCCTCAGCTTCAAGCTGCTTCTTTAGATTGCTGTACTGCCAGGAATCGATAGCGGGAAGCGACCACTCCATCATCTCATCGTAAGAGGCACAAGGCAAGTAAACTCTCCCTAAAGGCGGGAATTTGCTGACATATGCGCCCAGCGGCACAGTGCACAACCATTCTTGGTTAGCTTCCAATTCGGTAAAAAATTCTTCGATCCAACCTTCTTGCCAACAAAGCTTATATGTCCCTGGCCAGACCCCGAACTTTTCTCCATCATCACCCAGTACTGCTATCCTGTTATCGTCAGCTAGAGCTTGCTCCTTTAAATAGCCTACCACTTCACTCACCTTCCGCCAGGGTATGGCATAGCGCAGCAGTTTGATTATGGGAAACAGCTTCACTCGCCATCCCTGCTCCTCTGTGATATAGTAGCCGAACAGGTCATTTTCCTTCAGACCCACCGATCTGAAAGCGCCATCGTCTATCAGCGTCCATTCCACCCCAGCTTCAGCAAGAACTTTGGCTAAATGCGGTTCCCAGACGCGTTCCGCTAACCAGAAACCACTGGGTGTCACACCAAATCGGCGCCTGATAAACATGTCCATCTTGGCTATCTGACCCATCTTATCGGCATCGGGAATAGCTGGCAAGATCGGTTCGTAATAGGCACCCCCGATGATCTCCACCTGGCCACGGTCTACAAGCCTAGCGAGACGGGACAAAAAGTCTGGGTGAGCCCCTTCCAGCCAGTCGTAAAGACAACCACTGTAGTGCAGGGATAGCCTGATAGCAGGATGTCTCTCCAAAGACTGGAGCATCGGCAGATATGCCTGCTGGTAAGCCTGTTCAAACACCCAAGAGAAATTGCCGACTGGCTGGTGGTTATGTATGGCAAGCCCTAAATAGATCCGATTCAACTGTCTGACCTACTATTTACAGAGCGCTTTAGAACCCCTACTTTGTTATCAAGGTTATCAAGGCAGAGCCGACTCTCTCATTATAATCAGTCAGTATAGAGCTTATCTGTTATCTGGTCAAAAATATGTCTGGCGGCAACCACCTTATAGTAACACTCCTTCTTAATAGATGGACTACAGTTGCTTGTGGATATCGCCTTGTAAGCATTAAGCAAGACTTCGCGTTGGAGATTCAAACCACGATAGACCATGTTCACATCCCACATCGGTTTCTTACTCGCCCACCAGAACTGGCAACTATGAAGAGCAGCATCGAGCGTCGACCTGGCGATCCTGGCAAAGCTGCGACTGGAATCATTGTCTGCCAGATCCACAGCCCGGCGGGCAACATCTATCGTTATCTCAAGGTGCTCCCACTGCAACTGATGAATGACATTGCTCCTGTCCTTCCACAACGGATAATAGTTCCCAGCCTTTATGTCGTCTACGGAAGTGCTCCACGACGATGGTAGGGGCTCTATCGTCGCACCGCGTGGAAACAACTCCAGGAGCTGGCTAATGGTGACCATCCTGATCTGCTTGTCCCCCTCTTTGCTTTCAAACTGGAATAGCTTGCGGTGCTGGTCAGCAAGCAACTTCTGCTCGTGGAGTGTCCGGTCACCATCTTGTCTCGGCTCCAGCGTCTCAAAAACCGGCGACAGGAAAAGTTTGTCCCAATGCTGTATGTGATGCCCGAACGTCTCAGCATCCATAGCGGTTATGACATATATGTCACCCTCTGACTTTCGCAGACGTCGGAGATGTTCGATAAAGCTTTCGCCATCTATGTCCCTGAAACTTATCTTGTTGCTTAAGATATCGTCACGGAAAAACGTTGCTATCTTGCTCTCCTCATGACCAGCCTGATAAATGACATCCAAAGGCCAGGGCCCAGAACAGGCAACACCACTCAAAATAATCCATTCGTGTCTCGACTCAATAACCGGATCGACAATAGCTTTTGAGTAACAGAGCTCCGGCGGAAAGAAACCACGCGGGGCATAGGCTTCGCCCAAAACGCTGCGGTTGGTAATATAATTCAACTTGATCTGCCGTTCCACCTCTTCTGTCGGTATCAATGGTAATATCGGGTGGTACATTGCTGATCCAGTAAACTCCACCTGTCCTTTCTCAGCTAAATGCCTTAGCTTCGCGAGTATATCAGAATAGCCACACTGTGATAGCATCTCCGTGAGCACACCACATATATTTACAGTAGCCCTGGCATGTGGAAATTCAGCGATCACCTCCAGTAAAGGGCGGTAAGCCTCGTTACTGACCCTCATCAGAACGCTTGTAGTCTGGGTGGGTGGCTGGTAGAAATGAAACAGCGGTGCCCAATAGATCATCCTTTTACACCCCCTCGTAATTGACTAAAGACATATGCAGCAGCACCCAATATCCCAGCATTGGCAATAAAGCGTGCCCTCACAACGCGCACACTCTTACCCGGAAGAGAAAAAGCCAGTGCTTCTGCCACCTTGCATGCTGGCTCCAGTAATAGATTACCCATTTTAGCAAGCCCGCCACCGATTACAACTAACTGGGGGTTGAAAACATTAATGATGTTCGCTAGCCCAATACCCAGATAGCCAGCAGCACTGCGTATCACCTTCTGAGCCAGTATATCACCCTGCTTTGCAGCTGCTGACACCACCGCCGCAGTTACATGCTCGATTTTACCACCGGCAAGCTGGAGGATAGAGCTCTCCTCACCTTTTTTCAAACACTCTACGGCATCTCTGGCAACCGCCCATCCAGCGGCAAGGGACTCGAGACAACCCCGTCTCCCACATTTGCACAGAGGTCCATCCGCCTTTATAATCATATGGCCTATCTCGCCAGCGGAGCCGTCTGAACCCAGGTATAATTGCCCGCGGATAATCATACCACCCCCTATACCTGTACTGACCGTCAGATAGATAAGATTTTCGACTCGACCTCTAGCTCCAGCGCCGAATTCGTATTCCCCCAAAGCTGCAGCACTGGCATCGTTTATGACATAACATGTGACACCGAACTCATGGGCAATTATGTCACGGAGACGAATTCGAGAAAAACCCGGTAAGTTGGGTGATTCGGTGACAATCCCCTTGTTCATGTCAATGACACCAGCACAGGCAACAGCAATCCCTGCAAGTTCCGACTTTGTCGACTTTACCCGGGAGAGCATGTCACTGATGATCAATAAAAGCCGCCCCAGTACTGCCTTAGCCCCTTCATCACTATTGGTCAGACAACGGCGTTGTGATACTATTCGACCGTCCGACCTTACCAGAGCGACGCTCATCTTGGTTCCACCCAAGTCAACAGCCACTGCCAGATCCCCTTTACCACTACAAGTCACAACCTTCCCTCCAGAGCCCGATAATACAACTCTTCATATTTTTTCGCCGAGGCTTGCCAAGAGAAGTCCTGAGACATTATGCGCGCCATTACTTCCCGCCATGCCTGTCTGTTCCTGTGAGCAAAAACTGCCCTTTTAATAGCAGCTAGCATGGCTTTAGGGTCATATTCGTGGAACACAAAGCCTGTACCACTGCTCAGATCCTCACTAAGGTCGTCAACAGTCTCAGCAAGACCGCCGGTATAACGGACAATCGGCACCGCACCATAACGCATGGCGATCAATTGACCCAGACCACAAGGCTCAAATCGGGAGGGCATAAGGAACACGTCGCAGCCGCCATATATCAGATGGGCAAACCGCTCATCGAAAGCTATCCTTACTGTCAGACGATGCCGGTACTTTTTAACTGCCCGCTGGAGTAGACCGTGATAATAGTCTTTCCCCTTGCCCAAGATCACCATCTGAACTGAAAATTCGCCGAATAAAGAAGGAAAACTCTCCACCACAATGTCTATGCCTTTCTGTTCGTCAAGACGAGAGACCATGCCTATCAACACAACACTGGCATCTTGCGGAAGCCCAGCTTCTTTCTGAAGTGCAAACCTGTTGACCATCCGCCTGTCAAGTGCACGAGCATCATAATTGGCAGCCAAGAATCGGTCGGTCAATGGGTCATATTCCTCGACATCCAACCCGTTGATTATCCCAAACAGTCGCTCTTTTCGAAACCGTAGCAATGCGTCCAGCCCCTCACCCAGCTCAGGCGTAAGTATTTCGCGAGCGTAGGTCCGACTCACAGTCGTCACCACATCTGCCCAGAGTATACCTTGCCCCATAAAATTGAGCCTTGGTTGAGGCGCTTCTGGAGGCAGTGAATACCAAAGCTGCGCCAGACCATATCGGCTCAGAAATTCGGCGTCAAAAGCCCCCTGATAAGCCAGATTATGTATACTGAAAAAACTCACGTATCCATCGCCACTTTTCTTCAGCAAGAAGGGTACCAGCGCCGTGTGCCAGTCGTGGCAATGGACTATCTGAGGCTGCCACTCTATCCTGCGTAGCGCTCCCACAACCGCATGACAAAATATCAGAAAACGCTGCAGCTCGCCTTCACCATATGGCTCGTTCGCGCCTTCAAAATCTTCGCCACCGATCAAGTAAACTTTAACCCTGTCTTCTAGGAACTCCACAGAAATTTGCTTGTTCAGCCCGCCAATATTAATGTCAATCCTGTCCACCACGGGCAGCACCTTTCGTCCCTTGAGGTCAATCGAGCCATATTTCGGAATCATCACACGCACATCGTGGCTAAGCTGGTTCAGTGCCTTAGGTAAAGAGCCAATAACGTCAGCCAGACCACCCACCTTGACCAGCGGTGCCATTTCCGCAGCAACAAAAAGGACCTTCACCGCTTTTCGCTGCCCTCCCTGTCAGCAAACCACCGGTAATCTATATAAGGAAACACTTTGTCTGTCTCCCAGAAATTGCGGCACAGGGAGATAGCTGAACCGTCAACTACACCCGACTCAGCAATATCCGCCAGTTGTTGGAATCTTCCCAAATGCTGCAAAAAACGGTTCTCAGCATACAAGCGGGCTTGTGCCGTGGTCACGAGAAACTGCCAGTCACTCGCTTGCAACAGAAGCAACTCTCTAGCAGCCTGATCAAGCAGTTCCTTCACCCCTCCCTCAGCCTGCGGGTACATTGATACCAGTTTCTCCATCTTTAGTTCAGCGTCATGAATAAGCTTCCACATCCACTCTGTATCAACATTACGCCAGGTAAAATGGCCACCTCCCAGCCCCCAAGAACCTTCAGGTAAAGCCAAAACATCCTTGGGAGGATGTCGCTCCAAATACTCGCTAGCTGTGGTCATCTCCACTGTTTCACTCTGGCTCAGCTTGGACAAGACTTGCTTTAGCCAGTCTACGCCTTCAAACCACCAGTGTCCGAACAACTCCGAGTCATAAGCGGCAGCGATTATACCGAACTCACCTGTTGTCTCGTAGAAGTCGAGGAGCAACTGCTCCACAAGGCGGACAAAGTGGGTACTATGCTCATTAACCCGCCTCTGGGCCTGGTGATAGTCATAGTACTCTTTGTACGCCAGGTCCATTTTGGCACCAGTTATCTTCCAGTAATGAAGACCTGAGATGCTGTCCCTCTTATGGAACTCCCTGTAGTTGAAGTCCCCGGGATATCCCCAGTCCGCAGACCATACCTGCATGCTGGACTGATTGTTCCTGCCAATAACAGCCACATCAGCAGACTGGACCCAATAGGGCAAATATGTGGTTCGCAGCACAGGCTCAACATAGTTTGCTATCGGTACCACGTAACGCCTAGGAATGCTAGCATAGGGGCCGATAACCTCTTCTCTGGCTTTGCCAACCGGCTGTCCACCTTCAACCATGTGCGTTTCAGCAAAAAAACACCTGATGTCAAGTTCACTGAGAAAAGTCTCCAGCCCCGGCTTAACATATCGCTGCCCACACCTTTCGACGTAGTAGGCTGGACGGTAACCGCATTCGGGCAACCAGATCGAAGAAGGTGCCCTACCGAAATAGTAACTGTAACTCGCCTTCCCTACATGCAATTGGCTATATATTGAAGAGTCCCGTTCCAACAAAGGCAAATAAGCGTGGGTGGCAGCACTGCCAGCTATCTCTATATAGCCTTCGTCCTGCAATTGTTTGAACGCCCTGATCAGATTGCGACCAAACCTCTCGTTAAAATTTGCCAATATTTCTGAGTAGCGATCCAGATAGAACTTAGCCAGATATGAAAGATGTCCTTCGCTAGCACTGCTGAAGCGCTCCGCATCATCCCGAGCGCGCTTTATCTTTTCCTCTAGAAATTCTACAAAGTTGTACACTACCAGCGGGTCAGCAAGCTGCTCCAGTAAGACCGGCGTAAGCCCAATAGTTAAGCGAAAAGGACAACCCTCCAGCTTTAAATCATAAAGTGCGCTGAGGAGGGGAATATATGTCTCAGAGACAGCTTCATGAAGCCACTCTTCACCATGAGGCCAACGTCCAGCATTGCGGCAGTAAGGGATATGAGTGTGCAAAACGAAGGTAAAGGCTCCGATCTTCACTGCTCTTCCAGCGGCATTTTCACACTATGGCGCTTCGATGCTCTACTGCTTATGCTTTCACCACTGGTAACAAACTTTGAGGCAAAATCACTATCGCGAACCCAACACCCGATCTTACAGTTTCGCCCTATTCTAGCATCGGCAGGTATTCTAGCGCCCTTGCCCACGAGAGTTATCCCACAATTGAGGTTCTTTGGCTCATCCTTGTTCGGCGTCATATCATCACCAAAGCCTAGGTAGCTTCCCGGACCCACCCAGACTTGCTTATCAATAATACAACGATCCACGATCGCCCCCTTGGCAACCGTGGAACCCTCAAATATGATAGACTCTCGCACTATGGCGTCTTCCTGAACAAATACATCTGGAAATATAACCGAATTCTCCACCCGCCCGTTGATAATGGCACCGTTGGCAATAAGGCTGCGGCTTATGTCCGCTTTTGGACCCACTTTTACCGGTGGCCTACCATGGTGCACCGTCCGTACCTGCGCTGAGACATCGTAAAGGTTCAACTCTGGAAGGTCGACTATCAAATCCATATTTGCCCGCCAGTAAGCTTCTACTGTCCCAACATCTCGCCAGTATCCTCTAAACCTGTAGCCATAGACTTTGAATTTGCCGATGACCTCGGGAATAATGTCACTGCCAAAATCGCGGCCCCCTTTCTCTCCGTACTCTTCCAAGCAACGAATCAAGATCTCCTTGTCAAAAACGTAGACACCCATTGAAGCCAGGTTGCTCACAGATTCCTTCGGTTTCTCCGTAAACGCCACCACCCTTTCATTATGGTCAAGAACCACTATGCCAAATCTTGAGACCTCGGAAGGAGACACTTCAGTAACAGCTATGGTCACCTCTGCATCCCTGAGTCGGTGGGCATGTATCATATGGTCATATCGCATCAAATAAACATGGTCACCAGCCAGAATTAGCACTTCATCAACTTTCTGCCTCTCGACGAAGTCAAGGTTCTGATAGACGGCGTCAGCAGTGCCCTTGTACCAGTCACGAGCTGAACGGCTCAAGAAAGGCTGTAGGATCACCACACCACCACTCGTTCTGTCCAGATCCCATGGTCGTCCTACGCCAATATGTTGAGTTAGAGAGCGGGGGTTAAACTGGGTAAGCACAGCAACGTTGTGGATACCCGAATTGGCACAGTTGCTTAAAGTAAAATCGATAATCCTATACTTGCCACCAAAAGGGACTGCAGGCTTTGCCCTCTCTTCCGCTAGAACACTCAAGCGCTCACTGGCACCGCCAGCGAGTATCATTGCCAAAACCCGCTCCATCACTGTACCCCCAACCTGTATTTTAGCCGAAACCACAGCTACTGTCCAAAGCGTGGCTAAAAACATAGAACTTTAGGCAACACCGTTCACAGCTCTGCCAGAAGAAGCTCTAGAGCTAGGTCACCATCGTATTTTCCGCTCTTCATAGCCACATCAGCCTCAAGGAGTTTCTCGAAAACGCCCTTAATCCGGTCAAAAGAGTATCGTCTGGCTTGCTCCAGTGCCTTTCTCAGGCTGTACTCCGGTACATTTTCTGCCCGATTCTTGATTTCGCCACTAACTTCTGCTCCTTCCAGCTCCTTAGCCAAAACAATCAAACGCAATTGGCGCGCAAGCATAGTAAGGACATATGAGGGGGAAACCCCTTCACGTAAAAGTCTCCACAGCATTACCTGTGCTTGCCTTTTCTGCCCTTCTAGTACAGCGTCCACCAGACCGAATATGGTGATTTCGCGGGCAAAGCTGGACACCTGTCTGACATCATTTTCGCTTATCTGGCGCCCTTGAGCGAACAAAAGCAACTTGTCCACCTCGCCACTTACCGCCCACAAATCACAGCCTACAAGCTCAATCAGCAAATCAACTGCCTTCTGGGAGATTGTGGCGCCCTCTTTTCTTACCCGCGCGTATATCCACTGGCTCACTTGGCTTCGCTTGGGCTGAGGAAAAACTCTAACTTCAGCCAGTGGCGAAAGCAGCTTCAACAACCGATTGTCATGCTTTATATCGCCGCCATCTACAAGAATAAGCGTTGTGGTAGGCGGCATCTTTTCCACATAGCTTGCCAGTTGTCCCCACTCACCCAAGCCAGTGCCAGCCTTCTTTAAAGGACGCCTCCTTTCCCGCCCCTGCTCTTGCCCCTCTTCGAAAAGCCCCAGCAAGCCCCTTACGACTACAATCCTGACCGGGGATAGGAAAGGCACTGCACTGCAAGCCTCCATCAGCTGGGAAAAACTTAGTTGCTGAGCTTCAAAGACGGATGTATTCGCCCCAATAGTATCAGGGATGCCCTTCTCCCTCTTCAAGGATTCAAGCGCCTGAGAAAGAGAAAAGTCGTCCCTTCCGTAGAGGATATACAGCACTCTACTTGATATTGTATAACAACAGACTCCTCCTTTGCAGCACATTGCGGGTCTCCACTAACACGCCCTTGATTTTGTAACCGCCCCCATATATACTCAAAGAGTTAATGCCGCACGGGCGCGGGGTAGAAATCACCACTCTATGCTGGCTCATTCACATCTAAAGGAGGCTAGAAATGGGGTATCCCTTTGACGAAGAACCCACACTGGCTGAAGGACCAGAACTCGACCTAGCCATGCTGCGCGAAGACCTCATCGGGGAGCTGCAAGCTATAAATCAATACGAGGAGCATATAGCAGCCCTCGAAGACGAAGAGGCAATAAGCATCCTGGAACATATACGGGACGACGAAAAAGAGCATGTTGCTGAACTCACCAAATTGATTCAAAAACTCGACCCGGTTCAGGCGAAAAAGTTCGATAAGGGGACTCTGTAAAGTCTAAGTTCTGAAAGCTTAGATATCGGAGAAAGACTGCTTACATGAGAGTGCTGATCATCGGAAGCGGAGCAAGAGAACACGCCCTGGCATGGAAAATATCCCAGAGCCTCCATGTCAAGAAAGTCTATGTAGCACCAGGTAATGCTGGTACCTCCTTGATCGAGATTGGTCGCAATATACCAGCAGACCTCAGAGATATCGACTCCTTGATCAAAGTTGCCCTGGATCTCAAAATCGACCTTGTCATCGTCGGTCCTGAAGCTCCACTCGCAATGGGCATTGTAGACCAATTCCAACGGCAGGGCATTCCCATATTCGGACCTACCCAGAATGCCGCCCGCATAGAAACAAGCAAAGTTTTTGCCAAACATCTGATGCAAAAATATTCCATACCTTGCGCCAGAGGAACTGCGTTCTCAAACTATTCTGACGCTATGAAATATATTCTGGACCACCCGCTACCGGTGGTTATCAAGGCAGACGGCTTAGCTGCTGGCAAAGGGGTAACGGTAGCCTTCACAAAAGAAGAGGCTATTGCAGCCCTGACAAATATCATGAAGAAAAAAATCTTTGGCGACGCTGGTGACAGCGTCGTCATTGAGGAATGGCTTGCCGGTAGGGAAGTCAGTTTTTTAGCCTTTTCAGACGGCAAAACCGTCGTCCCCATGGTTCCAGCCTGTGACTACAAGAGGGCGTTTGACAATGATGAAGGGCCAAACACTGGCGGTATGGGGAGCTATAGCCCACCCGGATTCTTCGATTCAAAGCTAATGAACCAGACCGTGGAAACGATACTCAAGCCAGCTATTGAGGCAATGGATAAAGAGGGTAGCCCCTATAAAGGTGTCCTTTACGCTGGACTAATGGTTACTGCGGATGGGCCAAAAGTGCTGGAATTTAATGCTAGGTTCGGTGATCCGGAAACACAGGTAATCCTCCCACGCCTGAAAACAGACTTGGTGGACATCCTCCTTGCTGTACTCAACGCCGAGCTAGACAGGTTGACAATCGAATGGTCACCGGACGCCTGTGTTGGAGTGGTTATGGCATCCCAGGGTTATCCTGGAAACTACAAGACAGGTTTCCCCATCAGCGGGCTTGACGGCGTCGACAGGAATATCTTAGTATTCCATGCTGGTACCAGATTTGGTGAGGATGGCAAAATTTATACGGCTGGCGGCAGGGTGCTTACAGTCACCGCAACCGGCAAGACCATAAGTGACGCCAGAGATAAGGTGTACCAGAACCTGCCGCGCATTACCTTCGAAGGGTGCTACTACCGGAAAGACATCGCACTCAGGGAGGTCAACTAAGCAAATGCCCAAGGTAAGTGTAATCATCGGCAGCAAGAACGACCAACCACTAATTCAGCCAGCCCTAGAGCTGCTCCAACAGCTCGGTATCGAGCACGAATTCCTTATAATGTCAGCACACCGCACCCCGGACAAGGTCCGCCAGTATGCATCCAGAGCCAACGAGAGTGGTGTCGAAGTCATCATCGCCGCCGCTGGGCTGGCAGCCCACCTACCTGGTGTAATTGCCAGCCTCACCACCATCCCAGTAATAGGTGTGCCCTTGCCCACAGGCGATCTTAAGGGAATAGACTCACTCCTCTCTATTGTGCAAATGCCTGCCGGGGTGCCAGTTGCCTGCGTTGGTATCGGCACTCCGGGCGCTAAGAACGCAGCACTGCTGGCAGCACAGATACTCGCCCTCAAATATCCAGAAATAAGAGAGGCTTTTGAAGAATACAGGAGAAAACTAGGTGAAACAAATTAGTACACCTGTTTTTAAACGATAGCTCTACGAAAGAGATGCCAATGATAGAGCGTTACTCTCGCCCAGAAATGAAGAGGGTCTGGTCTGAAGAAAACAAATTCGATAAATGGCTTCAGGTAGAAATAGCTGTCTGCGAAGCTTGGGCAGAGATGGGTGTAATACCCAAAGAAGCAATTCCTAAAATCAAAACAGCCACCTACAAGCTGGAACGTATCAGTGAAATTCTTAAAGTCACTCACCATGACATGACCGCTTTTCTCCAAGCTGTCAGCGAGAGTCTTGGTGAGGAGTCCCGGTTTATACACCTCGGGCTGACGTCTTCAGACATAATGGACACAGCACTCAACCTCCAGTTGAAAGAGGCAACAAAGCTATTGGCAGACGACATCACAAAGTTGATCGCGGTACTAGAAGACAAAGCTATCGAACACAAGACAACCCTCATGATAGGAAGAACCCACGGTGTCCATGCCGAGCCAATAACTTTTGGACTCAAACTTGCCTTGTGGGCGCAGGAGATGAAACGCAACTACGGTCGCCTTACAGAGGCAGAAAAGATGATAAGCGTTGGCAAGATTTCCGGTGCCGTGGGCACTTATGCTACCGTGCCGCCAGAGGTGGAAGAGATAGCCTGTGACAAGCTGGGGCTGGCTCCCGCCCCGATTTCCAACCAGATCGTCCAGCGCGACCGGCATGCCCACTTCGTCACCACGCTTGCCATCATCGCCGGCTCGCTGGAAAAGTTCGCCACCGAAATTAGGAGCCTACAACGAACCGAGATCCTCGAAACAGAAGAGCCGTTCTCCCCAGGGCAAACAGGTTCGTCAGCCATGCCCCACAAACGCAATCCAGAACTTTGCGAGCGCATCTGCGGGCTGGCACGTTTGGTCAGGGGTTACGCCCTCACCTCTCTAGAAAACATCGCACTGTGGCACGAACGTGATATCAGCCATTCTTCCACCGAGCGCATAATCCTCCCTGATTCCTGCCTGGTGCTGGACTATATCCTCAACATTTTCACTTTAATAATGCAGGGATTGCAGGTATATCCAGAAAATATGCGCCGCAATCTGGAGCTAACCCAGGGGCTCGTCTTCTCACAGCGCGTTCTGCTGGCACTGATAGACAAAGGCTTGAGCCGCCAAAAAGCTTACCAAATAGTACAACGAAACGCCATGAAAGCATGGAAGGAACAGACCAGCTTCCTTGGTCTACTTAAAGCTGATAGGGAGGTGACAGAACACCTCTCTGTAAGCGAGCTGGAAGCCCTTTTTGATTATAGTTACTTTGTGAGACATGTTGACACCATATTTGAGCGGCTAGGCTTGACTGAAAAGGGAAAGACTACCGACGCACCGGGTGAAGAACTGGCACCCAGAGCGCTTTAGAGGGCGAAACGACGGATGGGCAGCATATCATCTACCCTATTTGAAACAAACCTACCAGTCCCTCTATTCTGCAGGGGTAAGGTTCGCGATACCTACGATCTTGGAGATAAGCTGCTAATCATATGCACAGACCGCATCTCAGCCTTCGATGTGGTGCTGCCCTGTGCTATACCACATAAGGGTCTAGTACTGAACCAGCTCTCCTGTTTCTGGTTCCGCAAGACAAGCCATATAGTATTTAACCACTTAATAGAACCAGTGGAAGACATCCAAGACTTGGAAAAGTTTATTCCCGGCGAGACAAGCCTCCCTGATTACCTGATCGGGAGGTCAATGGTGGTCACCAAGGCTGAACGCATCCCAGTGGAATGTGTTGTCCGCGGATACCTTGCAGGCTCAGCCTGGGCTGAGTACACGAATTCCGGAACCATATGCGGTATAAAGCAACCCTCGGGACTCAGAGAAAGCCAGGAGCTTGCCGAGCCCATATTTACTCCGACAACAAAAGCTGAAAGCGGCCATGACCAGCCGCTGACCAAGAATGGATTTCAAAATCTTGTAGGAAAAGAGATTGCTCTAGAGCTTGAAGAAAAAAGCCTTACTATCTATAAATTTGCCAGAGACTTTGCTCTGAAACGCGGGATCATAATCGCTGATACCAAATTTGAGTTCGGCTTTGCCGACAACGGGTTGATCCTGATCGATGAATTGCTCACGCCGGACTCCAGCCGGTTCTGGGATGCCGCCCTATATAAGGTCGGCCAGGCCCAACCAAGCTTTGACAAGCAACCAGTGCGCGACTGGCTTGTCCAGTCAGGCTGGAACAAGGAGCCGCCGGCGCCGATGTTACCCCAGGAAGTCATCGAAGCTACCACCAGGAGATATATACAAGCCTACGAGCGCCTGACCGGGGAGAGACTGAAATGTACCTAGCCAAAGTCTACATCACCCTCAAGCCCACCGTTAACGACCCACAGGGACTGACCATCAAAGGTGCCCTGCATAACCTTGGCTTTACCACTGTGGAAGATGTCCGCGCCGGTAAATACATAGAAATAAGGCTGGAACAAGACGACCTCGAAAAGGCTCGCAGCCTGACTGACGAAATGTGCCGCAAACTGTTGGCAAACCCAGTTATCGAAAACTACCGTTTCGATCTCGAAAAAATCTAGCTTACTGTTAGTACTCTAATAGACTATTCGCGCTTCCACCCAAGCTGCCCAGTCTTGAGCCGAGCTGCCTTCTGTGCTTACTCCGATAACAAAATCAA
This sequence comes from uncultured Dehalococcoidia bacterium, assembly GCA_937975645.1. Lineage (GTDB taxonomy): Bacteria > Chloroflexota > Dehalococcoidia > GIF9 > UBA5629 > CALJTV01. The sequence continues at coordinate 15,145 of CALJTV010000017.1, read as the reverse complement.
CCGTCTGCCCAGCATAGGTACCAAGGTCAATTTCAGCTTCCTTGACCCCATCGCCGTAGGCGATCACGAGATCCAACGCCGCAACCTCACCCAGCTTATTTGCCCTGAATTTAACCTTGCCAGCCGTGCCGCCGCTGATGATACCCATCTTCACCTTTAACTTAGCCCCTGCTGGTATATATACACCTGAATACTTCCCGCTTATCCAGCCGTTATCCACCCACCTTGGATGGGTCTCCAGCACCTTGCTGTAGGTAACACCATCACTGAGCTTTATGTTGGTTCTATAGCAGGCAAAGCCACGGTCATCATTAAGGCTCCCGGGAAACGGTAGTTGCTCCCCCGGCATGCTCCACCAGTAAGCCGTCGGCGCTTTCTCTATAAAATCATACGCTACCCTGGGCTCTACCGTGAAACTTCGCTCCGCCGACCATGCGCTCCACAACCCGACATTGTTCTGTGCCCTGACTCTCCACCGCCAGTTGGATAGATAACCGTAAGCAACCTCCACCGTCCTGGAATAGCTGGTTGCTGGGGTATACTCGTCAATAAACGGTACCTGCCCCGCGCGGTACACTTGTATATGGTACTGCTTAACTCCACTCTCGGGGTCAGAGGAGACAGACCAGTTGAACGACCAAGGCACCGTTTTCTGCGGCAACACAGCACCGGCTGAGGGAGAAGCCAACACTGGCACCGAAGGCGGCGTGGTGTCCGCAGGCGGGGAAGGTATCGTCACTACCACCTGGGTAATAGCAGTGACGCTTCCGGCAGTATTGCTTGCAGTCAGAGTATACGTGGTAGTTGCTGCAGGGGACACAGTTGTGCTCCCAGAAAGACCAACATTACCAACCCCACCATCAATGATGACCGAAGTAGCATTGGATACATTCCAACTTAGCGTCGAAGAGCCGCCAGAAGATATGCTGCCGGGGCTTGCTGCGAATGAATTGATGACCGGCAGGCTGGCTGGCGGTGGTGGAGCTGGAGGTGCTACAGCAACCACCACTCGAGCGGTAGCAGTCACCGTACCCGCTTCGTTAACAGCAGTCAAAGTGTAAGTAGTGGTTGTGGTAGGAGACACCACCCTCCTGCCAGTTAGTGCCACATTACCAACATCTGGCTCTATGCTCACTTTCGTCGCTCCGGAGACATTCCACGACAGTGTTGCCGATTCACCCTGGAATATGCCCGCCGGGTCAGCATCAAACGAATTGACCACCGGCGGTTGTTTCTCGACAACAGTAGGAGTCACCGGTGCACAGGCTGCAAGGGAAAGCATCAAAATTGCCAGCGCCGATGCTAACGATTTCTTCATTCATACACCTCCTTAGAACCTCGAAACGACCATGTTATTCTTGATATTCAATGAGCAGCCTCGATTTACCCTCCCAGAATGCCACATAGTCACCCTGGTTGTTGTAGAAATACGGCTTATCGAACTGGAGGCGCAACTGAAAACGTGTGCTGCCCTCTTTAACCCTATTCTGAATAGCCGACACCAACAGACTCGAGGTAACTGGCTCATCAATAAGGAAGCTGAAACTGTGCAATGGCACACCCTCGCTTGGACTAACGACAAAATTTTTGCTGCTCAGAGTACCGTAGCGGCACTCGTAAGCACGCAGCATACCTAAATTTCTAAAAGGCTCGCCAAAGGTTGATGCCGCAGTTAGATCAAGGTAAGCTGCCTTGATGATAGCCCGCTCCGGGATCATTGAAATATCGAAACTTAAGAAAGCCTGCACTGGCGTGCCATTCTTAGTATCGCCCACCTGAGGCTCTTGCTCAACATATCCGTCTCTTCTTACCTGCCCTTCCTCCCCAACTACTGAGTATAGCTCCAGTCTGCGTAGTAGTGACGCAGATGTCACTGCCACCTGTACCGTCGCGCTTACAGCGCCAGCATCATTACTCGCCATCAATAGATAAGTCGTCGTTCTTGTCGGCGATATTACCCGCGAACCGACTGCTGGAACATTGCCCATTCCCGGGTCAATAGTGACCACACTGGCACCAGACACACTCCAGCTCAACACAGAGGAACTGCCCTCGGTAATAACCGATGGTTCTGCCGTAAACGCTTTTATCCTCGGTTTAAAGACGCCCTGGGGCACAACCATCACCACTACAGGTAACTCTGCCGACCACACGCCCTTATCATCCTGCACTTTGAACCAAATAGTGTGAGTCCCTTGAGACAACGAAGATGTCTCAAAATTGGCTGATGTGCTCAGCTCCCCGTCAATACTTGATTTCCAGACATATGCCACTATATCACCATCAGCGTCTACCCCGTGGCCAACAAAAGTCACCCGGTCTCCATAAGCTACTTCGGTAGGTGCAACCGAATCTATAACGGCAGTGGGTGGCTGGTTTCCAGACAGGTTTGACCTCGCAACCGGCAAGCAGCTAGCAAGGGCAACCATAAATATCAATCCAATGACTACAGCAATTGCCACCAATTTATCCAACTTATTCATGTCTTTTACCCCCGACCATCTATTCACCCCTCACGAACAACATCCTTAAAACCTGCTTCATACCTTGCAAAGATTCACCTCTACGGGCAAAAAGCCGGTCTGATATTTCTGCACTATGTTTCCGCCAAGTTGCTCTTCACCCTTTCAACTATCTTGGGCATTACCTCCCCTGCCCTAGCCCTTATGACTACACTGGCACAAGTGTCCATAGGCGTTGGCGTCAGATTGATAATGACCAGTTTGGCTCCTGATTCGACAGCATACATTGGCATATAAGCCGCAGGATAGACGACCAGTGTAGAGCCAACCACAACAAACAGGTCACAATTTCGTGAATACGATGTGGCGGCACTCAATACTGCCTGAGGAAGCGCCTCACCAAAAAACACAGCGTCCGGCTTCAATATACCATGGCACAGAGTACAATCCGGCACCGTTTCCATCGCCACCCGCTTCAGCACCTCCTCAATAGGGAAGCGTACATTGCACCCCAAACACCGCACCCACCGCATATTCCCATGGAGTTCGAACACTTTCTGTGGAGAATTTCCAGCTCTCTGGTGCAGATTGTCCACATTTTGAGTTATCACACACGACAGTTTGCCAATCCTCTCCAGCTCGGCAATGGCATAGTGGGCAGGATTTGGTTCAACTTCCTTCAGAAGGCTACCCTCAGCCAGCAACCGCCACTGCGTCTCCCGGGCCTTACGGCTTTGGAGGAACTTCTGGATGGTGAAGTCATCTGGATCGAACTTACTCCAGATGCCCCCGGGGCTGCGAAAATCGGGAATACCGGACTCTGTGCTTACACCAGCCCCCGTAAAGACAACAATACGCGCTGCTTCGCATATTAAAGTAGCGGCTCTTTCTATCAGACGTTCGATATCAGCTTCGCCCACCTTACCGTCCCACCTTTAGTCATGCTTCAATGCTAGTTTGTTGCTGTGAAAATGTCAAGCTACCTCAGGATTCACCGCTTGTTCACAAGCACAATAGCCGGATCCTGTATATTGCTTCTGCGCTACAAACCGTTCTATAATTACGGCACAGTCTACTGACCAAATAGCACCACAAGACGTGCCATGCCAAAAGTACATGAACTACACAGCTGGCAATTGACAGTTGCAGAAGCCGAAAAACTCCAGCTCGAGCTGGCATCCCGAGTATGTCGAGATAGCAAGCTTTCAAATCCTAGATTCATCGCTGGTGCAGATATCTCGGCGCCCGATTCTTCTGGCGTAGCTCGAGCTGCCGTAGTTGTGCTCACTTACCCTGAATTCCAGATAGTTGAGATCAAAGAAACGCAAGGGCGACCTAATTTCCCATATATACCGGGGCTACTATCGTTCAGGGAATCGCCGCTGGTGCTCGCTGCCTGGCAGAAGCTTTCCATCACCCCGGACCTACTGGTTGTGGACGGCCAGGGAATTGCTCATCCCAGAAGATTTGGCATCGCCTCACACCTGGGCTTGCTGCTTGATATTCCTACTATAGGCTGTGCCAAATCTCGCCTTTGCGGGACATGCGGAGCTCTCGGTGACCAGACTGGCAGCTATACCGAGCTGGTGGATAAAGACGAAGTTATCGGCGTCGCTCTGCGCACTAAAACCAGCACCACGCCGGTCTACGTGTCAATAGGACACAAGGTCGACCTGCGCTCGGCGATAGAATGGATACTGAAATGCTGCCAGAACCATCGCTTACCGGAACCATCCCGCCTCGCCCACCTTGTCGCTAGCGGAAAGAAGTTGCCCGCCACACAATCTGGATATCAAGAGAGGTTTTTCGACTGAACAATTATCAGCTAAATACAGGACAGAACGGAAAATTGGAGGTTGAGAGTGGACATGCAGGAGACAAAAGAATCCTTAGAAGCCATGCGACAAAGGATAACCGATTTAATGGAGCGCCTTTGACATAGCTGTCAAGGAAAAGGAGATCTCCAAGCTTGAAACACAAGCAGCTCAGCCCGGCTTCTGGCTCGACCCGAGCAAAGCCCAGTCCATCATGCGTCAGCTTAGTGAACTTAAGGAGATAGTTGGCACTTGGCGTGGCCTGGAAAAGAGGATCAACGATCTCCTTGAGATGGTGGAACTGATCATCGAAGAAAATGATGCTTCCGCAGCAGATGATGTGAGGAGAGAAACAGCAGAGCTAGCCTCCCAACTGAAGAACCTGGAAACAAGACTGCTCCTGGATGGTGAACACGATCACAGGGATGCTATTTTAAGTATTCACGCCGGGGCGGGTGGCACAGAAGCCCAAGACTGGGCAGAAATGCTATTGAGGATGTATACAAGGTGGGCAGAACGCCGTGGCTATCAGACAGAGATACTTGATATATCTCCGGGAGACGAAGCCGGGATTAAGAGCGTTACTGTTGAAGTAAAGGGAGAATATGCTTACGGCTACCTCAAGTCTGAGCACGGTGTGCATCGACTCGTCCGCATTTCACCGTTCGATGCCGACCGTGCCAGGCACACCTCCTTTGTACTGGTCGAGGTCTTGCCTGAGGTCGAGAAGGAAATAGATATCAAGATCGATCCCGCTGACCTAAAGATCGAGACATTCCGCTCCAGCGGACCAGGCGGACAGCATATGCAAAAGACAAGTAGTGCTGTCAGGATAACCCATATCCCTACCGGTACGGTAGTGAGCTGCCAAAGTGAGCGCTCCCAATATCAGAATAAGGAAAATGCGTTGAAAGTTCTCTACGCACGTCTCTTCCAGCTTGAACAGGCGAAAAGAGAGGCAGAAAGAGCCAAGCTAAAGGGAGCGCGAATCGAAGCTGGCTGGGGCAACCAGATCCGGAGTTATGTCCTCCACCCCTACAAAATGGTGAAGGACCATCGCACGGGTTATGAGACCGGTGATGCCACCTCTGTACTCGATGGAGAACTGGACGAGTTTATTACAGCGTACCTGCACCACATACTGGAGAAAGAAAATGATTAGACATATGCTCCCATTTCTTGGTCTCATCATCTTAATCGCATCGCCTATCTCAATCACAGCCCAGCAACAAACAGACCAGATAACACTGGTCGAATCTGCTACCGAGACAGTTTTCCCATCATCGCTGGTCTTCAAGGTCAAAGTCCAGAGCCAGACCGATATCACCAAGATCAGGCTTCAGTATGAAGTGGAAAGAATGAACTATGCACCTGTTATCAGCGAAGCCTGGCCAGATTTTATACCCTCCCCAAAAGTAGAAGCAAGGTGGAGCTGGGATATGAGGAAAGCCGCTCTACCGATGGGGGCTACCATCCATTACTGGTGGATCATCGAAAATCAAAAAGGTGTCAACTTGATCACAGACAAATATACGCTGCAGTTTCAAGATACCCGCTACTCATGGCAGAATCTTACCGAAGGTCAGATAAGTCTTTTCTGGTACAGGGGCAACCAGTCTTTCGCGAGCGAACTACTTGCTGCCTGCAGTCAGGCTCTGGATAGGCTTTACGCAGACACGGGCGCCCGTTTGGAAAGACCGGTTCGTATTTATATCTATGCCAGCCCTCAAGATCTGAGAGCAGCAATGATATTCCCACGCGAATGGACTGGTGGGGTTGCCTTCCCCGAGTTCGGCATCATCGCAATTGGTGTCCCGGTGAACCAGCTCAACTGGGGCAAAAAAGCAATAGCACATGAGCTTGGCCATATGGTAATCCACCAAGTAACTTTCAGCCCTTTCGGGGCGAGCCTGCCAGTTTGGCTTAATGAGGGCTTAGCTATGCATGCCGAGGGGGAGAGAGACGTCTCTCTTGACCTACTGCTGAGGAAAGCAGCCGCGGAAGGAAGGTTGTTCTCCGTGCGAAGCCTCTCAAGCCCGTTCTCAGCAAGACCGGAGGATGCCTACCTATCCTACGCACAGAGCCAAAGCCTGGTGGAGTTTCTTATCCAGAGCTATGGTAAAGATAAGATGCTTGAGCTTCTTCACCTCCTGAAAGAAGGCAGCTCTGTCGATGAAGCACTGTTTTCGGTTTATGGCTTCGACCAGTCCGTCCTTGATAGGCTATGGAAGGCATATATAATGAGCAAAACAGGAGCTGCACCCGGCTTCAAATATGAAGAGCAAAAGACCGACCATCGCACCAAGATTGCTGCCCAACCTTATGGTAGCCTGTACTACTTGGGGCTGCCGATAGGAGTGAGATGACAAAGGCATTTACAGTGCACGATTTACCGCTCTCAGAGCGGCCACGGGAGAGGCTTGTTAAATTGGGCACAGAAGCTCTTTCCGTTCAAGAGTTGCTGGCTCTGGTTCTCGGCAGGGGAACCAAAGGCGAGTCAGTGGTATTGACCGCACAAAAGCTACTGAGCAAGTTCGGCAACCTCAAAAACATTGCCTCTGCCTCCATTGAGGAGCTCACCCAGATGAAGGGGATTGGACTTGCCAAAGCTACCCAACTCAAAGCTGCGCTGGAACTTGGTAAGCGCTTGGAAGAGCAATCAACAGATACTGATAAACTCACCGTTCGATCTCCAGAAGACGTGGTCAAGGTTGTCAGGAACAAACTGAAGGGCAAAAAAAGGGAACACTTCATAGCTCTCTCTCTCAATACTAGAAATCACCTCATAGGCATCCACACCATCTCCATAGGCAGCTTGGACGCAAGCATTGTACACCCCAGAGAGGTCTTTAAAGAAGCCATAACATCCAGCGCCGCATCGGTGATCTTCGTACACAACCATCCCTCGGGGGATCCAACCCCTTCCGAAGACGATGTTAGATTAACTAAACGCCTTGTTGAAGTTGGCGAAATAATAGGTATAGAGGTTCTGGACCACATTATAATTTGCGATACATGCTATTCCAGTATGAAATCCAAAGGCGTTTTCTAGGAGGAACTAACAAAACATGAAAGGGCCCTGGTGGCGACTAGCATCCCTGACCATATTATCAATATGTGTTCTAGCAACTTTATTACCTGTATCTGGCTGTAGCCCGGGACAAATATCCCCCTCTACCCCAGGACAGGAGCTCAACCTTTGGGATATAGGACCGATAACGCTTGACCCTGCGATCTCCAGCGAAATGAACTCACACATCTATGTAATGCAAATATTCAGTGGTCTGGTGAGGCTCGATGCCAACGCAAAACCAGCACCGGATATAGCAGAAAACTGGCAAAAAAGCGAGGATGGCAAGACATACACCTTCTTCCTGCGCAAGGGAGTAAAATTTCACAACGGTAAAGAGGTAACTGCCCATGACTTCAAATACTCTTGGGAAAGAGCCTGCAACCCAAGAACCGGTTCACAGACAGCAGCCACATATTTGGGCGACATCGTCGGCGCCAGAGATGTTTTGGAGGGTAAAGCCAAAGAAATAAGCGGCGTCAAAGTCCTGGACAACTACACTCTACAGGTCACCATAGACGCCCCGAAAGCCTACTTTCTGGCAAAACTCACATACCCTACCGCCTTTGTGGTCGATCAGACAAACGTAGAATCAGGTAGTAAATGGTGGCAGAAGCCTAACGGCACCGGTCCTTTCAAACTGAAGGAATGGCGACAGGGTGAGCTGCTCGTACTCGAAAAGAACAATAAATTCTATCGGGAGCCTCCTCGGCTTAATACTGTTGTCTTTCATCTGCTGGCGGGAATGCCGATGGCAATGTACGAAATGGGCGAGATCGACGTAAGCCCCGTATTTGAAGACTATGTTGAGCGGGCAACAGACGAGAGCGGACCATTCCGTGACCAACTCTTAGTATTTCCCGAACTCAGCCTTTTCTACATAGGCTTTAACACCCGCAAGCCACCGTTCGATGATATCAATGTACGCCGGGCTTTCTGTCATGCTGTGGACAAGGAAAAAATTGTAAGGATAATACTAAAAGGGATGGCACTTAAAGCAAATGGCATTCTGCCACCGAACATGCCAGGCTACAACAAAGACATTAAAGGCTTGGACTATGACCCTAACCGAGCTAAGGAGCTTATTGCCCGATCGCGATACGGCAACTCGGAAAACCTGCAGCCAATCACTTTAACGGTTTCTGGGAGCGGGGGAAATATCCCGGCATATGTTGGGGCTGTCATCAACGACTGGCAGCGCGTTCTTGGCGTGGAAGTCATAGTGAGACAGCTTGATCCGGAAATCTTCCCTTATCACATTAAGCACGAATTAGACCACATGTTTTTCAGTGGCTGGATAGCTGATTATCCCGACCCGCAGAACTTTCTCGAAATCCTATTCCACAGTAACGCTGAATATAATTACGGCAAATATACCAACCGTGACGTGGACGCCATTCTGGACAGAGCTGCGATCGAACCAAACGAGCCAATACGGCTCTCCCTGTACCAGCAAGCTGAGGAATTGATCGTGACCGAGGCAGCTTGTTTACCCCTCTGGTTCAATGAGAACTATCTCCTAGTAAAGCCCTATGTCAAAAACTATAGAGTAGATGCGCAGGGAGTCCCATTACTTAGCGAAGTTTATATTGATAAAAAATAGCCACCATTGCAACCACTCTCTGACACCCCTTTCGGATCTTTCCGAGAGCCAGCCCGCGGGAGCCGAGCCTTACACAGTTTCGTTAGCCCTAGAGTCGCCTTTGCATACGGAGGAGTCCACTGTACATTGTTTGCATCTGCCATCGCAAGGCTCAACATGAATGGTAATATTGCTCCGAGGCAACTTCCATCTAATATCACGCTCCAGCCAATCACACACCTCGTGGGCATGCTCCAGGCTTATGTTTTTAGCCATCACCAAGTGAAGGTCTATATAACGCTGATTGCCGGCACGACGGGTACGCAGCTCATGAAAGCCAACCACACGCCCCTCGTAAGCCGCAAGACAGGACTCTATGACAGCCTGCTCAGGCTGAGGAAGCCTGGTATCCACTAGCCCCAAAAATGGTTTCCTCGCCGTATCGTAGGATAATTTCACCAGATACATAGCAACACCGATAGCTAGCAAGGGGTCGAATATAGTGAGCCCGGTCACACGGACTAATAGGAGTCCGACCAGCACCGCAACCGCTGAGTATACATCGCCCTGTATGTTGCGTGCATTAGCCTCTATAACTGTCGAACCAGTTGCCTTAGAGACTCTCAACAGGTAACGAGACAGACAAACACTAGCTATCACGGAAACCAGCATGACACCGATACCAGCTTCGGGTAGTTGCAAGCTGCTGCCTCGGACAATGCGTAGCACAGAACTGTAGGTTATCATTACAGCGGCAATAAAGATAAGCACTCCCTGCACCACACCGACAACATCCTCAACTTTACCATGACCAAAAGGATGTTCCTCATCAGCAGGCTTGATAGCAATACGAATGGCAACAAAAGTAAGCACACCGGCAAAAAGGTCGAGAAGGCTGTCCGTCGCCTGGGCGAATACGCTTATGCTGCCACTTATCAGACCTACTACGATTTTAAGGGCTATAAGTCCTACAACCACTCCGACGAGCACGGCCGAGGCTGCTTTTTCTATAGAAAATAGGGACATACTTGCTTTCATATCTTTCTCTATCTCGAAAACGGCTAAAGTTTACCACCCCATCATCCCTGAAAACAATAGGCATAAAAAGCTGCTAAAAGCAGGATAATTTGCCTGCCCGAGACACCCTTTGCTATCATTAGCCGGGCCCTGTATATCAAAAACTGGACAAGGTTTAAGCAGTGGCTACCAGAGTAGGTATAATCTACCATCCCATCTACTTGGAGCACGACACAGGAGAGCATGTTGAGAATGTCCAACGGTTGATTGCGACCACCGCCTACATCCAAGAAGCTTTCAAAGACAGGCTCTACAACATCTCGCCCCGCCCTGCCACACTAGAAGAGATCTGCGCTGTCCACGCCAAAGAGTACATACTTTACCTTAGGGAACAAGTAAGCAAAGGTGGCGGCTGGCTAGATCCAGACACGGTGACATCGCCACGCTCGTATGAGGCAGCAATCTACGCCGCCGGTGGTGCCATCACAGCTGTTGATGCAATATTGAACCGGCAGGTCGACTGCGCTTTTGCATTGGTCAGACCACCGGGACACCATGCTACCTGCTGGCAAGCTATGGGCTTCTGCTTGCTCAACAACATCGCTATAGCCGCCAAATATGCTCTGGCAAACTTTGACATTAAACGCATTCTTATCGTCGATTTTGATGTCCACCATGGAAACGGCACACAGGACGCTTTTTATGCAGACCCGCACGTGCTCTATTTCTCCACACACCAGTACCCTCTGTTCCCCGGCACTGGTACCATCGATGAGACAGGCACCAAACAGGGCGAGGGCTTTACCGTGAATGTGCCACTACTGGCTGGGTGGGGTGATGATGAATACCAGGCAGTCTTTGAAGATATACTGGCACCGATAGCGCGCCGATTTGAACCCGAACTCATAATGGTCTCCGCTGGCTATGACGCCCACTGGGCTGACCCTCTGGCACAGATGAATGTAAGTGTGTCCGGCTTTGGCCGCCTTGTGGAAATACTAAAGACACTGGCTGACATGCTCTGTCAAGGGAGACTAATGCTTACACTTGAGGGCGGCTATCACCTGCAAGCTTTGTCCCTGTCTGTGGCTGCTACACTTGCTGTCCTCTCAGGCAACAAGAGTTTCGATGACCCTCTGGGTAGACCCATAACAACCACCAAACCCACCCAGCTTCACAACTTCCTCCAAATGCTAAAACAAATACACCATATTTGAGGACAAATCAAGCCACTAAGCTGGCTTTCTCGCTGGCCTTGCCCAGGACAAAAATCTGCTCCATTCCCCTTTGTCCCATACCACCAACAACTGTCCTGCCAAACAGATAGAGTTGTAAGTGCCGGCAACTACACCGATGAAGAGCACCAGCACAAAATAGCGAAGTGTAACGCCACCGAGAAGCAGAAGAGCGACGATTACAAGAAGTGTGGTCAGACTTGTGTTTAGACATCGCCCTACCGTTTCCAGAATACTCGAGTTAACGGTAATTTCAAAGTCCCTGCTTATACCTCGGCTCACGTTCTCCCTGATCCTATCAAAGACCACCACTATGTTATTTATGCTATAGCCGACCACCGTTAAGATGCCAGTTATAAACAACGAATCAACTTGGATTCCGACGGTCCAGCCTAAGATTGAGAAAATTCCCAGAACCACCAGGACGTCATGAGCCAATGCCACCACCGCTACCACTCCCCAGCGGAACGGTTTTGGCATGCGTCGGAATGCCCAGGCGATGTATAACATCATAAATATCGCTGCAACAACAACAGCGATAAGAGCGTTCCGGGCAACTTCGATAGCTAAGAGCGGAGAGACTGTATAAGCATCGCGCAATTCTACCTCCACCCCCAGCTTCTCCCGCAGCCCGTTCAGCAACATCTCCCGCTCTTCCAACGATACCTCTTTGATACGAACAAACAGCTCACCCCCGCTCATGCTCTGGATCATCGCCTCCTTATAGCCCAGACCCATTATCGCCGCACGTAGCTCATCCTGTTTGACCGGCGGCTCAAAGTGGAGAGTCATGGTAGTGCCGCTGCTGAAATCAACTCCCAAGTTCAGTCCGAATATTCCCAGCGAGACTATACCTGGTATAATGACTATCCCTGATATCAGAAAGAACCAAAACCTCTTGCCGACTATGTCCATTTACTATACTCCGTAAGCAGCAGGACTGGAGACTGCCCGTACTGCCAACCGCAAGAACGACCTGGTCACCACAATAGCTGAAAACATGCTTAAAGCAACACCGATGAACAACACTAGGGCGAAACCCCTCACCATGAAGGCACCCAAAGTGCCACCGAACCAATATAAGATAAGACAAGCAATAAAAGTGGTGATATTGCTATCGCGTATCGCGGGCCAAGCACGCTTAAACCCCGCTTCCATTGCTGCAGCCAGGGTACGCCCTGATCTCAGTTCCTCCTTCATTCGTTCGAAGATAAGGACATTGGCATCAACTGCCATGCCCAGTGACACAATAAAAGCTGCAATCCCCGGCAGCGTCAGCGTCACCGGTACTAGCTTGAAAATGGTCAACAACAAAACAACATACACTATCAGCGCACAGCTGGCAACCACTCCAGGCACACGATAGTACGAGACCATAAATAAAACCACCAAGGCGGCACCAATGATACCAGCGATCAGACTTTTCCTTAAAGAATCAGCACCCAGCGTGGCATCAACTCTTTGCTCCTGAATGATCTTCAGCGGCACATCAAGAGCACCAGAGTTGAGTTGAATGGCAAGCATCCTCGCTTCTTCGATATTTAACCCGGTAATGACACCCCTCTCCTTTATCACAGCTTGAACAGTGGGCCACGAGATAGGCTCGCCGTCAAGATAGATGCCAAGTGGTTTGCGAAGGTTACGCTGAGTAATTTGCTCAAAGAGGACTGCCCCCTCATCAGTCCACTCAAAAGCCACCTCGGGTTCGTTAGTTTGTGGATTAAGAACTACAGTGGCGTTCGGCTTAAGGTATTTGCCGGTGAGTTCCTTCTCAACTCCATCGCTGCCAGTAGCCTTGGCTATAGCCACCCACTTTGGTTTCCCCTCCTCGTCAAATACTAGCCTGCCAGAGGCATCCAGTTCCATCTCTCTGAAATCCAGCAATGCTGTCTGACCGATCAACTTGATGGCTTCGTCAACATTTTTCACCCCTGGAAGTTGCACCAGTATCCTATCATGTCCCTGCCGCTGGATTATAGGCTCAGTAACACCATAAGCATTAACGCGCCTCTCTATCTTGCTGAGCACTCCCTCCATAACATCGTCATCGCTCTGCGAGGGGTCTTTCAGCGACAGATCAGCTTGGTAGACTAGATGACTACCACCCCTGAGATCAAGCCCCAGAACAAGCCCGTGTCTCCCAAGCTTCTCGCTGTCCATCGGGAGCAACACCCAAAGTCCAAAAGCAAAAAGCACCAGTATGAACAAGAGCACAAGAATACTACCGCGCGTCATGTTTTCTCCCCGAACAGCTAGTCATGTAAGAATACATCGTCTTCGCTTTTGGTGCTTAACTAACAAGCGGAACCACACTGTCTCTTTTCCAAGCTCTTACGCACTAGTTCTATTGCTTCTTCTCTTGTGGTTACATCGCCAGCTACCTGTGCTTCCCGAACCTCAGTCAAAAGCTCACCGATAAGCTTGCCCGGCTTCAATCCAAAAATTCTCATCAGTTCGTGCCCGTCCACCACTTTTGCTGGCAACACTACACTCTGCTGTCTGCGATGCTCATTCAATATATAGCGGATCAGTCGATTATGTCGCTTCCACTCTTCAATATCAAGCCGCGGTCCCTGCGTAGCCAAAAAATCAGCCAGAGCCAAGAAGAGTACATCAACCCCTGCCCCTTCTGTATCACGGAAAAAGCGGTAGATAGCCCTACTGGAAGGCAAACCCTCGTTCGCCATCTGCACCGGCCTCAAGTGGTTGTAAACCAAGTTTTCCACCAAACGCACCTCTCGATTACTGAACCTCAGCCGCTCCAGTGCCGAAGCTGCCATAGCGGCGCCCTGTTTCGTGTGACCCAAAAAGCGTATCCTACCTGCCTTATCAACCGTCTTTGTTGCCGGTTTGGCTATATCATGCAACAGTCCTGCCAGCTTAAGCAGCAGCCGTCTGGTACTTCCACTGGACACCTCTGTAGCAAAATATGCCCTCAATTCTTCAGACCAGAATACTTCAGCTAACAGCTCATCACTACCGTATTCCCAGTGGGACTCACCCAGCAAAAATTCCACCGCCGCCACCGTCTCTATCGAATGTCTAAAAACATCCCAGCAATGCTCTTTAGGTTGTCCTACGCCCTTCATCAACTCAATTTCGGGAAAGACCTGGGTCAGCAGACCTAAGCTGTCCATATACCTTATCAAATCGCCACTCCCTGGCAAGGCGATCATCCGCAGCAGCTCTTCCCTGATACGTTCCCCTGGTACCAGTGCCACTAATTTGTGATCCTTACGAATTAAGCCCTCAGTATTCGGCTCTATTACAAACCCGAGCTCATGTGCTAGCCTTACTGCCCTGAGCAATCGGGCTGCATCCCTTTCAAACACTTCTGGACTAACAGCCCGCACTACTCTAGCCATCAAGTCGGCTCTGCCTGAAAAAAGGTCAATAACATCCACAACACCATGAGAGATAAACTCTGGCAGCCCGACGGCCATAGCGTTTATGGTGAAATCCCGTCTCGCCAAGTCGTCTTCAATGCTACCGGAGAAAGAGGTGAAGTCTAGGTGCCACTGTTTCCCATCCCTGTCGACTATCAACCTGAATACTCTATTGACATCGTCCAATAGGAACGCCTTACCACCAATAGCTCTCGCTATATCGGCAACCGTGTTCTGGCAGTCCCCATGCAACACGATATCGATGTCGACGGTCTCTCTACCCAGCAACCAGTCACGGACACAACCACCGACGAGGTAGGCTGGGCAACCTCGCTTCGATAGCACAGCAGAGATATTTGTGAGCAGATCGCAGACATCCCTACTCATTGCACGCACAGTCGACAAATTATATCCTGAGCCGTGGCTCCTGTAAAGGCTGTGTACTCGTCCAGTAGATTAGTGACACCTTACCTCCTCTCTTTGATTTTGTTTCCACTGCTCTAGAAATTTAAGTGGTGTCAGGTAACCCAGCGATTGATGTGGTCTTATCGTATTATATATCTTCTGCCATGGTAATAG
>CALJTV010000016.1 GCA_937975645.1 uncultured Dehalococcoidia bacterium | reverse complement strand
TTTCAGGCTCACCAGACAAGCTAAAACTGAGGCATATGGACTTCAGCCAGATGAGAAAGAAGATGGGGATAAACTATGGTGCCCTGCGCCGTCTTCTCGATGCGGAGGTCTGAGAGTAAAGTCTGGGCTTCGTCGGAGCTGGAGGAGAGTGTTAGGGGTTCGCGGAGATGCTCACATAGCTACCTTGAAGGGGTTTCTCGCCAAGGTTCCCTGGGATATTGCCGACGATAGCAGGGGAATGGATGAAGCTGGGGGAATAGAGCAAGATGTACATGGCAGGAGAAAGGTCAAGATTCCCAAGAAGATATTCCTGGTGGGCAGGGAAAAGCTAAGTAGAGAGAAAAGAGAAGAAGAGATAGACAAGTTTCTGGATAGGTACTCTTTAGCTTAAGGGCTTCTATTGGGCTAAGGAGAAGATAAGAAAGCTTTACCACCAGCCGGGTAGATCGGAAGCAGCCAGGCTTCTGGAGAACATCATCACTCTAAGGACAGCGGATGGTGCTGAACTAATCAGGTGGAGAAATGTACTCAGGTACTGGAAAGAGCCGATACTGAATCACTTTGATAACAACACCAATGGCTTCACCGAAGGCTGTGATACCAAGATTAAGATGCTAAAACGGATTTCCTACGGACTCAAGAACCTGGAGGTGTACTGGAGGAAGATGCCCCTGATGTCCGTACTATCTCGTAGCTGTTTCCACACAATTTGAAAAAGAGCTGTCTTGGGGTTGACAAAATGGATTTTGGTGTTATAATAGGCAAACGGTTTCCTACTGCCTAACAAGGGAACAGGACTAAGGTACGATGGTTGGATTTGAGGCACAGACGGGGGAAAGAAAGGAGCTCCTGATACTGAAGGTGCTGGAAGATGCCCGCGAGCCGCTGGGGGCGAGGGTGATTAGCCGCAAGCTGCTGGACTATGGCATTTCTCTGGGGGAGAGGGCGGTGAGGTACCACCTGAAATTTATGGATGAGAGGGGGCTCACGCGGCTGGTCAGTAGAGATGGACGGGTGATAACTGAGATGGGGCGGGAGGAGCTGAGTACCGCGCTAGTCAGGGACAAGGTGGGGTTTGCCATAACCAAGATCGAACTGCTTGCTTTCCGTACGACTTTTGACCCTGACAGCCGAAGCGGTGCGGTGCCGGTGAACGTCTCGTTTTTCTCCAAAAGCAAGTTTGAGAGGGCGCTCCAGGCGATGAAGCCGGCTTTTGCCGCAGGCCTCTGCGTTAGCGACAGGGTGGCGATTGCCAGGGAAGGCGAGCGGCTGGGTGGGCTGGTGGTGCCGCCAGGGAAGGTGGGACTGGCAACGGTGTGTAGCATAGTAATAAACGGCACGTTGCTTAAAGCCGGTGTCCCTATGGACTCGCGGTTCGGTGGCATTGTTGAGATGCGCAATAATTCACCGGTGCGTTTTGTGGAGCTGATACATTATGCTGGCTCATCTATGGACCCTTCCGAAGTGTTCATCAGGGCGAAGATGACTTCTGTAAGAAATGTGGCAAGGACTGGCAATGGGAAGATACTGGCTAATTTCCGCGAGGTACCGGCTGTTTGCCGTTCTCTTGTGGAGCAAGTAATAGCTAAACTTAAAACGGTAGGGTTGGGTGGGCTGCTTGTTGTAGGGAAGGTGACTGAGCCGGTGTGCGAGATACCAGTCGAGGTGAACAAGATAGGCATGGTGCTTCTTGGCGGATTGAACCCTGTTGCCGCTGCTGAAGAAGCGGGGCTAGAGGCGGAGAACCATGCCATGAGCACTGTTATAGAGTACGGGCAACTGGTCAGTTTCTGGGATTTATTATGAAAGGAGACATGCTGAAATGGAGTATGTAAGAGTAATACCCTGTTTGGATGTGAAGGATGGCAGAGTGGTCAAGGGGGTGAAGTTTGTGAATTTGAGAGACGCGCGTGACCCGGTGGAGGCGGCTGAGGCTTATTGCCGGGAGGGGGCTGATGAGCTGGTGTTCCTCGATATCATGGCGAGTGCCGAGGGGAGGGGGACACGACTGGAGTGGGTGAGAAAGGTGGCGGAGAAAGTGACCGTGCCCTTCGCCGTTGGTGGTGGGATCAGGAACATTGGTGATATGAAGGAGTTATTTGATATCGGTGTAACCAAGGTTTCCATCAATACGGCGGCGGTGAGAGACCCCGAGTTGGTAAAGAAAGCGGCGCAACAATTTGGAAAGGAAAGATTGGTGGTAGCAATAGACGGCGTCAAGAACTCGCCTGGCAGCGGGAGGCCGAGGCTAGAGGTGGTGGTGAAAAGTGGTATGGAGGCAACAGGTCTAGATATTGTGGAGTGGGCAAGGCAGGTGGAGAAGCTGGGTGTGGGGGAGATACTGCTCACTAGCAAGGACGCCGATGGTACCAAGGAAGGTTACGATCTGGAGATGACCAGAGCGGTTGCTGAGGCGGTGAGCATACCTGTGGTGGCTTCCGGTGGTGCTGGGAAGCTGGAGCATTTGTACGAGGCGGTGGTGATAGGCAGGGCAGCTGCTGTACTGGCGGCTTCGGTGTTTCACTTCGGTGAAATTTCCATAGCGGAGGCGAAGAGATACCTGCGAGAAAGGGGGGTAAAGGTACGGATATAGAGTCCATTCGCGAGAAAGGGATGGACTTTAGAAAGGAAATGTTTTATGAAAGGAGAGTCAAGCAATGAATTTACAGAGACCAAATGCTAATGAAGCGACGAGGACAGCCAACCGCTCTCGAAGCGTGGTGCCAATGAGTGGTCTGTGCACCAGGTGTCTGGATGGCTGTACCGGGAACTGTGAGGTCTTCAAAGCCAGTTTCCGGGGCAGGGAGCTGATCTATCCAGGTCCATTCGGGGAGATCACGGCTGGCGGAGACAAGGACTATCCAATTGACTATTCCCACCTCAATATTCAGGGATATGCCATGGGTGCCAGAGGGCTGCCGTTGGGAACGGAGGCGAGTCCTGACACAGCCATTTTCCCCAAAGTGAGCACGGAGACGGAGTACGGCTGGGACATCAAGGTGAAGATGAAGGTGCCCATCTTCACTGGCGCGTTGGGCTCAACGGAGATAGCACGGAAGAACTGGGAGCATTTCGCTGTTGGCGCCGCCATCAGCGGGATAACAATAGTGTGCGGTGAGAATGTCTGTGGCATTGACCCGCGGCTTGAGCTTGATTCAAAGGGTAAGGTCAAGTCAGCGCCAGACATGGACAGACGTATTGAGACCTACAGGCGCTATTACCAGGGCTGGGGTGAGATATTGGTGCAGATGAACGTGGAGGACACGCGGCTCGGGGTTGCCGAGTACATACTGAACAAGCATGGCATCACTACGATCGAGCTCAAGTGGGGACAGGGTGCCAAGAGCATCGGCGGTGAGATAAAGGTCAGTACGCTGGAGAGGGCTCTGGAACTGCAGCGGCGTGGTTACATTATCACCCCAGACCCGTCAGACCCAGTGAATCAGGCCGCGTTCAAAGCTGGTGCCCTTAAGGAGTTTGAGCGGCACAGCAGGCTGGGCTTTATCAGCGAGGAGGGCTTTTTTGCTGAGGTGGAGCGACTACGTAAGCTGGGTTTCAAACGCATCACCTTGAAGACCGGGGCTTACAGTTTGCGGGAGCTGGCGATGGCGATCAAGTGGGGTTCGAAGGCAAAGATAGACCTGCTCACTATAGATGGTGCTCCCGGTGGTACGGGCATGAGCCCGTGGCGGATGATGGAGGAGTGGGGCATACCCAGCCTATACTTGCACGCTGCGGCTTATCAGTTCGCCAAGATATTGGCAGACCGTGGTGAAAGGCCGCCGGACATGGCTTTTGCTGGTGGTTTCAGCAGCGAGGACGGGGTGTTCAAGGCACTGGCTCTGGGTTCACCGTTCACCAAAGCTGTATGTATGGGAAGGGCGCTGATGATCCCCGGGATGGTGGGTAAGAATATCCGCCAGTGGCTACAAGAGGGTAAGCTACCTAATACTGTAGGACAGTTCGGCTCGACCCCGGAGGAGATTTTCGTCTGCTGGGAGGAGGTGAAGAAGATAGTGGGCGCAGATGAGATGAAGAATATCCCTTGGGGCGCCATCGGCATATTCAGCTATGTTGACAAGATAAAAGTTGGTCTGCAGCAGTTGATGGCTGGTGCCAGGTGCTTTAGCATAGCGGCAATTACCCGTCGTGAGCTTATGTCCTTGACCGAGGAATGCGCCAAGGTCACCGGGATTCCATACCTTATGGACGCTTACCGCGAGGAGGCGATGGAGATTTTGAAGTCATAAAGGGGCCTGTGTCCCTTTGTGTCAAGGAGGGGCTCCGTAAGGGAGTCCCTCCGCCTTCTATGCGGAGTCAGTTATCCTGATGCTGCAGCACCGGGATGGGCTACCCGACTTTGAACAGTAAGTTCAAGGCTATCTGCTGATGGTAAAGTTCCCTCTGCTTTTGTTCTTCCTCGCGGCTCCAGCCGATGAGGCGTGCCATCTCTCTAGCCACGGTCTCCACGGCATCCAGTCCCTGGCAGGGAGCGAGGCCGACATCGCTGCGGCGCAGGAGGAAGTCGCTAAGGGTTAGGGCAGCTTCCTCCTTCACGCTATATTCCACCTGTGCTAGGATATCGGGGCAATGGGGGCAAATACGCTGGCGTGCCTGTTCGCTACTGGCGGCAAGCGAGACGATTTTAAGGAAGCGCGAGCCGTAAAGGGCTGCGAGGTGGGCTACCGTTTCGATGGTTAGGCCGCTCTCCTGAGCAACTTGTTTTATCCTTTCCTCTGTTACTTTTGGTGCTCCGGGCAGGGGTGTTTCTGCTGTGCGGCAGACAGCTTTTAACCTCAGTTTGCGGCATATCAAATCAACGACCTCTTCAGCTATAGCCCGATAGCCGGTGATCTTGCCGCCGAGCACTGAGATAAAGCCGCTGATGCCATGTTTTTGCTCATGGTCGACGATTTTGTGTGCCCGGCTGATATCTGAAGCCTTTTTGGACTGGTCTCCGGCAAGTGCCCTGATCCCAGCAGTGGTATACCAGATGTCGTCCTTGTTAATAGAAGGGAATGTCCGCTGCGCTTCCGATACAAGGTAAGCTACGTCAGCGGCTTCGGCATGCACGGTGTCGCAGTCACCGGAGTAGTCTGTATCAGTCGTCCCGACAAGCGAATAGCCCTGCCAAGGGATGACGAAGAAAAGGCGCCTATCACTGTGGGCGAAGCAGACCACAGCGTGTCTGGAAAGCTGGGGGACGAGCAGATGTATCCCCTTGGTGCGTCGTATCATTGGCTTGAGGCCCTTGCTTAACATTTGAGCGATGGTGTCCACCCAGGGACCGGCAGCGTTCACCACCAGCTTTCCTTTAGCTTGATATTTTTCACCGCTAAGGGTGTCCTGCACCTCCACTCCATAGACCTTATCACCTTTTTTCAGGATGTTGATAATCCTGGCATGGTTCAGGACGCGGGCTCCGTTTTCTGCGGCTGAGAGCGCGGTCTCGAGACAAAGCCGCTCTGCGAGGGGCACCTGACAGTCATAGTAGAGATAGGAGCCGGTCAGTCCTTTGATATCTAAACCTGGCTCGAGCTCTAGCGTCTCCCGCTTTGACAGGCGATGGTGCCAGGGCATGCTTTTATCGAAGGAAAGTATGTCGTAAAGGAGCATGCCGATGGGCAGGGCTGCGCGGTCCACAGCGCGGGCTACAGGGATGATAAACGGTAGTGGGTGGACGAGGTGGGGGGCTGTTCTGAGCAGAACCTCTCTTTCCCTCATGTCCTGACGGACCAGTCCGAACTCCAGTTGTCTCAGGTAACGTAAGCCACCGTGGATCAGGCGCGAGGAGCGGGAGGTGGTACCGTAGGAAAAGTCCTCTTTTTCCAGAAGTAGCGTGTTGATGCCACGCATGGCGGCATCGCGGGCAATACCACAGCCGATGATACCCCCTCCTATCACAATGAGGTCGAATTCTTCTGAGTCCAGACCGGAAAAGTCCCTTTTCATCTGCGTTTGTCCTTTCTTTCAGTTCGCTGCCCAGCCCATAGCACGAGCTACAGCCCGTTTCCAGCCGGCGTAGAGGCTTTCCCTCTGGTCGGAAGACATCTTTGGTTCATATGTTTTGGCTGCCTGCCACAGTTTGCCCAATTGATCGGTGTTTTTCCAGAAACCAACCGCCAGCCCGGCAAGGTAGGCAGCGCCCATTGCTGTGGTCTCGGCGACTGCAGCCTGCTGGATGGGTATGCCGAGGATGTCTGCCTGAAACTGCATGAGCAGGCTATTAGCGGTGCCACCGCCATCAACACGGAGTACCGGTATCTTAAGCCTGGTCTCGGCAGTCATGGTCTCGATGACGTCCCTAACTTGATAGGCGATTGCCTCCAAAGTGGCTCTGGCGATGTGCCCTGTGGTGGTGCCACGGGTGAGCCCCACAATGGTGCCGCGGGCATACATGTCCCAGTAAGGGGCGCCGAGACCGACAAAGGCAGGGACGAAATAGACACCGCCATTGTCTGTAACCGAGCGTGCTAAGGTCTCGCTTTCGGCTGCGGTGGAGATGATCTTCAACCCGTCCCTGAGCCATTGAACGGCAGCACCAGTTATGAAGATGCTGCCCTCCATAGCATAGGTGACCTCTTTACCTAGCCCCCAGGCTATGGTGGTGAGCAGTCCTCTTTGTGATAGCACCAACTTGTTGCCTGTGTTGAGCAGGATGAATGAGCCTGTACCGTAAGTGTTCTTTGCCATACCGGTCTGATAGCACGCCTGCCCAAAAAGGGCGGCTTGCTGGTCACCAGCTATGCCACCTATGGGTATGCTGGCATCTCCCAAAAGCCCAGGCACAGTGTTGCCATAGATATAGCTGCATGGCATCGTGCTGGGGAGCATAGCCTCGGGGATGTTGAGACAGGCAAGTAGATCCTTGTCCCACTGAAGGGTATTTATGTTGAACAACATGGTGCGCGAAGCATTACTATAGTCGGTGGCGTGTACTTTGCCACCGGTGAGGTTCCACACAAGCCAGCTATCCACTGTGCCAAAGAGCAAATCCCCACTTTCGGCTTTGCGCTGCCCATCGGGCGTATTGTCGAGTATCCAACGCAGTTTGGTGGCTGAAAAATAGGCATCGACTACAAGTCCTGTCTTCTGCTGGACCTGCTGGCTCAGCCCTTTTTGTTTCATTTGCTCGCATATTGGGGCGGTACGACGGCACTGCCAGACGACAGCGTTTCTGACCGGTCTCCCGCTGTGGCGCTCCCAGACCACAGTGGTCTCGCGCTGATTGGTGATACCTATACCTCTTACCTGCGAAGTTGTTGCCCCAGCTTTGCTGAGAGCTTCTTTAGCCACTGCCACAGAGGTGCGGAAGATCTCTTCAGGGTCGTGTTCCACCCAGCCAGGTTGCGGGTAGATTTGACGGATTTCGCTGTCTGCCATGGAGACAACTTTGCCCTCGTTATCAAAAAGCAGAGCACCACTACCTGTGGTGCCCTGATCGATGACCAAGATATAGTTTTTTTCAGACATTGTTTTCCTCCTGGCATGCTTGGCGGCTAGATATGACTGGCGAGCCATTGTTCTACATCGCCCATAACCTGCATGCGCTCTGGTTCATTAAAGACCTCGTGGTAAAGCCCTTCGTATATCTTGAGTGTTTTGTCAGCAGAACTGGCACGTTCATACAACAACCTGCTGCCCTGCGGGGGTGCTAAGCGGTCAGCGCTGCCGTGTAGAATCAGTAAAGGCAGCTTTAGGTCTGACATTTTCTGGGGAAGCTCTCTCCACATCCGAGCCAGTTCGGTAGCGGTGCGGGCGGGAATTTTCCCCCTATAGACAAGCGGGTCTTTTTCGTATGCCTCCACTACAGCCTTATCGCGGCTGATAGCCGAAGCATCAAGCGCAGCGAGGCCCGTCTTGGGGAACAGTGCTGATGTTATGCCGGCAATGATAAGGAGTAAGGGGGGTGTAGCCCCCGCAGGTACCAGACTGGCACCAGATAGTATTAATCCTGTCAAATCCTGCTGGTACTTTATAGCGTAAGCCACAGCTATCGTCCCACCCATGCTATGTCCGACGAGGAAGAACCGCTCGCCAGGACATTCCTTGCGCACCAGCTCGTGAAAGGTCCTCAGGTCGGCTATATAGTCGTCAAAACGGTCGACATATATGCGGGCACCTTCTGACTTGCCGTGACCTCTGTGGTCGAGTGTGTAAACTGCATACCCTCTAGACACGAAGTAGCTAGCCAGACCAGTGTAGCGACCGCTATGCTCCGCCAGCCCGTGAGCAACGAGCAGGACTGTTTTTGGTTTCTCTTCTGGTAGCCAGCACTGGTAATATAGGTTTAGCTTTTTCACACCGGCAAATTTCCCCTCTTTGTTCTTCATTTCTTTACCCCCTAAAGTGCTGTGTATTTACAGGCGAGGCAGGTCTCCGTTTGCACAGCTACTTTTTTTGGACTATTATACTACAAAGGAGAGAGGTTGGGGTCAGGATGGACGGCGAAGACCTGATGAAAAAAGCGAAAGAGTATTTGCCCCCGGACAAATTAGCTCTGGTGAAGGCGGCTTATGAGTTCGCCAGCCGTGCCCATGAGGGGCAGGTGCGTAAAACTGGTGAGCCGTTCTTGGAACACCCGGTGCAGACAGCGATGATACTGGCTGGACTGCAGTTAGATGCCACCACGCTGGCTGCTGCCCTGCTGCATGATGTACTGGAGGACTGTGGTGTACCGCTGTCCGAAGTGGAGGCAAAGTTTGGTCCTGAGGTGAGCAGGTTGGTCGATGGTGTTACGAAGCTGGGCAAGCTGTCTTGGAGGGGCGATGGTGAAAGCAGGCAGGAGTCCCAAGTCCAGAACTTGAGGAAGATGCTGCTGGCGATGGCGCAGGACCTCAGAGTGGTGTTCATAAAGCTGGCTGACAGGCTGCACAACATGCGCACCCTTGGTGTCCTGTCACCGGAAAAGCGCAGACAGATCGCACAGGAGACGCTGGAGGTATATGCACCGTTAGCTCACAGGTTGGGTATCTGGCAGTTGAAGTGGCAGCTCGAAGACTTGGCTTTTCGTTATCTTGAGCCAAGGGAGTACCACCGGATTGCCCGCATGGTGGCAACAAAGCGTGCCCAGCGGGAAAGCTTTGTAAACGAGGTCGTGCAAATACTAAAGCAAGAATTGGCGAGGGCGGAGATCGCAGCGGACGTTTTTGGACGTCCCAAGCACATATACAGCATCTATGACAAGATGAAGCGCTATGCAGTGCAGGGACGTGACTTCAATGATATACATGATTTGTTTGCGGTCCGTATCCTGGTGCACACAGTGCCAGACTGCTACAAGGCGCTGGGGGTTGTCCACAATCTGTGGCACCCGATTCCTGAGGAGTTTAATGATTTCATCGCCAACCCCAAGGACAATGGTTACCAGTCCCTGCACACCACTGTAATGTGTCAGGGGACGACGCCGCTGGAGATCCAGATCCGCACTTATGAGATGCACCGTACCGCTGATTTCGGTGTGGCTGCCCACTGGCGCTACAAGGAGGGTGGCAAAGAGGAGAAAGGTTTTGAGGACAAGATAGCCTGGCTGCGACAGCTCATCGAGTGGCAGAGTGAACTGAGCAGCGAGGAGTTTATGGAGTCGCTGCGGACGGAGCTGCTGCTCGACCAAGTCTTCGTTTTTACGCCCAAGGGGGAGATAGTGCCGTTGCCCAAAGGCGCCACGCCGCTTGATTTTGCTTACCGCATACATACTGAACTCGGTCACCGATGCATCGGTGCCAAGGTAAACGGCAAGCTGGTACCTCTAAATTACAAGCTGAAGAACGGGGAGATAGTGGAGATAATGACTACCAAAGCCGACAGGGGTCCCAGCATGGACTGGCTTAACCCTGACCTTGGTTTTGTCAAGACCCCTCATGCCAGGGAAAAGATAAGGCAGTGGTTCAAAAAACAAGAGAGAGCGCAGAATATCGAGCGCGGGCGCGAAGTGCTAGAGAGAGAACTCAAGCGGCTAGGAGTGACTATCAGCAGTCTGGAGGAGACTGCCCGTCAGTTCAATTATGCGGACCCGGACGATTTCCTGGCTGCCGTAGGCTATGGTGGTATCTCCCCCCGCCAGTTGGCACTGAAGCTGGCGGCTGAGCCGGTAGAGGCGTTCCCGGTGGTCAAACCTTCTGTCGGTAAGACCACCAGCCCCGGTGGGATTGAGGTGCTCGGAGTGGGTGACCTGCTTAGCCACCTGGCTAATTGCTGTCACCCCGTACCCGGTGATGCTATTATCGGCTATATCACCCGGAGCCGTGGTGTATCTGTGCACCGTAAGGACTGCGTAAACATTCAAAAGGTTGAGGACAGGAGGCGCTTGATTGAGGTGAGCTGGGGCAAGGTGCAGCAGGTCTATCCTGTGGATATCCAGGTCGATGCCTGGGACCGGGTGGGGCTACTGAGGGACATAACCACAATTGTAGCTGATGCCAAGATAAATATAGCTGGTATCAGCACCGAGTATCATGATGACATTATTTCGGTCTTTGCTACGCTGGAAATAGCTAACATGGCTGAGCTAACGCATTTACTCTCTCGGATACAGGGAGTACGTGGTGTGATAAGTGCTGTCAGGACTAACAATGCTAGGGCTGGACTTGGTGGTTAGTCTGGAATAAAAAAGTAAGGAGGGCACAGAATGTTGGGCGCCTTGCATGTGAGTGGACTTCTGATGGGTATACTGACGCTTGTCTTTGGCATCATAGTAATGATTTTCCCCAAAATACTTAACTACCTTGTGGGCATATATTTGATAGTGATCGGTGTGTGGGCTATTATTCAGGCTTTGTAGGTAAACGTCGATAGGTCGAGGGGTCGGGGCATGGGGACGCTCTACTTTGGCACCTCTGGTTTTAGTTACAACGACTGGGTAGGTCCTTTCTATCCGAACGGTCTGAGACGGCAGGACTGGCTGCTGTACTACTCCCGTGAGTTTAATGCGCTGGAGTTGAACTCGACCTTTTATGCTCTGCCTCGTGTCTCGGTTATCGAATCTATGGCGCATAAGACTGGAGAGGGCTTTATGTTTTCGGTCAAAGCACCGCAGAAATTGACGCATGAGCGGCAGCCGGAGAGAGAGGATTTTGCTGCTTTCGTTGATGTGTTGTCTCCTCTTGTTGAGGCGGGGAAGCTTGGTTGCGTGCTAGCTCAGTTCCCTTACAGCTTTGCCTACAACCGGGTGAACCGTGACTACCTGGCGGTGTTTCGCGAACATTTAGGGAATTTGCCTGTGGTCGTGGAGTTCCGAAACGCTGGCTGGCTGCGAGAGAGCGTTTTCCAATGGCTGCGCTGCCACAACCTGAGTTTCTGCTGTGTTGATGAGCCAAGATTACCGGGGCTGTTACCACCGCTGGCAGTGGTGACCGGCGATATAGGCTATGTGCGTTTTCACGGGCGTAATGCTGCCAAGTGGTGGCAGCACGAGCATTCCTACGAGAGGTATGACTACACTTATTCCGCGGAAGAGCTGCAGGATTGGGTGCCAAAGATAAACGAGATAGCCGCCCGTGCTAGGATGACTTTTGTTTTTGCCAACAACCACTGGCGGGGACAGGCGGTTAATACAATCCGCCAGCTCCGGCTCATGTTTGATTGAAGTTGGCATCAAGCAAGCTTGCGTAATTATATAAGGTTAGCTAGAATAAGGTTTACCGATCCGTTTGCGACAGAGTTTAGAAATGGTCGACCGCAGTCAGCTTTATGAGCGCTTAAGACAGGAGCAGGAGCGACTAAGGAGTGAGCTCCAGCAGCTGAAGGCTGAAGAGAAATCCGCTGACGAGCAGCGGGAGGGGAGCCCTTTTGGTAAGAGGGAGGAGAGTGCCACTGAGGTCTTCGAGCTGGAGAAGAGGCTCACTTTGGAGAAACGCCTGATTAGCGCGCTTGCTGAAGTGGAGCATGCGTTGAAGAAGTATGAGGCTGGCACCTACGGTCTATGTGATATGTGCGGCAGACCGATAGAGCCGGCAAGGCTGGAGGCTCTGCCACAGGCGAACCTATGCCTTGAATGCAAAGCACGTCAGACAAAAAACATCAGGGGTAAGCTCATCAGGTAGCCAGGGACAGGGGGTGCTTTTTGCTGTCCTTGTGGTCGGTGTGGTGGCATTGGATCAGGTTACCAAGCACTGGGTGAGGTCATATATACTTCCTCTTGGGGTTGTCCCGGTTTTTGGTCCCGTAAGCCTCTATCATGTGTGTAACCCTGGTTCAGCCTTCGGGATACTGGCACGACAGTCCGTTCTAATAACACTGGCTGCGATAGCCGGGCTGGCAGCGATTTTACTATTTTCGCGGTATTTTCGCAGGTCTGGTAGGCTTGGTAGCGTGGCTCTGGCGCTGGTTTTCGGTGGTGCTGTGGGCAACTTGATAGACAGGTTCCGTTTCGGTTGTGTCACCGATTTCATCGATGTGAGGTTGTGGAGGGACTTCCACTGGCCAGCTTTCAATGTGGCGGATTCGGCCATAACCATTGGGGTCGTAACCTTGCTGGTTTTCATGTTCAGGGAGCTGAGAAAGGGTGATGACAACACTTAAGGGGCGCCAGATCAGGTTGACGGTCGGAGAGAAGGCGAGCCGTCTGGACAGGTATTTGGCGGGTGTGCTTCCTGAGCTTTCCCGTTCCTGCCTGCAAAAATTGATCAGGCAAGGGGATGTGGTGGTCAATCAAAGGAAAGCCAGAGCGGCGCAAAAGCTTGAACCCGGAGACGAAGTCTGTGTCCAGCTACCCCCGCCTGAAGAGCCGGTGCTCACACCCGAGCAGATTCCAGTGACTGTGCTATATGAGGACAGCAATGTGGCGGTGATAGACAAACCAGCAGGGCTGGTGGTCCATCCCTCACCGGGGCACAGCTCGCATACGCTGGTCAATGCTATACTGGCGCAGTGTCCGGACCTCAAAGGCTTTGATGGTATTAGGCCCGGGATAGTCCATCGCTTGGACAGGGATACCTCCGGGGTGATGGTCATTGCTAAGAACCCCAAAGCCCAGCAGTCCCTTATAGACCAGTTCAAGGCTCGCTCTGTCCTTAAGGTGTACTTGGTGCTGGTGAAAGGCAGGTTGTTACCGCCACAGGGTGTGATAGAGGCACCCCTGGGTCGAGACCCTGTCAACCGGCAGCGAATGGCTGTGGTAAGTGGCGGCAGGTCAGCCGCTACGAGTTACAAAGTCAGGGAGTATTTGGGCGACTATACTCTCCTTGAGGTCACTCCGCAGACGGGCAGGACTCATCAAATACGTGTTCATCTAGCAGCTATAGGTCATCCAGTGCTGGGCGATGCTGTGTATGGTGTCAGGTCTCCACTGCTGAAGCGGCAGTTCGTTCATGCCCATCGTCTTGGTTTTTATCTACCGGGAGATGGTAGCTACAGGGAGTTCGTTAGCGAGCTACCGCCTGATTTACAGCGTGTCATCGACGAATTGAGAGGACGTACTTCCCGACAAACAAAATCTCGGGACACTGGTTGCCAATAATCAGGTAATGTGTTAAATTGTATTTGGAGAGAGGCTTCGGCAAGTTATGAAAGACGCAGACAGGTCTTTTGAGCACATCAAAAAGGGTCAGATGCAACGTGAAAGCGAGTTATACTCGCAACTTCTGGGCAAGAGCGAATTCGGTGACCTCGAGTCTTTTGAAGCTAATCTCGGTGTCCGCAGGAATGAGTTGCTGTTTAAGATTCAGGCTGACATGGAAGACACTAGGAACGCTCTGAAGCAGGCGGAGCAATTGACGGAGAGGCTGCGAAAACGCCTGAGCGAGCTGGAAGGGATGTACCGCATTCTGACCAAAAAATAGGTTACTCCGACGCCGCCTCCATTGTTTTTTGGCGTGTACCCCTGCTGTTATGTTTGCTATTGTGTCGTGTAGCCGCTTGTTATGGTTGTTGCAGGCTGGGTGGCGTCTTTTTAATATTCAATTTCCTGGGGGTGCAGATTGGGGCGTGACCTGAAAGAGGTCTCTGTTGAGTATGCTGGGTTCTGGCTGAGATTGGGAGCCGGGTTCATAGATTTCTTACTATTGGGCACCATTGTCGGCACACTGTATTATTTCTTCAAAGCACCGGCAATCTGGCTGCCCAGTGGGCTTGCAATATCGTTTACTTATTACGTCTCCTTCTGGTGGCGGTATGGGCAAACACCTGGCAAGATGGCGGCGGGGATAAAGGTAATAGAAGAGGGTGGTTTGCCTGTAAGCTGGCAGACGGCAGTGAGGCGTGGTTGGGGCTATCTGGTGACAGGGCTGACCTTGTCGGCAGGTTTCGTCATGGTGGCGTTCGATGGCAAGAAGCAAGCATTACATGACAAAATAGCAAATACATATGTGGTTAAGCTTCCGGTTAGACAGCCTTCACTCAGCAAGACGTATTTTCGGAGTCAAGCTGGATATGTCTGAAGTAAAGGTAAGAGTCCGTTTTGCCCCGAGTCCCACAGGCTATCCTCATGTAGGTAATATCAGGACTGCGCTGTTCAACTGGCTTTTTGCCCGACATAACGGCGGTGTCTTTATTTTGCGTATTGAGGATACCGACCGGGAGCGGATGGTGGAGGGTGCAGTTGAAGCAATTGTCGATAGTTTGCACTGGCTGGGGCTGGACTGGGACGAAGGGCCTCATTTTCAGTCGCAGAGGCTGGCGCTTTACCATGAGGTAGCCCAAGAACTGGTCAAGCTAGATGCTGCTTACTATTGCTATTGCTCACCTGAGCGGCTGCGTTCTGTGAGGGAAGAGCAGATGAAGAGAAAACAGCCCCCGGGGTATGACCGCCATTGCCGCAACCTGACACGATCGCAGAGAGACGAATTTGAGTCGCGTGGCATTGTGCCAGTAGTCCGCTTTAAGACACCTCTTGAGGGGCAGACCATATTTCAGGACCTGCTCCGTGGCGAGGTAGTTTTTCAAAATAGTACTCTGGACGATTTTGTGTTGCTCAAGTCAGACGGTTATCCCACTTACCACCTCGCCAATATAGTGGACGACCATTTTATGGAAGTCTCTCATGTTCTGAGGGCTGACGAATGGCTGTCGAGCACGCCAAGACATGTATTGCTTTACCAAGCACTGGGGTGGGAACCGCCTAAGTTTGCTCACCTGCCGATGATTCTGGGTCCAGACAGGTCAAAGCTGAGCAAGCGCCATGGTGCCACTTCCATTACTGAGTATATGGAGGCTGGCTATCTGCCGGAGGCGATGTTCAACTTCCTGGCTTTACTTGGCTGGTCGCTGGATGACAAGACTGAGCTGATGGACAAGGACACGATTATTAAGCATTTTTCTCTGGAGCGAATAAGCAAGAACCCGGCGGTGTTCAATAGGGAGAAACTCGACTGGATGAACGGTGTTTATATCCGAAGTTTGAGTCTTGCGGAATTTACCCGCCGGGCGCTGCCTTTTCTGAAGAAAGGGTTGCCTTCAGAAGTGTCCAGTTTGCTGGACGAGAGCTATGTCTCGCGTGTCATGCCCTTGATACAGGACAGGGCGAGGACACTGGGGGAAGTGGCACAGCTTACTGAATTCTTTTTTGTTGAGGAACTGGAGTACGATTCCAAGCTACTTGTGGAAAAGCTTAGCCCGGCTCAAGCTGGCAGTTCGCTGCGGGTTACATTAGTGCACTTGGAGGAGCTTGCTGCCTGGGATGCGCAGTCGCTGGAAAAGCTGCTTCGTCCTCTGGCTGAAGAGCTGAGGCTGAAGACGAGTGTATACTTTGGCTTGTTGAGGGTGGCAGTCACCGGGAGGACGGCAGCTCCTCCCCTTTTTCAGACGATGGAGGTCCTGGGTAAGGAGCGGTGCCTTCGGCGCCTTAAGAGCGCTTTAGCTAGGGTTTCTCGCGCTGAATAAAAAGCAGCGGACAGGGGGCTTTCAAGCCCCCTGTCCGTTTGGTAATTCCTACCTGAGGACTTCCCAGTACTTGGTGGCGGTAGCTTGCAAGCCAGCTGCAGTGGCGGTGATGGTATCTTTGCCTTCAAGCTTACTGGCATAGCTGAAAGTTGCTTTACCGTTGCTGTCGGTAACAGCACTGCCAGTCAGTTTGTTTGTCCCTGAGACGGCGAAGTTGACCGTGATACCAGCCATGGGCTTACCATCCGTGCCCCAGACGGTGGCGGTCACCGTGTGCTTTTGCCCGGGTGCGTTGCGTCCTATGCTAGGGGAGAGTTCGATCCTGGCAGGCTTGATCTCCTGGTACCATTCTTTCGTAGCCCTGGCGGAGAGGCTATCAACGGTAGCCACTATGGTGTCTGTGCCCACGTTCCTGCCGTCATAATAGTAGCCAGCCTTACCGTTGGCATCGGTGACGAGTTCGATTGGGGCGAATGGGTTAGCACCGGTATGGCTGATCTTCACCCGCGCATTTGCCATGGGTCGCCCGTTAGCGTCATAGACGATGACGGTGATGGTATGTCTAGTGCCCACCGGGTTGCGGTCGCTCGGCGGGTCAATTAGTATCTTGCCAGGTTTGGGCTGCACAGTCTCTGCTGGCTTAGTGAAGCAGTACTGAGGGTTCTGTTGGGCGTCATAGCCACAGAGAGTCTTCTGGTTCTGGCACAGGCTGGTGTAGCCCAGTCTCTTTGCTTCAGCCTCGGTCAGGCAGGCGCACCCTGAAGGACAGGACTGCAATGTTGGTCTACGGAAGCAGAGCTTTGCCATGCCGAGCTTCTCGTCGTAGCCACAGGGCTGTTCCTGGCAGAGCTCGTAGCCCATCTTGTACCCCTCTTCTTTCAGCATGCAGACGCACCCTGTGGGGCATAATCCTGCAGTGGGGACTTTCCAGCAGTATTTCTCGATGTTGCCCTCATAGCCGCAGGGCTCTTTCTGGCAAATATCAGCACTGGCTCCATATCTCTTGACAGCGTCATCCTTGGTAAGGCAGACACACCCGGTGGGGCAGGCTTGTTCGGTAGGTTCTTCGGGAATGGGTATGGGGAGTACGCCTACTGTACTCTGTGGTATGTGTTCTACATCAAGGCTGAAGCCGTTAGGTGTGCTGGCTGTATAGACGCCGACAACATCGAGCGGGGCGGTGGAATAGATGACCACAAATCCTTTGATGAAGCGTACCACCCGGCTCATCGGTGTTACAGAAGCTGCAGTAGTCTGTGTGGTGGATGGTGCCCCTACTTGCGTTGCCCGCTGGGAAGGTGCTTGAAGGCTTACCTGCTGAGGCCCGAACAAGCTGGAAATGTCAACGCAGTCCACCTCGATAGCTTCGTTGGGAGCCAAGACGACCTTATGGAAGTCAGATATCTTACCTCTGGGCTCATCTTCGCGCTGGGCGATGACCGCCTTCTTGAACAGGTAAACAGTGTAGTTATGTGGGTTGTGGACGTTTACAGCGGTGGAGTAAGAGCCCGGCTGGACACCCTCGCCACCGAAGGCAGGACCGCAGAGGAACTTGGCTGAGTAGACGATTAGCTTCTCCATCTCGGGAGGGCGGGTGACGGTAATTGTTGGTCTCTCAGGACGTGTCTCGGTCGGCACCTCTCTTTCTTCGATGGCAATAAGTTTATCTATTTTAGCCCGGATCCTAACCAACTCATCATATAGAGGGTTAGCCGATGGCGCAGCGGCAGTGGTGGCAGCCCCGGGTGTCATCGTGGGTAACTGGTTTATGAGTTCCTCCAGCCTTCTAGCGATCAGGTATTTGACCTCAAGGGCTTCCTTGTTATTGCCCTGCTCTATCAATCCCAGGACTTTTCTTGTCCAGTCCTTGATAACCCCGAGTTGGCTCTGGATATCTTTGTTTGTGGTCAATTTGCGGGCGGCATCAAGCTCCCTGAGGATCTCGTCAATGATGGCTTTCTCGTCAGCGGTCAACGCTGCAGGGGAGGACTGGATTACCGGTGGTGCAGTCGCTGTTTGCGCCGCCATGTTCATCGGCAGGGCGATGAAAGGTGCTGCTAGCACCAATGCGAAAACGATGAATAAAAATTTTCTCAACAAATTGCCTCCTTTGTGGAACTAGTTATTTGATTTCCCCGCAGACACTCACATTTTCCACCCCCATACGACCGACTTATCGGCCTTTGTGTGGCTATTGTTACTGCTAATTGTACCACCGTTGTCAATCCTTCTGGCAGGTGGGGCAGAAGTAGCTGCCACGGTTTCTGATGAGGAGCCGCTGGATGGGGGTGCCACATTTAGGGCAAGGTTCGCCGCCACAGTGCGCTACCTTGAAATTGAAGTGGGCTGTCCCTGGCTCACCACCGGGGCGCTGATAGGTGTCCACACTCGCCCCTTTGTTTTCTATTGCGGAACGCAAGGTGCTTCTGATAGCGGAAAAGAGCCTCTGGATTTCCTGCGGTGAGAGGTCACCTGCAGGACGCAACGGATGGATTCTAGCTTTGAATAGAGCTTCGTCAGCGTACATATTGCCGATGCCGGCGACTACCTTCTGGTCTAGGAGCACTGCTTTAACCGGAGCTTTACGTCCTTGCAATCTACGGGAGAATTCTGTGGTGGTGAAGTCGGGTTCCAGAGGTTCGGGACCAAGCCTGTTTTCCACCGGCTTTTCGCTGTCCAGAATTGATACTACGCCCAAACGCCTGCGGTCGACGAGAACCAGTTTTGAGCCGTTGTCCAAGAAAAAGATGAGCCTGACGTGAGATTGAGGCTGAGGAGGATCGAACAGCAAGGCGCCTGACATCCTCAGGTGTACCATCAAGCACTTGCCGCTAGATAGATGGAGGAACAGGTACTTGCCGCGGCGCCTCAGGTATTCGATCCCCTGCCCCACAAGCTCAGCTTGGAATCCCTCGACAGTGAGCGGAGAGACTATTTTGGTGTCACAGACAGAGACCGCGGCGAATTTCCTTCCTACCAGAAGCGGCTCAAGCTCTCTTTTTATGGTCTCAACTTCAGGCAGCTCTGGCACTTTATCCCATCTCTGCCCAGTTTTTGCCGACTTTGATGTCTATTTTCAGGGGGACGCTGAGCTTCAGGGCGCTGGGCATGATTTTGGAGACGAGATGCCTCATAGTATCAAGTTCCTCGGGCGGGGTCTCGAAAACGAGTTCATCGTGGACCTGGAGCAGCATTTTGCTTTTGAGGCTGTTTTTCACCATCTCGCGATGGAGATTGACCATGGCAATTTTGATGATGTCTGCCGATGTCCCCTGTACGGGCATGTTGATCGCCATGCGCTCCGCTGCCTCCCTGACTTGTCGGTTGGTAGAATTTATCTCAGGGATATATCTCCTCCTCCCCATCACCGTCTGGACATAGCCGAGTTCTCTCGCCTGTTTTTTAGTATCCTCAATGTATCTCTTGACTCCGGGGTATTTTTCGAAGTAAGAGGCGATAAACCGGGCAGCCTCCTCACGGGTGAAGCTGGTGGCTTGCTCCAAGCCGTAGTCGCTCATGCCGTAGATGACGCCGAAATTCACCGTTTTAGCGACACGGCGCATGTCGGGCGTAACTTTCTCAGGCGGCACATTGAATACCCGCGACGCCGTGGCGGTGTGGACATCTTCATTCCTCAAAAAAGTGGCGATGAGTTCTGGGTCTTGGGAAATATGTGCTAGAACCCTAAGGTCTATCTGGGAATAGTCGGCTGACAGCAGTAGCCATCCGGGCTGGGCAATTATCGCCTGTCTTATTTTGCTGCCCAGCTCACCGCGCACGGGTATGTTCTGCAGGTTGGGCTCGCTGGAGGAGAGACGACCGGTGACGGTGCCTGTCTGATTGAAGCTGGTGTGGAGCCTTCCGGTCCTGGGGTTGATGAGCCCTAGGAAGGCATCTGTGTAGGTGGACTTCAGTTTGGCAAGCTGACGGTACTGCAGTACCAGCTCGATTATAGGGTGGGTACCTTTGAGTTCTTCCAATGCCGATGCCTCAGTGGAGTAGCCGCTCTTTGTCTTCCGCGGCTTTGGAAGTTTCAGTTCTTCGTAGAGTACTTGGGAGAGTTGCTGGGAGGAGTTTACGTTGAACTTGTGTCCCAGGCAATTGTAAATTTCAGCCTCTATCCTCATCATTTCTTTGCCCAGGTTGTGCGACATTTCGCGGAGCAGGCCCAGGTCTAGAGCCACCCCGTTCCTTTCCATAGCCACGAGGACTGGGACCAGCGGCATTTCCACTTCTGAGAAAAGCTGCCATAGTCCTTGGTTGTGGAGTTCGGGTTCAAGCTGTCCTTTAAGTCTCAGGGCTATATCGGCATCAGCACAGGCATACTGGGCGACCTGCTCTATGGGCACCGTTGCCATGGAGACCTGTTTTGTCCCTTTGCCGATGAGGTCATCGATGGGTGTCATCTCCACACCGAGCCTGTTGAACGCCAGTGCTTTGAGGCTCAATGCTTTCTCCCCGAGTAAGTAGGCAGCGAGCATGGTATCGAAGGCAAGGTTCTGGAGTCTGATGCCATGCTCGGCGAGTGCTATCATGTCGAATTTGCCGTTATGGGCTATTTTGGCTTTCGTCGGGTCTTCGAGTGCGGCTTTGAGGCGGTCGGTGACCAGGGATAGCGGTAGCTGGCTGATCTGGCTCAAGCCACGGTGTCCCACCGGTATGTAATAGGCTTCAGCCGGTCTCAGCGATATGGAAACACCGACCAAGTCGGCAGTCATCGCCTCTTTGCTCGAGGTCTCAAGGTCGATGGCGAATTCCTCAGCGGCGGCGAGTTGTGCTAGAAGTCTTTCGAGCTCGTTCTGTGTTGTCACTATGTGGTAGTCCCCTTTCACCGGAGTCCTGATATGGACGGTGGCTGGCTCCGCTGCCCCAATCTCCTGCGGTAGTCTTGTGAGCAACTGGGCGAAGCCGAGCTCGCGAAAGAGTTCTACCACCTTCTGGCGGTCATATGCGGTGACACGGCAGCTATCCAGGTCTAGCATCACGGGCACCGAGGTGACTATTCGGGCGAGCTCCCGATTTTGAAAGACCTGCTCTTTGTACTGCTGGAGCAGGGCCCTCATTTTGTCAGGGCTTACCTCGTTGATATGGGCATAGAGCTCGTCGAGGCTGCCAAAACGCTGGAGCAATTTGGCGGCGGTCTTTTCGCCGATGCCCGGGATGCCCGGTATGTTGTCTGAGGGGTCACCGGTAAGCGCCTTGAAATCGGCAAGCTGCTTAGGAGATATTCCGTATTTTTCTTGTACCAGCGATTCGTCATAAAGCACCGTGTCGCTGAAGGTCCTTTTTGGGGCGAGCACTTTTGTCTTTGAAGAGACTACCTGAAGAACGTCGTTGTCGCCGGTGACTATAATGGTATCTACGCCACGTTCGTTCGCTTGGTGACTTAGCGTACCAAGGACATCATCCGCCTCGAAGCCGTCGATTTCAAAGATGGGGATGTGGAAAGCTTCTGCTAGTTGGTGTACCCGTTCTATCTGGGAGACAAGCTCGTCGGGCGTTTTGGGACGCTGAGCTTTGTATTCTTCGAATTTTTCATGGCGGAAAGTGGGGGTAGGACGGTCGAAGGCGATTGCCCAATGGGTCGGCTTAATTTCATTTAGCACTTTGAGTAGGGTGCTGGCGAAGCCTTGAACCGCATTTACCATTTCTCCTGTTCTAGCTACAGTTAGCGGCGGGAGCGCGTGGAAAGCACGGTGCACCAGGGCGTTACCATCGAACAGAAGCAGTAAAGGTCTGGTCTCAGTCATAGTCGCGCCTGGGATAGCTGGTGGCTACCACCCCCAGCATTATATACCATTAATGACAGCGTGTGGTATACTAGATTTCATTGGCAGAAAGCTGGCACATGATGACGATGGGAAAGGACATCCTCTCTGTTGCGGACCTGACTGCTAAGGAAGTAGAAGGGCTGATCAGTAGTGCCCTGAGGCTGAAGCGCCGCAGGGCGCCACCAGTGCTTAAGGACAAGATTTTTGCCCTTATTTTTGAGAAACCTTCGTTACGCACCAGAGCCAGCTTCGAAGTGGCGATAAGGCACCTGGGTGGGCAGTGCTTCTATCTTTCCCCAGAAGAGGTGGGGTTGGGTAAACGCGAGCCCGTCTCTGATGTTGCCAGAGTGCTCAGTCGGTATGTCCATGGTATCATCGCACGGACGTTTTCCCATCAGACACTGGAGGTTCTTGCAGAGTATGCCAGCGTACCGGTCGTCAATGCGCTCTCCGACCATGAGCACCCTTGTCAAGCATTGGGTGACCTATTAACTGTGGAGGAGAAGAAGGGCAGGCTCAGCGGGCTGACTCTAGCTTTTATCGGAGATGGCAATAATGTGGCGCATAGCCTGCTGCTGGCTTGTGCTATGATAGGGATGGGCTTTCGGATTGCATCACCGGCGGGCTATGAAGTCAAAGAAGGGGTACTGAGCAAAGCGAGGGAGCTTGCTACTGTTAGCGGTGCTGAGATTTTGCTTACTAAGGAGCCAGAGGAGGCTGTGAAAGGGGCTGACGTGGTATATACAGATGTGTGGACGAGCATGGGGCAGGAGGCTGAGGCTGATAAACGCAGAAGGGATTTTGTCCGTTATCAAGTGGACGAAAGACTGCTTGCGGTGGCAAAGTCAGATGCCATTCTGATGCACCCTATGCCAGCCCATCACGGGGAGGAAGTAGCAATTGGTGTGCTGGACAGCCCGAGGTCAGTGGTTTTCGATCAGGCTGAGAACAGATTACACATTCAAAAGGCATTGCTTGTCCACTTGTTCGGCAAAGGCTAGATGGGGGCTGGCTATGGTGTGTTTTAAGCAGCAATGGGCGGGACGTTTCTCACAGGAGTTTTCTGGCGGATGAAACCGGTCATTGCCATTGTGGGTAGAGCCAACGTGGGGAAGTCCACGCTGTTCAACCGTCTGGTAGGCGGGAGGATAGCTATCGTTGAGGATCTTCCTGGGACAACGCGCGACCGCATTTTTGCTGATGTAGAGTGGTCGGGGCGGAAGGTGACCCTTGTTGATACCGGTGGACTTGAGCCAGATCCCGGCTCATCGCTAACTCAAAAGGTCAAGGGGCAGGTGGAGGCGGCTATAGCTGGTGCTGATGTGATAATCTTTTTGACGGATGTCCGCGAGGGGGTGCTGTCTGCGGACTATGAAATAGCTGATCTACTACGCGGTTGTGGCAAGCCGGTAGTGCTGGTAGCTAACAAGGCGGACAATGCTAGGCTGGACAGCCAGGCAGCCGAGTTCTATCGCTTGGGACTTGGTGAACCGCTGATTGTCAGCGGTCAGCATGGCAGGGGCATAAGCCTTCTGAGGGAAGCTGTGCTGGGACATTTGCCAGCGGAATCCGAAGAGGTATCCTTGGAGTTAGATCTACCAAAACTGGCTATCGTGGGGCGTCCCAATGTGGGGAAGTCCATGTTACTCAATGCCATCGTGGGGGAGGAGCGTGCTATAGTGGACGAAGCCCCGGGGACGACACGGGACGCGCTGGACACAGTGTACCATTATCAAGGGCAGAAAGTATTGCTAATAGATACGGCTGGCATTAGAAGGCGCGGGCGTGTTGAAGAAGGTATCGAGTACTACAGTTTACTCCGGGCGCTGAATGCTATTAATAGGTGTGATGTTGCCCTCTTGGTCACTGATGCCACGGAATTTCTTACTGCCCAGGACCTTCACATCGCAGGCTATGTGAAGGAGGCTTGCAAAGGCATGGTGCTAGTGGTGAACAAGTGGGACTTAGTGTCTGGCGGGATAGAAGATTATGCTGATTGTTTCAGTGAGCGTCTCAAATTTATGTCCCACGTGCCGGTATTGTATGTCTCGGCGAAGACAGGGCATAATGTGGAGAAGGTGGTACCTGAGGCGCTTCAGGTATGGCGGGAAAGACAGAAGAGGCTGCCTGATAAAGTGGTGGACAAACTGATCAAAGATGCGGTGCTAGCGCAGTCCCCGCCCCGGAAGGGCTTAAAACGGCTGCGTATTCTGCGTGCCTACCAGAGCGATGTCAATCCACCGAGCTTCACCATTATTGTCAATGATCCAGAGCTGATGCATTTCTCCTATCAGCGCTATCTGGAGAACAGGCTGCGGCAGACATTTGGGTTCCGCGGCACAGCATTGCGGTTCTCGTTCAAGAAGACAACGGACAAGAGACCGGAAAGGACGGGGGTGTGAAAATGATAGTCGCTAAATTTATCATTAGTGCTTTAGCCAGTTACTTGCTCGGAGCTATCCCGTTCGCACTAATAGTGAGCAAGATGATGGCTGGGGTCGACATTTCCAAATACGGGAGTGGCAACATCGGCGGCACGAATGTCCTGCGTGTGCTTGGCAAGCGGGCTGGGGCAATCGCCATGGCGCTGGATGTTATCAAGGGGGCAGCGGCAGTACTGGTAGCGCGGGCTATTGTCGGTGACGATGTGCTGGTGGTTGCTGGTCTTTCTTTGAACTGGCAGTATGCTCAGGTCATCGCAGCCCTGATGGTGATGGTGGGACACAACTGGTCGGTGTATATTAAGTTTCGTGGCGGCAAAGGGGTGGCAGCCTACTATGGGAGTTGGATTGCCATCTGGCCACTGGCAGCGATTTTTGGTGGCTTGATACTGATACTTACGGTATTGCGCAGCAAGTATATGTCCCTGGGTTCCATTCTGAGCTGCCTGGGGATTCTATGTCTATTCATGGTGTTGACGGTGGTGTATAATATTCCGCCAGTGTACCTGGTCTATAGCCTTGTGGCTGCTGGGCTGATCGTCTATCAACATCGAAAGAATATCGCCCGGCTGCAAACGGGCACGGA
Organism: uncultured Dehalococcoidia bacterium; assembly: GCA_937975645.1. Lineage (GTDB taxonomy): Bacteria > Chloroflexota > Dehalococcoidia > GIF9 > UBA5629 > CALJTV01. The sequence goes on along the minus strand of CALJTV010000016.1, from coordinate 70,348 downwards.
GCTCAGGGTAGACCAGCGGATCAATATTGATTCTTAGTGACAGGAGGGATGTATTCTAGATGAACAAAATAGCCATAATCGGTGCAACCACATGGGGTAGTACGCTGGGGAGGATGCTTGTCCGGAAGGATGTACAGGTTGCACAGTGGGCGAGGACTGAGGCGGAGGCGGAAGCGCTGAAGAGCAAAGAGGCGAGTACACAATCGACTATTCGGCTTTCTATTTCCGCCAGTCTGGAAGAAGTACTGGATTCAGCGGACACTGTTATTTTTGCGGTGCCGTCCCAACGTTTGAGGCACAATGTACGTTTGAGCTCATCCTTCCTCAGTAGTGCTATGACGCTGGTCAGCGCAGCTAAAGGGCTTGAGGCCGAGTCCGGGAAAAGGATGTCAGAGGTGATAGCTGAAGAGGTCCCTATGGCTTTATCGGAGCGGATATGCGCGCTATCGGGCCCTAACCTTTCCAAGGAGATTAACTCTGGTTTACCAGCTGTCTCGGTGGTAGCCTGCCGCAACCTGGGGGTGGCAAAACAGGTGCAGGAGCTACTGAACTGCCCCGGGTTTGCTGTCTATGTCAGCGATGACATTGTGGGTGTGGAGCTTTGCGGTGCATTGAAAAATGTCATCGCGATCGGTGCTGGGATACTTGATGGCTTGGGGGTGGGAAACAATGCCAAAGCGGCGTTTATCACATTGGGGTGGAGCGAAGTCGTCAAGCTAGGGATGGCACTGGGGGCACGACCAAGTACATTCTATGGACTGGCGGGTCTGGGCGACCTCATTGCCACCGGTAGCAGTCCGCTTAGCCGCAATTACCATGTTGGCTACGAGCTGGCGAAGGGGAAGTCGCTTGGTGAGGTAAAAGCTTCGATGACGCAGGTGGCTGAGGGCATTGATACTGCAATAGCTGCCTATCGCCTGGTAGGAAAGTTCAGGGTCACAGCGCCGATTATCGACCTTGTTTATGGTGTACTGTTTGAATCGTTACCGCCTGTGGAAGTAGCCAAACGGTTCACCGATGGGCTGAAACCCGATATGGTGCTTTAGGTTTGTCTGGGTTATATAGTGCCGTCAGTACCCTGCCCCGCTTGTAGAGCCAGAGGCTTTCTCTCTGGGTACTTCGGGCGTCGGCAGGACTTTTGCCAACTCTTCAAAGAGTTGTCTTTGCCTTGCAGTCATCGATCGAGGTGTGACCACTTTGACGATGACTACTTGATCGCCCCTTCCTCTTTTGTTGAGGTGTGGTACACCTTTCCCCTTGATGCGGAAGACAGTACCGTTCTGGGTACCGGCTGGTATCTTAAGGATAGCATCACCGTCGAGAGTAGGGACGGTGATGCTATCTCCCAGCGCAGCCTGAGCGAAGTTTATTGGTAGTTCATAGACGATGTCATACCCCTTGCGGGTGAAGAGGTGGTGGGGCTTTATGGACAATACAATTTGTACGTCACCGGGGGATCCGCCATATTCGCCTACATCACCCTGGTTGGGAAGGTGAAGATGGTAGCTCTCATCTACTCCGGGGGGTATGGTCACGGTGAGTGTCCTTTTAACCTTCTCTCTGCCGGTGCCCTTACACTGGGGACAAGGGTTGGTGATGACTGAGCCTTCACCGTGGCAGCGGGGGCAGGTGGTGGCATAGGTGAATCGGCCGAAAATACCTTGCTGGACGCGGCGCACCTCACCCCTACCGTTGCAGTTGGGGCATTTTTCTGGGTTTGTCCCCGGCCTACTGCCAAGCCCGTGGCACAGGGTGCAGGCTTCAATGCGCCAGAGTTCTATCTGTTTATCTGCTCCGAAAACAGCCTCCTCAAAGGAGATGGTCAGATTGGCTTTGAGGTCATTGCCTTTTCGTGGTGCACGCTGCTGGGCTGTAGTGGCAGCGCCGAAAAAGGCATCGAAGATGTCTCCAAGACCGCCGAAGTTAAACTCATCGAAACCAGCCCAGTCTAAGGTTGTAGCTCGTCCATACCGGTCGTAGTTCGCTCTTTTCCTAGCGTCAGAAAGCACCTCATAAGCCTCGTTTATCTCTTTAAACTTTTCTTCGGCGCCCGGTTCATTATTATGGTCGGGGTGGTACTTGAAGGCTAGCCGGCGGAATGCCCTCTTTATTTCCTCTTCGCTGGCGTTCCTGGGCACCCCTAATACTTCGTAATAGTCTCTAGACGCGGACATTATGTACCTCGACCTTTCAGTATAACCAATATGTTCGCTAAGGGGCAAATTTCAAACGAAGATACAGTCGTAACTGTTTTGCCTTTCCAGCGCGGTTTTGGATATATTATTGCTTACCGATGAGGGAGAGGGTCAGGCAAGTGTTGTCGTTGCGCCACAAAAGGCGTGTCAGCAGCGGTGGGCTAACTGAAGCTGCCGTGTTAGTGCCCGTTTTCGATAGGGAGGGGGAGTTCCATCTTCTATTTACCAGGCGCAGCCAGCTTGTTGCCTATCATAAAGGGCAGGTCTCTTTTCCTGGGGGGGCACGGAGTGAGGCTGATGTCAGTCTTATGGACACGGCGCTAAGAGAGAGCTGGGAGGAGATCGGGCTCAAGGCTCGGGATGTAGAGATAGTGGGCGAACTGGACGATACACTGACGACCACCTCCAACTTTAGGATCTCGCCGTTTGTGGGTTTTATCCCACATCCTTACGAGTTTACTATCAACAGGGCGGAGATAGACGAAGTATTTGGCGTGCCTATATCCTTTCTATTGTCCGGAGTGGGGCGGAAAGAGGAGAGTTACGTTTTTGGCAATGAGACCGTTGTGGGTTGTGTCTATGAGTATGAAGGACGTATCATCTGGGGTGCCACTGCCCAGATTGTGCGACAGTTTCTTGAAGTTTGGCAGCAGGCGAGTGGGACCCGGTAGAGATCGTGGTTAATTCTTGACCTCCTTCTCAGCCTTGACTTTGACTTTAATCTGCTTAGGTTTGACCTCTTCAGCTTTAGGCAAAGTCAAGGTGAGTATGCCGTTTTCGAAGACTGCCTCAGCCTTATCGCTCTTTACCTTGACCGGTATGGTCACCGTGCGGCTGAAGGCGCCGAAACGGCACTCTCTGTAGAGATAATCCTCTTCCTTTACCTGCTTGTCCTCCTTATGCTCACCCTTAATGGTAAGGGTGTCACCGGTTAGGGAAATATCGATCTCTTCTGGCTTGAAGCCGGGGACAGCCGCCTTTACCACGACCTCATTGTCGGTCTGGTACATGTCAATGGGAAGCTGCCACTCCCCGAGCGTGGGCCAGAAGCGAGAGAGTCGGACAAAGCTGTCCTCAAACAGCCTGTCCATGGCATCCCGCAGACTGATAATATCACGCAATGGTTCCCATCGTACTAGAGCTGCCATAGTCTCACCTCCTTTCTTTTTTCGATTACCGAGTCCCACTCACCGATTACAATTATAAAGGATTGATAAAAGTTTGTCAAGAGGCTTAATAAATTATTGTTATACTACTTAATATGCACTTGACAATATTCCGACAAACTTTTACAATTGGATTGTGAGGTTGATGTCATGGGAAAGGACTATTATGCCATACTTGGTATAGGCCGTGGTGCAACGGACAAGGAGATAAAGCAAGCTTATCGACGGCTGGCGCGAAAGTATCATCCTGACATCAATCCCGGCGATAAGGCGGCTGAAGCCAAGTTCAAGGAGATAAACGAGGCTTACGAGGTGCTTTCTGACCCGGTCAAGCGCGGAAAATATGACCGTTTTGGAGAGCACTGGCAGTATGCTACTGATTTCGGTGATGAGGGGAGGGCAGGCGCAACAGGTGCTGATAGCGTGCCTTATACCACCATTGAATTTGGGGGCCTGGGTGATATTCTGGACGACATCTTGCAGGGCATTTCCTATCGGGGTACCACTTTCCGCCGTACAGCAAGACCAGAAAGGCTAGAGTACCCTGTTGAAGTAACGTTGGAAGAGGCGTACCATGGCACGAAGCGGGTGATAGAGGTCTGGGAAGAGGTGCCTTGTTCGTCGTGCGGTAGTGGGGGAAGGGTGGTGCAGGGGACGATGAGCCAGTCCTGTGCTAGGTGTGGTGGCTCTGGCTGGGAGCAGCGGGCGAGGAAACTAGAGGTCAAAATCCCGCCAGGGGTAAATGACGGCTCCAAAGTACGGGTTGCCGGTCAGGGCCGTCTGGGCCCGGATGGTAGTAGAGGTGATCTCTATCTGGTGGTGAAAGTATTGCCGCACCAGGTTTTTGAGAGGCAAGGTGATGACCTTTACCTTGAAGTGCCGGTACCGCTGCTTACTGCTGTGCTTGGTGGGGAGGTAGAGGTACCGACACTGAGGGGCAAGGTGGTGCTTAAGGTGCCCCCAGAGACGCAGAACGGCAAGGTGTTCCGGTTAGCAGGGCAGGGGATGCCACACCTTGGTAACACCGCACGCGGGGATCTTTTTGCCAAGGTGAAGGTGGTCCTGCCCACTAGGCTCTCGCCGCAGGAGAAGCAACTTTTCGAACAACTGAAGGCGCTCCGTTCCGGGGCGAACTGAGATATTGCCAATTGACTAGCGGGGTGATAAGATAGGATGACTTCACAGGACTCGGAACCCAAATATGTTATAAGTGTCGTTGCCAGGATAGTGGGCGTGAAGACCCATACCTTGAGATATTATGAAAGGATGGGTCTTGTTCACCCCTATCGCTCCAAGGGGAATATACGTTATTATTCGGAGAGGGATATTGTTCGTATCCGCTATATCAAGACCCTGATGGACGATCTAGGGATTAATCTGGCTGGTGTGGAGGTGGTGATGCGCATGGTGGAGAGGATGGCTGAGATGCAGCAGAGGTTACAGGAGCTTGAAGTGGAGGTGGAGCGCATGAGGCAGCTTACGAAAGGCTCAGCTGAGAGCGATGGCTGAAAATATGAGGCTCAAACCGGCTGGGTGGCAGGTCACAGCTACCACTGTAAAGTGTGGCTGGGTCGATGATTTTGTTACTATAATGGTGAATAAGGACTGGTCAGTGGGCTGTGCCTGGTACAATCGGCACAAGAGGGCAGCATTGGGTATGGGTAAACGCAAGCTGGATACCGAGCTGAAAAAGAAGATTGACCGTTGTATCGGTCCGCAATGTGACCTGGTTATCGGGTACCGGGACAAACTGATGCAGGAGGAATCCACTGGCGGCTAGTCCTGTTTGAGAGTTAGTTGGAAATTGACCGGAAGGACGATGCGATGAGACCGGAAAGATTTACCGAGCAAGCGCAGGAAGCGTTGGCGGGCTCGCTGGTGTTAGTGCGCCGTTACCGACACAGTCAGCTTGATGTGGAGCATGTGCTTCTAGCCTTGCTGGAACAAGAGAATGGGCTGGCGGTGCAATTACTGGAGAGGATTGGTGTGAACACAGGCGCGCTGAGAAAACGCCTGGAGATGGTGCTTGATTCGGCACCGAAGATGGCACACGAGGTCTTGCAGGTGTTTGAGACACCCCGTTTTCGTCATTTACTCCAAAATGCTGCTCGTGAGGCAAACCGGTTGAAGGACGATTTTATCGGCGTGGAACACTTGCTGGTGGCTATCGCTGGTGAAGAAAGGGGTGAAGCTGCGGCAATTCTGAAAGAGTTTGGTGTGGACCAGGAGAAGATATACCAAGCTTTGCAAGGTATACGGGGAAGACACCGGGCTGACAGTCCTACCGCCGAGACGAAGTACCGTTCTCTAGAGAGGTATGGGCGTGACCTCACCGAGCTGGCGCGTCAAGGTAAGCTCGATCCGGTGATTGGGCGTGATGAGGAAATAAAACGGGTGATGCAGATCCTCATCCGACGGACGAAGAACAACCCGGTGATAATCGGTGAGGCAGGTGTAGGTAAAACAGCCATTGCTGAAGGGCTGGCGCAGAAGATTGCCTCTAGCGATGTGCCCGACTCGTTGCGGAACAGGCGTATTATTGCCTTGGATATGGGAGCGCTGGTGGCTGGGAGCAAGTTCAGGGGAGAATTCGAGGAGCGCCTTAAAGCGGTCATGGATGAGGTGCGCCAGTCCAGTGGCGAGATAATTCTGTTCATCGACGAAATACATACCGTGGTCGGTGCCGGGGCGGCTGAGGGTGCCATCGATGCCAGCAACATGTTAAAGCCAGCGCTCTCACGCGGTGAACTTCAGTGCGTGGGTGCGACCACTCTGGACGAATATCGGGAGCATATTGAGAAGGACAAGGCGCTGGAACGGCGTCTTCAGCCGGTGTTTATCGATGAGCCCAGTGTTGAAGCGACCATTGAGATGCTCCGTGGACTGCGTCCCAGGTATGAAGCCCACCACAAGATAAAGATCGATGATTCAGCTCTGGTAGCTGCTGCTAGGTTGAGTCACCGTTATATTTCGGGACGTTTCCTACCCGACAAGGCGATTGACCTCATTGACGAGGCAGCCAGCAAACTGCGTATAGATATGGAGAGCAAGCCGCCTAATATAAAAGCTTTGGACAGCGAAATAAGGCATTTGCAAGAGGAGGAAGAGGCAGCATCACAGCGTGCCGACTATAAGATGGCTGCGGAGTTGAAATCGCGAAGGCTCAAGCTGGAGCAGGAGCGCGACCTAGCTGAGGAGAAGTGGCGCAAAGAAAAGAAGATAGAGAGTGTGGTGGACGAGGAAATAATAGCTGAACTTGTCTCGAGGTGGACAGGCATACCTGTTGCCCGGATGCTGGAAGGTGAGGCAGAGAAGCTTTTGCAGATGGAAGAGCGGTTGCATCGAAGGATTGTAAACCAGGATGAGGCGGTGCGGGCGGTTTGCGAGGCTATCAGGCGGGCGCGGGCGGGGTTAAAAGACCCTAGGAGACCGATAGGTAGCTTCATATTTCTCGGTCCCACCGGCGTGGGCAAGACTGAGCTGGCGAAAGCCCTGGCGGAATTCTTATTTGATGACGAGGATGCCATGATAAGGCTTGATATGTCTGAATTCATGGAGAAGCACACAGTGTCAAGGTTGATAGGTGCCCCACCCGGGTATATAGGTTATGAGGAGGCAGGGCAGCTCACCGAGGCAGTACGCAGACGCCCGTTTCGTGTCATCCTCTTCGACGAAATTGAGAAGGCGCACCCTGATGTGTTTAACATCATGCTTCAGATACTTGAAGATGGCAGGTTGACCGACGGGCATGGCAGGACGGTTGATTTCAAAAATACCGTAGTGATAATGACCAGCAACTTGGGGACACAAGAGTTCCAGAAGCAGGCTATCGGTTTTTCGCGCCAGGAGAAAGGCGAGCAACAGCGGCTGCGCAGTGCCATAGAGAGTGAATTGAAGCGGACATTCCGTCCCGAGTTTCTCAACAGGATAGACGATGTCATAATTTTCCAACCTTTGAGCGAGGAGCACTTGAAGAAGATAGTTGACCTACTAGCTCTGGAAGTTGAGAAACGGTTAAGTGACCGCAGCATACACCTTGAGCTCACCGAGGAGGCGAAGTCCTGGCTACTTAAGGAAGGGTACGAGCCGGTATACGGAGCGCGTCCACTGAGGCGGGCGATACAAAGATTTGTGGAGAACCCACTTTCAAGCCGTATTCTGAGTGGCGAGATAAAGGACGGCGATGATGTAGTGGTGGATGTTGAGGACGGTGTGCTGACCTTCCAGACAAGGAAAGGGAGCAAGGTGCCCGCGTAGGGACTATGTGCTAATGCAGGAAGTAAAAGCCAGAGTAGGGAAAATTCAGTATGTGGTCGGTGGGCTGGCAATAGCGTTGACGCTCGCTCTCTGCGTAGTCGCCGTTCTTTACTGGGAGTACATCAAGAATGTTTCCCACTATGGTTATTTCGGCGTATTTGTCATTAGCATATTTGCTGGAGCCACTGTACTTGTCCCGATACCGGGGATATTGGTCGTTTTCACCATGGGTAGCATTCTCCAGCCGGCGATTGTGGGGGTGGTTTCAGGGCTGGGTGAGGCTGTGGGGAGTATCGGCATATACCTCAGTGGCTACGGTGGACAGCGGGTGGTACAGGGACTGAACGGTCAGAGGTTCTTTGCTAAATTCAGCGATTGGATTCGAAGGCGTGGCAGCGTTGCAGTGTTCTTTATGTCGGCTATACTAAACCCGCTTTTTTATCCCTTCACCGTGGTAGCGGGCATGCTCAGGTTCGGGCTGGTGAGGTTCTTTTTTCTCTGCTGGGGCGGGAAGTCGGTGAAGAACATGATGATTGCCTATGCCGGGTTCTTCGGGCTGCGCTCGCTACTGCGCTGGGCAGGATTTATGATGGGGTTCTAACTCACATGGGTCAACCGGTAGAAAAGAGCTGGCTGGTAACGTTGCTCCTTTCCTTTTTCTTGGGCTTCTTTGGCGCCGACCGTTTTTACATTGGCAGGACCCGTTCAGCGGTTGCCAAGATGCTCACTCTGGGTATGTTTGGCATCTGGTGGCTGAGTGACCTTATCCTGATCGCCAGTGACTACCGTAGGGACGCTTGGGGACGCCCTTTGAAGCATTAGCGTGTTTGTGCCTAGCTTGTGTTTTTGCTAAACTTTATATTGTCGGTGGGGCTGTAGCTCAATTGGGAGAGCGTTTGACTGGCAGTCAAAAGGTAGTGGGTTCGAATCCCATCAGCTCCACCAGGTTCTAGCCTCTGACTGACTTCCAATCTGCTAACATTCTGGACTGGAGTTGTGCATAAGGTGAAACCTGCTAGCTATTTTTGCCTTATGGTTTTAGCCGTGGCTATTGGGGAATTGTAGGCTATCCACTGAGACGGTTTCCAGAATTAGTCGACGATGCGTTTGAATGAGGTGGTGGCTAGGCATATGAGAGCAGTCGTTGCCAGTGTGAGAACTGCAAGGTCACGGGGGAGGTGACTGTAATCGCCGGTCACCAGTAGCGCTCGCAACGCATCTACGGTGTAGCTGAGTGGGTTGGCAATAGCCACTACCTTCAGCCAGGTTGGCATCAAGTCCATAGGATAGATGGCGCTGCTGGCGAAGAACAGGGGCATGGTGATTGCCTGCCCGATACCCATCATCCGTTCCCGGGTCTTGAGCATGGAGGCCAGAAAGATGGACAAGCTGGAGAAACACATTCCGGAGAGGACTATTACCAGGACAACGCCGAGCACGCTGACCACATCTATGTGGAGCTGGATCCCGATGGCCAGAGCCAGGAGGAATATGAGCACTGCCTGCAAAATGGAGCGGGCACCCGCGGCAAAAGTCTTGCCCAGGATGATGCTGGAGTGGGGGATCGGTGTGGAGAGCAGCTTGTTGAGCAGGCCGAAGTCTCGTTCCCATACCAGCGTTATTCCGTAGAAGACGGCTATGAAGATGACCGATTGTGCCAGTACGCCGGGAGTGAGGAACTGTAGATAACTGTAGCTGCCAGTAGGTAGTACCCTGAGCCTCCCAAATACTCCGCCGAAGACTACCAGCCAGAGGAGCGGCTGTATTGCCCTAACGAAGACCTGAGAGCTGTCGTGGAACACCTTTCGTAATTCAAATTCGGTTATGGTGAGGATACCGCTTATCATCCTTGTTGCTGCTGTCATTGCCTTAGTTTCCTTATGGTCCGGCGTGTGAGGCGAGCATGCTTCCAAGTGGTATCGCCTTCTTCGATGCGGACGCCGGCATACTTCAGAAAGACATCGTCCAGTGTTGCCCGTTTCAGAGACACTGAGTTGGTGGTGATGCCGTGTTGCTTCAGCTCATCTAGAATCCGTGGTATCTCCTGCTCGCCATTTTGCACCACTAGGTCGCAGACGCCGTCATGGGAAGGGGAGAGTAACCGGTAGCCAAGGCGTTGCAGGACACCGAAGCAATTGCTGTCTTTGCTGGTAATGGAGACGACATCGCCCCCGAGGTGTGTTTTGAGTTCCTGGGGCGAGCCAGTCACGGCTATTTTGCCCAAATTCATAATAGCGATGCGGTCGCAAAGTTCGTCAGCCTCCAGCATGTCATGTGTGGTGAGCAGGATGGTGGTGTCGAAATCGTCCCGAAGGCGAACAATGTAGTCCCAGATCATGCGTTTGGCTGCTGGGTCAAGCCCAATGCTGGGTTCGTCCAGAAACAGCACCCTGGGCTGGTTAACCAGTACCTGAGCTATCTCAAGCCGGCGCATCATGCCACCAGAGTAAGTCTTGACCAGGCTATTAGCCCGGTCAGCAAGCCCCATAAACTCGAGGGCTTCCTGAATCCGTTTCTTTCGTAATTTTCGGGGCACCTGGTAGAGCCTGGCGTAAAGAAGGAGGTTTTCATAGCCGGTGAGGTCACCATCCACAGAGACCTCCTGTGGTACATATCCGCAGAGCTGGCGCACCTGCTGCGGGTCCCTTAGCGCGTCTATACCGGAGACCCTTACCTGCCCCGAGGTGGGCTTTATTAGGGTAAGCAAACATCTTATGGTAGTTGTCTTACCAGCGCCGTTCGGTCCCAGCAGTCCGAAAACCTCGCCCTTTTCTACCCGAAAGGAGACAGAGTCCACCGCGGTGAAATTTCCAAAGCGCTTGGTGAGGCTGATTACTTCAATCATTGCCTGCCATGTCCTTTTGCCTGTCTAGTCCTTCGGCGGCTTTCACCAGTGCCCTCAGCCCTATTGCCAGACAATTGAGTTCTTGCTCGCTGAGGTCGTCTAGGATTTCCTGCATCCTGCTTGACCTCCTCTCCCTGAGGTTGGCGAGGATGGACTGTCCCTTCTCTGTGAGCTTGAGCACAAGCACACGCCGGTCCTTGTGGTTCTCTTCGCGGTGCACTAGTCCCTGCTCTACCAGACGGTCGATAATCCCAGTCACGTTCGATGGCGTTACCCCTAGGGCTTCTGCCAGTTTGCCAGGACTTGTGTTTAGGTGGGTGCTAATGAAAAATAAACTCTTGAGCTGAGGTACTGTCAGGCTCAGTCCCATCCACGCATCCAACGAATATTGCCTCATGAGTTGGTGAGCACGATGTTCAAGTTCAAGTACTTCTGCGAGCAAGCCCTGTTTGGTTATGTTTGATGTTACCTTAATCATTGAGGTGACCTTCAGTACATAAGATACACCCAGAGTCCTCACGAAGTCAACCGGGAGGGCTGACGCTATGTGCGCGCCGTGTAGCAGGGCTGGGGGGAACTGCGCCATGTTTATATAGAGGAAGACCTGCTCATTGGGCAAGTAAAGGGCAAAGGTCGGGCTACTTTTTGGGTGGCCAAGAGCCCCAGAGCTTAATTTCTCCGCAATGGGTGCATTTGACGAAAAAGGCGAGGAACCCCTGACTATTGCAGGAAGGGCATCGAAAATTTTGAGCAAACTGCGCCATTCCGGCGTTGCCGTTTGTTGGCTGCTTGAGTCTGCTCACTGCTCTTTCAAGCCTATCCAAGCGGTCTGTTAGTTCTGCTATCCTCTCGCTCAGTGCTTTGATGTCGTGGGGTGGAGATGTGGGTGGTGGCGGGTGGTGATGTGGCGTGCTGGTCTTGGCAGCAGTCCCTTTTTCCTTGGCGCTCCCCAGTGAAGGGGCTACCGACTCCATGAGGGCGTCTATATCACTTTGTGACAGTATTTTTTCGTCAGACATTAGAAGTAATCCAGGATCTTTACTATGAATTTAGACTGGAAATCCGGTTTTGACAGATCCAGGTCATAGGGCTGTTGCAGTATGCCTTCCTTTGGGTGGTAGCAAATGCGCACCACCGGTCTGCCTATAAAGCCGCGTTTAGAGTCTGAGACGATACCTACTTCTTTGGTGTTTAGCTCGACGGTCAGTCCTGCGGGGTAGCAGGGTATTTGTTTCACGAATGCGTCCACCATCTCTGGGTTGAAGTATTCGCCACTGTATGCCATGATGAACTCAATGGCTTCATGTGGCATGTATACCCGGGTCCTCCACGGGCTTACCGAAATAAGTTCCGTATAGCTGTCCGCGATGGCGAGCATCTGTGCCAGTGGTGATATCCTGGCACCTCTAAGTCCCAGCGGGTAGCCGCTTCCATTCCACCGTTCGTGGTGCTGCATGATGGCGGTGGCGATGTTTGTGTCTTTGCCATTGAACTGTCTCAGCAGTCTTTGACCGAGCGCCGGATGTTCCCGAAGCTTTGCCACCTCCTCTTTTGTCAGCTCGTCCGGTTTGCGGAGGACCTCCTCGGGCAGCTCTGCATAGCCAATATCTTTGAGCATGGCTGCCATACCCAGGCTGGTCAGCTGGCTCCTGTCCCATTTCAGTTTATGGGCTACTATCAGTGAGAGGATGGCAGCTTTCACCGGCTGGATGTAGATAAAATCTTCGCGGGACATTATGCCGGCTACAGATGGCTCTCCAATGGTGGAAAAATGTATGTGGTTCACCATAGCCTCCACCACGCTGCCGACGTTGCGTACCCCTTCCAACGTTAGGCGACCGCTTATACGGGTCTCGATCATTAGCTGTCGCAGCACAGCGGACGCTCTTCCTTCGATTTCCGGTGGTATCAGGGGTACAGAGATGATGTCGTAGACGCGGCTATCTTGGATAAATATTTCGTTTACTTTCATCTTGATGAGCATCTTTAGGTTGTGTTCATCCAGCTTGACGTTTGTGTCAAGCAGTTTGACTCCGTAGGGGTCAAACACCGGATAGCCAAGTACCATGCCAGGTCTGGCGTATTTCAAAGATATCCGCCTCATGTTTTACTCCCCCGGGCTGATGCCAGTGCCGGCATTTTTGAAGTTCCTAAAAGACCCTTTTTGGTGGTTGCTTTCCGGTAGAAACAGATGTTGTACAGGGTAAAGCCGAAGCTTGCCGGGTCCAGGATGATTTCGGTGGCTCCCAGGAACAGGATACCATTTTCCTTGAGGGCGCGGTGGAACCTGCGTAACAGTTCGTTTTTTGCCTCTTCAGTAAGATAGATAAGCACGTTGCGACAGATGATGAGGTCAAATCCCGAACCCACGAAGTCCTTCAGCAGGTCATGCTGTTTGAAAACGACGTTGTAGCGCATTTTGTCCACCACCCTATAGCCATCGTCGGTGGCGACAAAATATTTTTCCAAGAACTCCCGGGGCACATTCCTGACCTCTTTGGTATCGTAGGGCCCACCGTTTCTGGCTTTTTCGAGGCACTTTCGGTCGATATCGGTGGCTAGTATCCGGTGATAGGAAAGTGGCGAGAGATGGTCAAGGATCATGGCGACAGAGTACGCTTCGGCACCGTTTGAACAGCCGGCGCTCCAGATATTCAGTCTAGTGCGGTTTTTCAGCATTTCAGGGAGGATGTCCGTCAGCAACAAGCTAAAGTATTTTGGGTCGCGGAAGAACTCAGACACGTTGATTGTCAGGAAGTCCTTAAGTTTTTCCACCATAATGGGGTCCTGCTCCAGCGTGGTGCAAAATGATGCCACGTCCTGGCAGCCGAGGTTTAGCAAAAAGTGTTCCAGACGACGACGCGTCTGATTGGTCTTGTATTTGTTTAGATCAACGTCAGTAAGCTGTCGAATTTTCCCTATAAGCTCTAGATATTCGGCGTCGGTCATGACCCTCTCGCTGTGGTCTTCTGTGTTAACACCTTTTCTTCACAGATTTCTGCAATCTTCAAAGCCATGTCATGGATGGGGACTATGTAGTCAGCATAGCCCGCTCTGACAACACTTATCGGCATCCCGTTCACCACACACGTTGATTCATCCTCCACAATAATTTTACCCCCCGCTGCTTTGATGAGGGCTGCTCCCCTAGTCCCGTCCGTGCCCATACCTGTGAGGACCACGCCCAAGGAGCGGTTGCCGAAGTTTCTGGCTACTGATTCCATGGTGATGTCGATACATGGTCGGACACCAAGCACAGGTGGACCCTTATGTAGCTGTATACGGCTGTCGTTGACCACCATGTGGTGATCGCCTGGAGCTACTAGTACCTGATGTCGCTGTATTTCGTCGCCGTCTTGTGCTTCTCTGACGCTCAGCCTGGAGAGGCTGTCAAGCCGTTCGGCAAGTGACCTGGTAAACAGGGATGGCATGTGTTGCACCACCAAAATGGCTGCGTCTACATCCGCTGGCAGCCTAGGGATAACCTGCATCAGAGCCCGCGGTCCACCTGTGGATGAGCCGATTACCACTACCCGGTTCGGTCTTTTCCCGCTATGTGCCTTCTGGATAGCCTTGGTAGACGGTGCGGCGGTGTGCAGGTGTGGTATGGGCTCCTTTGAAACGGTGGTTCTGGCTGCCAGTTTTATTTTGGCGATCAGTCCCGCTTTGGAGTTGGCATCGCCCAGCGGGCTGAGCACGGAAGGTTTAAGGAAGAAATCGACAGCACCCAACTCCAGTGCTTTTATGGTGACCTCTGCGCTACTGGTGGTGAGTGCGCTGACCATGACGACAGGTGTAGGGAGCTCTTTCATTATGTGTTCCAGCGCTGTAAGCCCGTCCATTTTCGGCATGATGACGTCCATAGTAACCACATCGGGTCTCAGTTTCTTCACCTTTTCGATGGCGTCGATGCCATCTTTGGCTGCGCCGATGATCTCTATCTCCGGGTCAGTCGCCAGCTCTTGAGATATGACTGACCGGACGAATCCTGAGTCGTCTACTACCAGCACCTTTACTCTATTTTCCATAACCTTCGCCATCGCCTGGCGCCATCTACGGCGCCGTAGTCTAACTCAACATCTTTTTCACTGCCGCCAGCACTCTGTCCGGGTCGAACGGTTTTACTACGAAGTCTCTAGCCCCGTGCTTAAGGGCTTCTATGACGATTGATTGCTGTCCCATGGCTGTGACCATGGATACTCTGGCGTTCTTGTCCAGAGCCATAAGTTCTTTTAAGGCGGTCAACCCGTCCATATCGGGCATTGTGATGTCGAGCAGGACACCATCTGGTCTGTGTTCTTTGTACTTAGCCAGCGCTTCGGTGCCGTTGGACGCTTCAATCACCTTATAGCCGTTCTGGGCCAATAGCTGTGAACACCTCAGACGCATGAATGCGGCATCGTCGACAACCATTATTGTAGCCATGGCGTACCCTCCGTCACTAAACTAATTTCGGTTGCAATTTTGGATGTTTGTGCTTTCAACTGGTATTTCATAGCTCTTTTGGTTTTGTGCCTACACTCTGTACCACAACTTTACCAGTATCCAGATACATACGCACGGTGCGTCCCTTTTCCCCACCGACGTCCATGGCGGACGCGGAAAGCTTTTCTCTGTTCAGGGCAGCTAGCACCTCTTCCACGTTCTTGTCGCCGATCTTGAAGGTGCCATCAAAGCCCGGTGCGGTAGATATGCGAGCACCCCCAACGACCTTTATCACTAGCCGTGATTTGTTGCCACCGAGCTTGGCTATTTCGTTGAGCAGAGCAGGAATGGCAATGTTGGCATATTTTGAGGGGGTGGTGGTACTAGCATTTTCTCCGCAGGGTAGCAGCACGTGTGCCACACCTCCGACTCTAGATATTGGGTCGAAAGCACATACGGCGACGCAGGAGCCGATACCCAAGCAGGTGAGCACTGCCGAAGGCTGATTGCTCACTGCGAGCTCACCCATACCCACGATGATTTCATCGTTATCTTGGGCTTGTTTATTCATACTATCTCCCTAGTCCATTTTCTTTCTTTGCTTCATTGTTACTTGATTACCGGGATGGGTAGTATTAGAAACTTGCCATCGATATGTTGGTCTCGTGTGCCGAAGCGTGCTGTCATGATGGGTGTTTCCTCCCCCTGTTCCAGAACGCGGGACAGAGGTACGTCCAAAATTGCGCCCGCCATGTCTATCATTACTGCTGGTGGTGAGGGGAGCAAAGAAATCCCTGTCTCTTCAGCCAGGGTGTTCAAAAAGAACGAACCCATGAGGTTTCCCACCTCACCTAGGAGCGACTGTTCCATTTCGGAAAGCTCGAGCATCGAGCTCGGGACTTGTCCCAGCAGCATGTTTATCAACTCGGAAGCGACCGCAGGCTCGTAGCCCACAAATATATGCCCGTTTCTATCCTTGATCTGAAGGTATACTCCTACTATCAAGGCTTCGGGCCCGCCGAACTCGTAGGGCACGTCTTTTACCTTCACCTTTTTGAGGTCAAAGTCGAAGATATGGACCTCTTTACCGACCATTCCCGAAAGTCCGGACACAGCGTTGGTTACCGCTTTGCTTACAATTTTAGTAGTCTCGGCTGACATTTCCTCCTCCATGCATGATCTATCGGACTGCTTCTCAATTCACTTTTATCAGCCTGTCTTCTTGCCTGCTGTTAGTCAGATAGATATATTTCGAGTGACAGCGTCTGTCGCCGATTGTCGTGATGAGAAGGGTGGCTATGTCCAGCACTAGAGCGACATTGCCGTCACCGAGGATACTGGCGCCTGCTATCCCCCTGGTATTCCGGAGGTAATTGCCCAGCGTTTTCAATACAATGTCCTGCTGTCCTTTCAAGGAGTCCACGGTCAGGCATGCTTTCAGGTCTCCGGCTTTAACCACAACGCTCTCTATTTCGCTATTATTGCTGGTGCTAGACCTTTTCCAGCCGAATACAGTAGCTAGATCGAACACCGAAAGGACAGTATCCCGCCACATTATGACTTTCTTGCCTCTGATGGTCTTGATGTTATCGGTGGGTAGCTTTGCTGCCTCCACAACGTCTGCTAGGGGTATGGCGCACAGAGTGCCACCGGCTTCTACTAGAAGAGCTGGTAGAATTGCCAGGGTAAGGGGTAACCTCAGACTGAACCGCGTGCCCTTGTTTTTCTCCGAGCTGACAGTAACTGACCCGCGTAGCGCTTCTATGTTTGTCTTGACCACGTCCAGACCAACACCCCTCCCCGATACCTCAGTGGTCATCTGTGCTGTTGACACTCTGGGTAGAAATATTAGGTCAATGGCTTCAGCGTCGGTCATTTTTGCCGCTCTTTCAGCGGTAACAATTCCCTTCTCCACTGCGGAACGCTTGATACTTGCTGGGTCAAGCCCCCTGCCATCGTCTGTTATGGTAATGACGATGTAGTTCTGTTCATGGTAGGCTGAGAGGATTATTGTGCCGGTCTCCGGCTTACCCAGTGCTATGCGTTGTTCCGGTGGTTCGATGCCGTGGTCAACAGCGTTTCTAAGCAAGTGTACCAGCGGATCCTTAATGTGCTCGATAACGCTACGGTCTATCTCAGTCTCCTGCCCCTCGACGACAAAATTGATCTTTTTGCCAGCTTTTCGTGCCAGGTCCCTGACCATCCTGGGAAATCCGGTGAACACCGTTTCCAGGGGGAGCATCCTGATTTTCATAATGTCTTGCTGCAGCATATTGACCACTTTTCCTGTTTGGATCATACTTCTTTCTAGCTCGTCGATGATCTGGTCGCCTCTGTACTTAGCTTCCAGCAGCCGACTTAGCTGGGCGAGGCGGTTGCGGTTTACCACCAGTTCCCCTATTTGTTCCATCAAACTGTCAAGGCGCTCAATGTCTATCCTCACGCTCTGTCTTGTTTTGCCTGCTGTTTCTGGTGTTATTTTGCTGCTCGACTGGGCATAGTTGCCATTGGTCTGCCCGCTTCGCACATGATGGCCAAAGGGAATGATGCGCAAGCTAGCCAGTTCCGGAACGGTGGCTAATTTTTCCCGCAGTTTAACCTCTTCGCTGCGGGTGGCGAGCAGTAGTTTGACACTGGAGTCTACCTTTCCCTCTTCGACCTCTTTTTGTGCAGGTATAGAGCGGATGATTTCCCCTAGTCTGGATGCTTCCATAAGTATCTGGAAGCAGCGCACTGCATTCCACGGGCTGTTTTTGTCTATTTCGGCGCTAATCAGGAGGACCTTGTTACCTTCCTTGAGTGCCGACTGGACTTTTTGCAAGGTTTCTTCGTCAGAGAATACTTCCTCGACGGTGGCATGTGGTTGGTGTTCCCGCGATACATCCGTATCGTCATTCGTCGAGATCCTATGTAGCATGGAGATAGCCAGCGAGACATCCACTTCACCACTCTGAGGGGAAGTCAATTCCACCTTGAGTGCTCTCAACGTATCGAGACTGGTGAGGAGCGTATCTATCAGCTCAGCGTCCACCGGGCGGGACCCCTTGCGCAGTTCGTCGAAAACGGTCTCCATGGCATGTGCGAGGTCGGACATGCGCTGGTGCCCGATCATAGCTGCTGAGCCCTTTATAGTGTGAGCGGCACGAAAGATTTCGTTCAGGAGTTCGGTGGTTGCTCCACTATGTTCTAGCTTAACTATATCCTCATCGAGCACCTGGAGCAGCTCTTCGGTCTCCTGTAAGAATATAGCCAGGTCCTCTTTTGTTAGGTTAGTCATCAGATCCACCCGGTCCTCCGTACTTGCCAAATTCAACTACAGGGGGATCCTGCTTCAAAGTCGGGAGAGTTCTTGTGTATGAAGCCATGTACCTCCCTGATTTGAGCGTCATGCTGTCTCTTTATATCGGGGGACTTCTAATTATTAACTGACTGCTGCATTTGTTGCTTTTGTCTCTTCCTGTCCCATCTTTGTGGTGGCCGGGCTTTTTTCGTACTCCAACGGTTCGTCGTCAAAGACAGGCGGTGCCAGTGCCTGTTCCTTTGAAAGCACCTTATCGAGGTGGAGCAGTACAATCATGTCACCGTCGTGCTTGGCGATCCCCAGCATGTAGTCTGATGCTGTGGAGACGATGATATTTGACGGTGGCTCTATGGAATCTGCTGGTATACGCAGCACCTCGGTGACGGCATCAACGATTATGCCCACACTTTCGCCGTTGCTGTCCACGACCATGATGCGGCTATCCTTGGTCTGTCCAGCGTTTGCCAGCCCCAGCCTTTTCCGCATGTCGACGACCGGGACAACTTTGCCCCTGAGGTTGATGATGCCTTCCACAAAGAATGGCGCCTTGGGTACTCTGGTAACGGGCTGTGGTCTGATAATCTCGTAGACAGAGTTGATATCAACGGCGTATTTCTCACCGGCTATGACGAATAGGACGAGGTGTTTTTCACTTGTCTGACCGTTTGCAGGCATTTTTTGACCCCCTTTATTAGGCTAGTTTGCAGGTGGTATCGCCGAGCTGGGTTCAACCTTTATGCCCACGACTGTTTCCTTGAGCAGTTTTTCTCTTGCCTTCCGACCGCTCCCGTTGCCACCGTTGTTGCTCACCCTGAACAAGGAGACCGTGTCCTGCAGCTCCTTCGCCATGTCTGTGAGCGCGTGAGATGCTGCCACTACCTGTTGCACTTGTGCGCTCATTTCCTCTGCGGATGCCGACATTTCCTCAGCGGCGGCGCTATTCTCTTCCACCACGCCAGCCACGTTGTTAACGCTATCGAGGACGTCCTCCTTGGTAGCCACCATTTGAGTGGCGGCAACGGAGTTCTCTTCGGCAGCTTTGCTGACGCTGTCGATAACCCGCACCATCTCGGTAGCTGAGGCGCTAACCTGCTGGGCTGCTGCTGAAATCTGTTCGATTTGCTCGGATACCGTTTTGGCGGCATCAAGTATTTTGTTCAAGGCTTGGCCAGCCTCGTTGGCAATACTCACACCTTCCTCGGTCTGGCTGGCACCCTCCTTTGCCGCTTTGATGGACTCGGTGACGCCTTTCTGCACGGTGCTGACCAGGCTGGCGATTTCCTTCGCCTCTTTGGCTGTGCGTTCGGCGAGTTTCTTCACCTCGTCAGCCACCACGGCGAAGCCACGTCCCTGCTCGCCTGCTCTGGCGGCTTCGATGGCTGCGTTAAGGGCGAGGAGGTTAGTCTGTGCTGCTATATCCTCGATTACCGATATCATCCTGCCGATCTCTTCGGAGTGGCGCCCGAGTTCATTTATTTTTTCGCTCATCTCATTGACGACGTTGCGGACCTTGTACATCGCCTTGATATTGGCATCTACAGCTAGGCTGCCCTCTTTGGCAAGCTCTGCTGCCTGTTCCGCACCTCTGGCAGCCTCTTGGGCATTAGTGGCGGACTGCTCTGAAGCCTTGCTTACCTGCTGCACTATCAAGGAAGCCTGACCCACTGCTTTCGTCTGTTCGTGGCTGGCTTTAGCTACCATATCTATGGCTTTGGACAGCTGTTCCAGAGAAGTCCTCACTTTACCGATCCCCCTGGACTGCTCCTCGGCGCCTTTAGCAATTTGTTGACTGACGTTGGCTACTTGTGATGTCACCGAACCAGACTGTTGTGCAGCACTAAATAGCTGGTTGCTGGAGCCGGAGAGTTCGTCCACATTGTCTTTTAGCTGGGCAATCAGGGAGCCGACGCTGTCGATAACTTTGTTCACTGACTCTTTGATATTTGCCAGGTCGTTCTTGTAGTCCCCCATCACTTTTACAGTGAAGTCCTTCTCTGCCATCCGTGCCAGTACCTGTGCCGCCTCGTTTATCGGCTCGGTTATGGTGTCCAGCAACCTGTTAATGCCGTGGATGATCTTGCGGAAGTTGCCGCTATACTGCTCTTCATTGGCACGGATGCCCAGTTTCCCTTCCTGGGCTGCCTCGACTAGTTCCATCACTC
Source organism: uncultured Dehalococcoidia bacterium (assembly GCA_937975645.1). Classification (GTDB taxonomy): domain Bacteria; phylum Chloroflexota; class Dehalococcoidia; order GIF9; family UBA5629; genus CALJTV01. The sequence continues at coordinate 49,997 of CALJTV010000016.1, read as the reverse complement.
CTTGAATACTTTTCAGTTCATCTGTTATGTCGATTCCGTACTCAAGTGCACCGATGAGTTTGCCCTTGTCATCCTTGAGCGGGGCAGAATAGACTCGCATCGGGACATTACCGGAAGCCATTTCCGCGATGGTCTCGCTGACGCAAGGGGAATCGGTCTCCATCGCCTTAGCTGTGGCACAATTCCCAGCATTGCAGGCGGCGGTCTTGAACAGGGTATAGCACTTCTTGCCGGTGCATTCCTCCGGTGCCACTCCTACTGCCTGGGCGGCAGCCAGGTTGGCGAAGATGACGTTCAACTCTTTGTCGATTACTATCACCGGTGCTGGAAGCTTGTTGAGATAATAGGCTTTAGCCCCTGATTCAAAGGCAGCTTTGCGTAGCTGTGAGCCCACGTCCTGCAAATACTTTACCATCTGGCTGAGGGCAGTACCCAAAAAGTCCTTTTCAGACTTCGGTCTAGCGTTGATTTCGTTAAGCTGTCCCTTAACTATTTTGTCGGCGATGCCTGCCATCTCCTCAAGGTACAGTTGCGTGTCTCTGTATGCCTGTGCCATCTGTCCAAACTCGTCTCTGGAAGCATAGTCCACCTTTTCGGTGATATCGCCGACAGCCATCTTTTTCAATGCCTCCTCAACTTGCTTCACTGGGCGGGTGATGCTTCGCACAAGCAAAACGATGATGAGTATGGAAACCAGGACGGCTGCCACCATGAAGGCAAGAGTAACGATCAGGGCTGACCTCCCAGTAGCTTCCATATGTTCTTTTGCCATGGCTACCAGCAGACTTATGCCACCGTAATCCCGGCTCGTCTTATCCGCGCTACCTTTGATCTGGCGTTCCAGTTTTGCCAGTGCAGCTTCGCAAGCTTGCTGTTTGAGCACATTACCGTGGTAGATGTCTGCTTGGCTGATATACTTATTGATGTGGTCCGTGATGGAAATAGCAATGCTGGCTAGGTCCTGGCTGTTTTTGGTCATTGCTGCCAAGTTTCTGGCTTCGGCTTCTGTATCCGACATCGCCGCCACAAAGTCGGTCCAGCTTTGCTCAGTCCTATTATTTATGTAATAAAGGGCTTGCACCCTCATGAAGAGGAACTTCTTCTCCAATGCATCAGCCCGGATGAACTCTTCACCACCTCTTTTTACATTCTCTTTGAAGGCACTGATCAGTTTTGGAAACTCGTTACCAATTTTTCTCCAGTCCTGCAGCACTATCTCGTTTGATTCCACGGCATTCATATAGGTAACGAAAGTCGTTTCATAGGTGTCAAAATTCCCGCTTGTCTCTTTGCACACTCGCGAGGCCTCTGGGCTGCCGGAGAGGGTCTCGATCATTTGGAGATAGTGTTTCAAGTTTGCCAGTGCTGTCCTCATGTTACTTGCATGACTTGTATCGCTGTCAGCCATGTACTGATACCTGTTCGTGTAAAGGTCCTGCAGTTCATGGTTCGCTTCGTGGGCAACCAATAGGACATCTTTTGCTTTGTTGATGGAAGAGAGCGAACTTATAGCGATATAGCTTTGAGCGCCAGCTAATGCCACGATGACCAAGAAGCCTATAAGCAGTTTGACTCCTATTTTCAGATCGTTCCATTTTTTCATTTTTGCCCCCTTAACCTATGACTTGCAGGTCGCTAGTCAGCATATCGTCGGTCACGCCCGTCAAGTGCGCCCTGTCTTCGAAGCGACGGCTACAGCCTATAAAGATTGTCGTTTCTCCGTGCTTGCTTTAGGAAGTACCAAAAGGTTAAACGCAATGACCGAAAGAGATAAAGCGGTTGTCCTTTGAAGTAGAAATGGCGTGAGCCGATTTTTCCTGCAGCTATTATCTGTATGGAACGTTGGAAGAGCAGCGCGGAGAAGGCGTGGTTAATCTCGGTGAGCTCGGTGTGCCGCTAAACGGAAAAGTCTATCTACTTGCTGTTCAGGTGCATCCGCTCCAGTGAAGGCAAAACGGAACCCCTCTCCGGTCCTGGTGAGCGGAGGTTTTGGTGCCTGTTGTATAGACGGTACCTTACCACAGGTTGGCGGCTACCGGCACGCTAGCACGGTCGCGCAGATGTATGGCGTTCTTGGTGCAGACTGATCGGCAGACGCCGCAGCCAAAGCACCGGGTCACATCAATAAACACCTTCTTGTTGGCGGCGCTGTAGCCAATGGCACCGAACTGGCAGACGCGCATGCAGTTCCGGCAGCCATTGCACAGCTCGGGGTCGACCTCAGACACATACTCAGCGCGTGTGAGGGTGTCTATGCCCGCCATCACCGTGCGCGAAAGCGCACCGCAGTCTGAGCGGTCACAATTGCAGATGCCGATAATAAATGGTTCCGGCGCTACCCAGACGGAGTGGACTAGCCCTTCTTTCTCATATTCTCTCATGTGGTTAAGCGCCTCTTCCTTAGTCAACCTCTCTAGACCTGTGGTCTCGGCGCCTGAGAGAAACCCGGACCCGGGCCTGCGTGCTACTCTCTGGGTGTGTTCATCCGGCGGTAGTACGCTTATTCCGTAGCAATAGCGCAAGTCCTTGACGTTTCTGGCTTTGCGACACCAGCAGTCCACGCGTACCACGCTGTTTACAATCTCGAAGACTTTCTCCACATCTTCGATCGGGAGAACTTGACCGGAGTGTTGCTGCCTGACGCGTCTCCTAATGCCGGGCTCCATTATTGCTCTTATCAAGAACGGTTTTTTCTTTATTGCCTCCCATTTTTGCAGGCTTTGCCAGTAAAGTTTATTGTCGAAAACGATGCCACGTCTTTTAAGGTCGCTTCTCAGGTCGAGTGAGTAGTTCTTAGCCTGCAAGTACCATATCTTTCCCTCTCCATGTTCATGGCAGTTTTCACACATAGCTCACCTTCCTTTTTGTTGTTTTTTGTCCGGGTGCCATAGTGTAGCCTCTTGTTTTGTGGGCTGTCAACCTCTGAATAAAGCTGTTGATTTTCCATGCCGCTGGCGGTTTCTGGACTAAGACGGTACAGACCGATCCGGTGGTAATCTATTGTTGTTTTCCGGTTACTCATCTGTTTTGGTGCTGTCACAGCGTGCCTGCTAAAATAATCGCCATGTCCAAATACTTCATCTTCGGTGTCATATCTTTGGGGCTGCTGATGGTGGCGATAAGTGGCACTGCTGTGTCGGTTGCCTTTCCCATAATTACAAGCTCGTTCGGCATTTCGTTGATCCTCGCCGGCTGGGTGCTGACCATCTTTCAGCTGGTGGCTACTGTGACCATGCCCCTGGCAGGAAAAGCTGGTGACATATTTGGTGTGAAGAAGATTTTTATGTTGTCTCTATCATCTTTTACACTTGGCTCGTTGCTCTGTGCCCTGGCACCGAACATCGAGCTGCTTATTCTCTTCAGGACTCTACAGGGTGTGGGTGCCGGCAGTTTCCTGCCTGTGGCGACGAGCATAGCTGCCAAAGAGTTTCCCGGGTCAAGGCAGCAGGCTATAGGGCTGTTCACCAGCATTTTCCCCATTGGGCAGATAATTGGTCCGAACCTTGGTGGCTGGTTGGTGGAAGCTTTTGGGTGGCGGTCTGTATTCTGGGTCAATGTCCCCATCGGGGTTATCGCTATTGTTGCGGCAGCATTTCTATTGCGTGGTGAGGAGAGGGAAAAGGGGCAGGTAGACCTAATTGGAGCCGGGCTTCTTACAGCATCGGTATTTGCCTTCCTGATGGGGTTGAGTCAGCTAGGCAATGGGAATGGTTCATGGTTCGGGTCAGGGGTATTATTTGCTTCCACCGGCGTGATGATAACGACATTTGTGTGGTATGAGAGAAGGACGAAGGAACCGATCATCGACCTTGAAGTCTTGAGCGAGAGACCTTTTCTGGCAGCGAACATTTTCAATTTCGTGATGGGTGCCTGCGTTATGGGGGTAATGGCATTCATACCGCTTTATGCCGTTTCTATATTCAATATGACCGTGTTTCAAAGCGGGTTCGTCCTCACGCCGCGGTCGGTGGCTATGATTCTAGCTTCAACGCTCACCAGCATGTTTCTGGTGAGATGGGGCTACCGGCAGCCGATGCTAATCGGCACGCTGTTGACCACGGCAAACCTTATTTTGCTGGGTGCTGCTGCTCTGGGCTTGGGTACAACGGTCGGGGTGCACGTCAACAGCGTGGTGTTGGTTTCGGGGGTGATGTTGCTCGCTGGGGTTGGCATGGGCATACAGGCGCCGGCGGCAAATAATGCCTGCATTGAGCTGATGCCAGACCGCGTTGCCACCATCACTGGGGTAAGGGGGATGTTCCGTCAGATCGGCGGGGCAGTAAGCATCGCAGTCACCTCCCTGGTGCTGCAAAGGGCAGGCGATATGGAGCATGGCTTCTTTATTGTGTTTACTGGGCTGGCAGCGGTGATGCTGGTCACCATACCGGCTATCTTTATGATGCCGGCATCGCCTAAGGATGTCCCGTCCGCCTAGCCTATATCTTAAGTATTGCCCTGCCGGTGTACTTGCCCTGTTCCAGTTCTTCAAGTATCTCAGGGGCTTGCTCGAGAGGGGCGACCTTGGCTATGTGGCTCTTTATTTTGCCGGCAGCGGCTATTTGGACAAGTTCCGTCATCTCGTCCACTGTTCCGGCGCCCGAAGACATTATCAGCAGGTCCCTATTCAATATGTCCAGAGGCATCAGGGTGATCCCGCCCTCGCTGGCTGCGGGCATGCCCACGCCGATGAACACGCCGCTGCGCCTGAGCAAGGCGAGCCCGAGCTCGAAACCGGCTACCCTGGGCGATAATACGATGCTGGCATGGGCACCACCGAGCTTGTCACGGACGAACTGTGCTGCCTCACTAGCGTCTAAAGCGTAGTCAGCCCCCATGCTCTTCACGAATTCCAGCCTTTCCCTACCGATATCTACTCCCACCACTACATAGCCGAACAGCTTTGCTATCTGTGTGGCGTAATGTCCCAAGCCGCCAGCGGCACCCACGATGGCTACTGTCTTTCCTGGCGTCACGCCATATTTGAAAAGCTTTTTTATAGCGCTATAGGTGGTGAGACCACCACATGCCAATGGTACCTCGTTGTCGTTGACCTGGTCGGGCAGTTTTACCAGTGCCTTTGCCCATACCGAGATGTATTCCGCGTATGTACCAGAAAGGGGCCTCTGCAGTCGGCAGAGCCTTGGTCTGCCGTTGAGACAGTACTCGCAGGCGCCACACCAGTAGGCGCCGGCAAAACCGCCTAGCCCCAATATCACCCTGTCCCCCTTTTGAACAAACCTCTCCGCGCCGGGTCCCAGCTCCTCCACTATGCCGATACCCTCGTGTCCTATGGGAATTTCGGCCGTTGAGGGCATCTTCCACCAGTCCCTTTTCACTATGTGGACGTCTGAGTGGCAGACACCGGCGACTGTAAGCTTGATCAGGGCTTCTTCATAGCGTGGTGCTGGCTTGGGAACATCTTTAATTACCAGCTTGTCACCAGACAGAATAGCAGCACGCATATTTTCAGACCTCCTTTAGACTTTATTACAATCGGCGTCTCTTATTAGCCACGTAGTCTACAAGCACATACTGTCCTAGGTTGTCGGCGCTGGTGAAGAATACCCTACCCTTGCCTGCCTTTGCCATCTGGTCGACGAAGGCAGTATAGAGCTGATAAGAATCGAGCATAAAAGTATTGATCACGATGCCGCTCTGGGCACAACGCTTTGCCTCTCTCAAGGTAAGTTGCAGTGTGCGCAGGCTAGGTGGGTACTGCAGGAAAAGGCGTCCGTTTTCGATATGGGCGGTGGGCTCTCCATCGGTTATCAGTATCACCTGCTTGTTGGCAGCCCTCACCTTACCTAGCAACTTTCGGGCTAGAGCCAAGCCCTGCTGGATGTTGGTGTAGGGGTCGAACTCGTCCCAGCTTATGTAGAGCAGCTCGTCTTTTTTGATCAGGCGGGCGTAGGTGGAGAAGCCGATGGTATGAAGGATGTCTCTGGGGTACTGGCTCCTGATGAGGCTGTCAAGGGCGATAGCCACTCTTTTTGCCGCCTCGAAGTTACCTCTCATAGGCATGGACAGGCTTAAGTCAAGCATCAGTACCGTGGCTGAACAAGTGAGTGCCTCGGTCTCGAAGACCTCGAAGTCCTCCGGGGCGATGTGTAGTGGCGGAGCCTTGGGCTCGCGGTAAAGGGAGTTCATCACCGTCCTCTGGATGTGGACCTGGAACTCGTCACCAAACTGGTACTTTCTGGTCTCGCCTGTGCGCTCGCCACCCTGTCCTTTTCGTCTCAGGTTATGTGTACCCAGGGCATCTTTTTTTAGCTTCTCGAAGATATCCTGAAGGGCTTTCTGCCCGATCTTCCTGACGCCGCGTGGTGTCAGCTCATAGCCGTACTCGTTTTGCTGAATATAACCGGCTTCCTCCAGCACGCGGGTGATATTGCGCAGTTGCTCCAGTTCCCTGGTGGCTTGCTCGCCGAGCAGTTCCTTCACCAGTTCCTCGTTAATGGCGTCGGTGGAGCGGCTGTAGCGGGCATCCTCCATCTGTGCCTCGAGCTTATCCATCTTGTGCAGCATTTCCATCAACTTGAGGGCTTCCTGATATGAGAGCGGCTCCTCACCGGAGAAGAGATAGCGCTGGTGTAATGGGAAGTCAGGGTCCAGTGTTTGGAGGTTGGCGCTGAGGCGTGCCAGCTCGCGACGAGTAGCATCATCTATCACTGATTCCAGCATCTCCTCGAGTGCTTGCCTGTCATCAGGAGAGAGGCTGTCCAGCAGCGATTGCGCCTGCCTTATCTGCTCCTGCAGGTACTCGAGGAGTTCGTCCAGGCTCTGAGGCGGCTGGGGACCGAAGAAGTGACCAAACTGGCGGAGGAAACGCTGGTAGTCCGGTTCCTCGCCCTGGAGGCGCTGTTCCAGCATTTCGTTTATCGCCTGAAGGAGCTGTCTCATGGCAGCCATATCGCCCGGCTGGAGGCTCTTAAGCTGCTGCATCAGGTTCTTGGCGTATGGCTGCATGGCATACCTTTTCAGCATATCGATGAGTTCCTGGAACTGCTGCCTAGCGCTATCATCGATGAAATCGTACTGTGATAGCTCCCTTATCTGACCGCCGATATCCTGTGGCAGTGCATCAAGCTTTTCCAGGCTCCGCGCTGCCCTGTCCTCCAGGGCTTTAAGCAATTTTTCACGTTCCTCCTGGCTGAGCTCGGAGGGACATTGTCCTGCCTGCTGCCTTGCTTCCTGGAGGCGCCGAGAGATACCATTTCTCTCCGTTGTCACTATGTTGTCCAGCCTCTTGCGGATATCGTCCAGTATTGAGCCTAGGTTGTACTTATCGAGCTGCTGCTGGCGCCTCTGTCGCAACCTGTCCAACAAGTCCTCCAGGCTGGGAAGGCGCCGCCCCTGTCTATCGGTGATGCCGCCGCGCTGCAAAGCGCGCAGAGCATATGTCAGGTCGCCATAGGGCATCAGGTAGCGCTCCAGGTGCTTCATCAACTCGTCGGCATCGAGCTCGAAAAGTTCCTGGGTGCCGTCCCACTCAGAGTACCGATAAATAGCCATATTACTTGTAGATTGCCTTTCCCTTTACCTGCTCTTTGTTCAGCTTCCGGCTCAGGTGCAGTCCCTCGAGGATGAACTCCACCGCCGCCGCCATCACCTCTGGTCTCTCTGATTCAGCCACCACTTTGGCTGCCTGCATCATTCCGCCCACCGCCTTTGCCTGGCGCAAGTACTTATCAGCACCCATCATATCCGATACTTCAAAGCTGAAGCCCTCGTTGAAGCGGGAGACCACATCATCGAAATTATATGAGCGGTAATAACGGTTGAAGGTGGTGAGCACCGCCCGTTTCATCAACTGGTCTATAGTCTTCTCCTCCCTGGCATCCTCGAAGCCCTCCAGCTCGATCTTGCCGCATGTAGATGACATAATGTACGGCAGGTCACTGATACGGGGCACGGCTAACTTCTCGCCGAGGATAACGGCGCGCCTGATGGCATTGGAGAGCACCGTCTCGTAGTTGGCGATAGAGACACGGACGCTGACCCCAGAGCGCTGGTTTATCTCCGGGCTTTTTCTGGCTAGCTGGGTTATCTCGGCGATTATCTCCTTCATATACTGGGGCACATACTCCTCGATATCGCCATTATGGAAGTGTCTCCGTTCCTGCTCCACGATGGCGATCTCGTCCTCGATGGTGGTGGGGTAGTGGGTGCGTATCTGGGCGCCGTACCTGTCCTTTAGGGGGGTGATGATACGCCCGCGGCTGGTATAGTCCTCGGGGTTGGCGCTGGCGACGAGCAGTATGTCCAGAGGCAGGCGCACACGGTAGCCCCTTATCTGTATATCACCCTCCTCCATCAGATTGAACAGGCTCACCTGCAGCTTCTCACTGAGGTCGGGGAGCTCATTGATGCAGAAGATACCGCGGTTCGTCCTGGGGATGAGCCCGTAGTGGATGGTAAGCTCATCGGAGAGGTACCTCCCCTCAGCCACCTTGATGGGGTCGATATCGCCGATGAGGTCGGCGACGGTGATATCCGGCGTTGCCAGCTTTTCCCCGTACCTTTCCGAACGGGGGAGCCAGTCGATTTCCAGGCTATCGCCTTCCTTTGCCAGCTTATCGCGGCAGCGCTTACAGATAGGTGCCAGCGGCTGGCAATTGATCTCGCAGCCCTTGACGTACGGCACCTCCTCGTCCAGCAGGTTTATCATAAGGCGCATGATGCGCGATTTCGCCTGACCGCGCTCGCCGAGGAAGATGATGTCCTGACCGGATATGATGGCATTTTCTACCTGGGGGATGACGGTCTCATCGTAGCCGATGATCCCGGGGAAGACGGTCCTTCCCTCCCTTATCATGGCGATGAGGTTGCGCCTCATCTCCTCCCGCACGGTGAGCGGCTGGTACCCGGAGGCTTTAAGTCCGCCAAGCGTCTTGGCTCTGGCATATTTTGTCATGTAGTGCTGTCCCCTCTTTCGTTTACCTGTTGAGCCCCCATTTTATCAGTCCCAGGGAGGGAAGGCAAAAACTAAAAATCTGGTGCAAATATCACCTTAGTACTATTGACAACTCGAGACACAATGGTTTATTGTATTGGCAACGATAAACCAAGGAGGTGGGTAGATGCAAGCCTACTGCATGAAGTGCCGCACCAAGAGGGAGATGAAGGATGCCCGAAACATCCGCATGAAGAACGGGAAGCCGGCAACCCAGGGCGTTTGCCCGGTATGCGGCACCAAGATGTTCCGCATCGGCAAGGGATAATCCCGGGCTCTTAGACCCCACCAAAAGGCTGGGCGTTCCCTGGGAATGCCCAGCCTTTTGATTGCAGTGAGGAACGGTCGCATGGCTGAAAAAGTCAAATCGGTAGGTCTGCTCTCCAGCGGCATAGACTCGGCGCTGGCGATAAAGCTGGTAAAGGGGCAGGGGGTGGAGGTGGTGGCGGTCAACCTGCTGCTGCCCTTCTCTGACGACAGGATGGACTACGCAGCGCACCTTGCCCGCCAGCTTGATGTGCCGCTTGTCAGGATAGAGGCGGGTGAAGACTACATAGGGCTGGTGAGACACCCGCGGCACGGCTATGGCAGCGGCATGAACCCTTGCATAGACTGCCGCATCTACATGCTCAAGAAGGCATGGGAGGTGGCGCAAGGTATAGGTGCTAGGTTCTTGGTCACTGGAGATGTCCTCGGTGAAAGACCGATGACCCAACACCTGGCGGCGCTGCGGCTTGAGGAAAAAGAGTCCGGGCTTCAGGGGCTCATCCTCAGACCGCTGTCAGCCAAGCTGCTACCGGAGACGGTGCCGGAGAGGGAAGGGTGGGTGGACAGAGAGAGGCTGCTTGCCATCCGGGGCAGGAGCCGCAAACCTCAGCTTGAGCTGGCACACAAGTTGGGCATTACTGGCTTCCGCACCCCTGGCGGCGGATGCCTGCTCACCAACAAAGAGTTCTCGGGGCGGCTGCGTCAGCTATTCCGCCTGCAGCAGGAAGTGGGCATGGACGACATCGAGCTGCTCAAAGTCGGCAGACATTTCTTCGAGGGTGGCGGCCACATCATAATCGGCAGAAATGAGCGGGAGAACCGGCTGCTTGCGGAGCTAAAACGGGCTAACGACTTTGTACTGGAGGTGAAGGGCTTTCCTGGACCGATGGCCCTGCTCCGTGGGGAGAAGACGCCCGAGGTGTTAGGGCTTGCTGCCAGCCTTACGGCGCGCTACTCCGATGCCCCTGAAGGGGAGGTGGTGGTGGAATGCCGCAACGGTGGCGAGGTCAGGACAATACTAACTACGAAGAAGTCCCTCTAACTCACTTCTCTGGGGTAAGTTCCTCTTCTGCTATCAGCCTGATGCCGTTCCGCTCCAGCAGCGCTGCGGTGACTCCTCTACCTGAGATCCGCTTTCCCGAAAACGAGCCGTCGTAGACCCAGTTGCAGCCGCAGGAAGGGCTACCGGACTTACCGATAAACTCCCCGATGCCCAAAAGTCTGGCTATCTTCAGCGTCTCCTCGGCGCCGCGGAGGAACGCAGTGGTCACGTCGTTCCCCTCCTTATTCACCACCCTTGCCCTGCCGTTGAGCACATCGTTGCCGTCGCCGCCCTGAATTTCCTGTGGGCTTCGTGGTGTGGGCAGCCCACCGAGCTGCTCCGGGCAGACAGGTACCAGCACCTCACCCTTTGCCAGCTCCAGCAACTTTTGGTTGGGGTAACTTTCGTCACCCTTCCAATTACATTTTATTCCCAGTAGGCAGGCACTGACGAGCTTTGCTTGAGTCCTGGAGGGTAGACCGCCATCTATTACTTCAAGCATATTGTGCTACCCAGTTTGCCACACTGTTGGTTTTACTGTTTGATCGCCTCAAATACAATTGCATTTGGACCCAGTATGCCATAGTGCGGTTTATACAAGTGCCACAGGTTTGTGCGGAAGCCTATCCCTGCTAACTTGACAAGCATTTCGAGAGAGAACACCGTGTGCACAAGGGCTCCTTCCGGGCGAAGCGGGTCTGAGTGGTATTCGGGCTCCATGAGATAGGTGATGCTGCCGTTGGGTGCCATTCTGGTTCTGTGTTCGTCGAGGAACTCTGTCTGATAAAAAGGCACGGTGAAGATGTGGCGTCCGTTGGACTTGAGCACACGGTAGATCTCCTTGTGGGCTCTGTATGGGTCGGGGACATGTTCTAGTACATCAGCTGATATCACAAGGTCGAAGATGGAGTCGGCAAATGACAGTGCCATCAAGTCTTCGTGGCGGACTCCGTTTATGATTTCCCCGCTGCTGCGCTCGGGACCGAAATACTCGCTGCAATGGTAACTTTTCGCGCCGCGGAAGGCTTCGTGTAAAGACCCATTTGCCTCTGTATTGTAGATCGCCAGCTCTGTGGTTTCCGCCAGATGCCTCAAGCTGGCGGCTTTCCTACCGGTCAGTAGCTGTGATACCTTGCAAATTACGTAGGCAAGTTGCCGCTGCCTGTTTGACGAGCCACAAAGGACGCAGTGGCAGCTTTCCCGAAGGCTCTCTCCTTTAACTATGAAATAGGAGGCTTTGCCGCACACTGTACAAAAGCCAAAACCGGCAGATTTTACCTTCATAGCCACCCGGTCGAGCAGCCTGTTTTGAGGATAAATCGGATAGCGAATATCAACCATGAAGGATTTGGGCAGTCCCAGCGGCGAAAAACAAACTATCTCAGCTATCAACCCTGTCCTGCATTTCGAGCACCACTGCTACAGCTTCCATGAAGGACGTGACAGGAGGTCCAACGTGATTCCCGGCTTGTTGCCCAATGCGTACGGCGCCAGCGCAGCCAGCCTGTTTTGCCAGTTCGACGTCCATTTCGCTGTCGCCTATAACATATGATTGACTGAGGTCTATGTCCAGGTCGCGTGCAGCTTGTAGCACCAGTTTCGGCTTGGGCTTGCGGCAGTCGCAGTTGTCCTCGGGATGATGAGGACAGTAGTAGACCGCGTCCACGCAAGCACCACATTTTGCTAGTTCCTGCTGCATCTTCTCGTGGATTCTGGCGAGTGTCTCTTCAGTGAAGTAGCCGCGGGCGATCCCGGACTGATTGGTGATGAGCACAACTTTGAACCCTTTCTCCTTGAGCAACCGTATACCTTCGGCTGCGCCGGGTAGCAGTACGAAGTCCTCTGGTCGGCTGCAGTACGGCACATCTTTAGCTATTGTGCCATCGCGGTCTATGAACACAGCTCTGTTCATTTCTGACCCTGCCCGAAGAGAGCCTTTTCTACCAGGTAGCAGACTATGTGTCCGGCGGTTATGTGGGCTTCCTGAATCCGTGGGGTATCTGTTGAGGGTATTGCGATCACGTGGTCGGCTATATCCTTGAGCTTACCACCTTTGCCGGTGAAGGCAACGGTTATTGCTCCAAGGCGTTTCGCTTCATGGACGGCGCGGAGGACATTTGCCGAAGTACCACTGGTGCTGATCGCGATGACCACATCGCCTTTGCTTGTCAGCGCTCTCACCTGACGGGCGAAGGTCTCTTCGTAGCCGTAGTCGTTCCCGATGGCGGTTAAGGCAGAGGTGTTTGTGGTCAAGGCGATAGCTGGTAATGGTGCCCTGTCCAAATAAAACTTGCCTGAAAGTTCGCAGGCGATGTGCTGGGCATCGGCGGCGCTACCACCGTTGCCGAACAGAAGCACCTTGTTTCCTTTCTTGAAAGCATCGATGAGCAATGCTGCCAAAACCACCAGTTTGTTTGCTTCTTTCTGCAGATACTTCTTTAGCTTAATGCTGTCTTCAATCTGCTTCACAATATTGGTTTCTTGTTCCATAGTTTTGCTTATTTCGTACTCACTTCCCAGGTCCGCAGACCGTTGAACTCAAAGGCAAAATTGACGACTTTGCCGCCGCGTTCTTCTAATTTTTGGGCTAAAATATGCCGCTTGTCGAACTCGCACAGCAGCAGGAGATAGCCGCCACCACCGGCTCCCAGTAGTTTCCCACCGACGGCACCATTTTGCTTGGCAACATCATATAACTCATCAATATGGAGGTCAGTCATTTTGGACGAAAATTTCTTCTTGCACAGCCACGCTTGGTCCATAAGACACCCGAACTCATCTATTTGCCCCAGAAGTAAAGCATTCTTCATGGAGATAGCCAGTGCCTTGGTCTCATCAAGGGCGCGAACTACATCCTCTTTCTTTTCTGTGTAGCTTCTTACTTGGTCAGCGATGATTCCGGCTGAAAGCCTAGTCTTGCCTGTATAGCACAACATCAGCCGGTACTCGAGTTCGTTGATGATTTCCGCTTTGATTCTAAGAGGATTGACGATGGTCTTTTCGCCGAGGAATTCTATGAAATTGAAGCCACCAAAGGAGGCAGCGTAATGGTCTTGTTTCCCACCTATGATGCCTGCCTCTTGTCTCTCAATGCGATAGGCAAGCTCCGCAATGTCGTAATCGCTGAGAGACAGCCGTAACCAGTGTCCAAGAGCGCCAACCAGAGCCACAGTCATCGTTGACGAGCTTCCCAATCCGGAACCTGGCGGCATATCGCTGTGGAGAAAAAGATCAACGCCATTCTTTATGCCCATTACCTTAGTAGCTGCTTTGACCAGGTCCAGCTTGCCATCATATACTAGCTTGCCATTAAGAGGATACTTTGCCACCAGGTTGTAGTCAAGTGACGTAACGTTAACCAATTCATCGTCTCTGCGTGCCAGGCTGCAATAGGCATATTTATCAATGGTGGCGCTAATGACTGCCCCACCCCTCTCTTCCATGTAAGGCGATACGTCGGTCCCCCCGCCACCGAAGCTAATTCTCAGTGGCGCTTTAGCTCGGATGATCACCATGTCAATGGCGCTCCTCGGCGGTTGTCAATTAATAGTCTAAAGCTTTCTTGCTTTATCAACTACAACTTTATGACCAAGCATTGACCCGTCGGTAAGGTTATAGGGGTTTCCTTCTTGTCCTGAAAAAACTCTTCAACTGCTTTTCGTTCACCTTTGCATTCAGGGAATCCATAATCGTCAAAGAGCATTATCCCCCCGAACCAATCGGGGGTAAAAGAACTCACAACAGTCTCGAGAAGTTTGGTAGATATCAACATCTATGTGAACAAAAGAAAACGCCCTTTCCTTAACCGTGGCAAAGGTATCAGGGATAAAGCCAGGATGGAAAACTACGAAAGGAAATTGTGACAGGTATTGTGCAACTCTGTCAAGTGAGGTGTCTGCAAAGTCCCCTGGCTTATGATCGTCCATACCTTGGATGGTCGTATTCGGCATTCCAGTGAATGTGTCAAATAGATGGAGTTTTCTTTCGCCAATGGAGCACTTAATAGTGTTAGCAATAAGATAAGCACTTCCACCTTTATATGTGCCACACTCGGCAAAGTCCCCCAGAAGATGAACACAATTCAGGCAAAGACTGTAAATTATGTAACACCTGTCTTCAGTAATAAGAGTAGCACCTCTAATGGGGTCTACCATCTCCTGGAACCAAGGTTCCCACCATGGAGAATAAGTATGGTAACCCCAAGGAAAATAGTAGGTGTATTCGCCGATGGCCTTTGATTCGTTAGCAGCAGATTGCGCCCGGTCGCTCTTTGATTTCCTAAGTATCTCATAGCCTAAGCTATTCGCCATCGCTTGAACGAGAGATTTTACCTTTGTCAACATATTTGCTACCTCCCTATCCGATGTTTCAAAATAGCCGCAATAGGCATATTAATCAATGGTGATGTTAATGACTGCCTCCTCTTCTCATCTATGTAAGGCGATACGTCGGTTCCCCGGTCACCGTAGCTGATTCTCGATGACGCTTTATCTCTAATAAGTGTCATCTCACGGGCTGTTTCCTGCAATAAGTATATCTCAGCATAAGGACTCCTCTCTATACCAAGTCCAAGGCTTGCTAAAGCTTCTGGAATATTCCTTCGAAGGAGAAGTTAAGCGATTTGTGACCATATTTGGCAGCAATTCGCTCATCCCTGGGAGTTAGTTTCAGGTTCTTGAGTTTTTCATGCAGAGTATCGAGCTGCACTATCTTGACTGGTGCAACGCTGGTTACGATATCCACCGCGACTTGAGGGTAACAATCCCACTCATGGTCAGGATTTGCTCCGGGTTCCCCCTTTTTGGGATAATAGCGCATATCAGGCAGGATTAGAACGAGATACCCGCCAGGTTTCAGCAGGCGGAATATTTCCCGGACAGTCTCCCTAGGCTTGGAAAAGTGTTCTAAACAGTGGCTGGAAAACACGAAGTCCACGGACTCGTCCTTAAACCAGGGTAGTGGCAGCCAGTCCTTATTCTTGGTCACCTTGATGTTAGCGCCGAACGGATAGCCAAAATCTTTTTCGCCCAACTGAAAATCAATGCCGATGGCTGCGGAATGAATTTTATTGAGCCCGCAGCCGATATCAACCCCAACGCCTTTAGTAAATTGGATGACCTGGTTGAACTCCAGACGCCTGAAAATCGTCTCGTCGACTGCTCCGGCTTTATCGAAAATGTCTTCCATCTCGCTAATGCTTAAGCTTTTCCCCTCTGGCGAGATGATCACTCTATCTGTCACAGCGTTGTGGCCGGACACTGTCCGTGCCTGTCTCCTTTGATTATTTCAATCTCTATTTAGACCTCAGAACACCTGCCAGGATTAGACACTCTCCATATTCACAGAAAGCCCGGTTCTTTGAAGAATTTCTTCGAGGCGGTTCTTGTACCTCAGTCCGATTGCCCGGTAGCTGAAATATGTCCTAATGTGCCGACTGGCAATTTCCCCGAGTTTGCGCCCATAGCCGCGGTCATCTAATAATTTGAGCATATAGTACACAGCGTGGTCAATATCTGGCTCAGCCCAGACCTGACCTTTGGCATAAGGATATTGGCCTTCCTCGACATCGATGAGACTGTAACGTACCAAACAAGAATTGGTCTCGTCCATGAAGTCCAGATTACCCGAGTAGCCAGTGGCCACCACCGGCTTGCCCAGAAACATAGCTTCTGCCAAGCCTCTACCGTAGCCCTCAGACCGGTGCAACGATACAAAGCAATCACAGCAGCGGACAAGGTTCTTCATCTCATTATCGGTGAGAATCTTATCAATGATGATAAGTCTGTCTGCAGACCTACCTTGCTTGACTGCCCTCATAGACCATGGGAAAGCAGCTTCCCACGGTGATGGACCGAGCGGACGATTTAGCTTGATGACCAGCTTGGCAAGCTGATAGAGAATATATAGGCATTCCTCATGTATTATGTCCGCTGCTTGACGTCTTTAGCTAGCGTACGAAACGTTCATCTGTGTGCCAGGATTCAACTATCAGTCTGCCCACAGGTCAGCCCTCGTCTGATGCCTGACGAGTTTATTCTGTTACACGTGTCCGACACGTTGCGTTTGCTATGATCCTTTGGATTGTATTCTTTGCCACCTCCCTGGAGTAGTTCGCTTGCACATATTTGATTGAGTTAATCGAAAGTCCATACCAAAGCTCTTCGTCATTATACACCCTGATAACTTGAGCAGCAAATTCCTGCGGGGTGTCAGCTATGAGTGCGGTCTGCCCGTTAACCAGATTCATACCTTCCGCACCAATCGATGTAGTGACGACTGGTAGCCCATGAGCCATGCTTTGCACGATTTTCCCCTTTACACCGGCACCGTACCGCAGCGGTGCTATAAACACACGAGAAGATTCAAAATAGGGCGTTAGCTCCGGCACCAGCCCAGTGACCTTGATATTGCTGGACGCGAGCGAGAGTACCTCTCTCGGAGGATTACTGCCCACTATGTACAGACAGACGTCGGGCAACGTGGCAGCTATCAACGGGAAGATGTCTTGCACGAGATAGAGCACGCTGTCAACGTTCGGGGGGTGGTTGAAGCCGCCGAGGAACATTATGTCCCTTCTTTCGGAAAACGGCTTTTGCGGAGGTACAACGTCATAGATACTGCTGACAATTTCGACATTCAAGTTCGGGATGGCGTTTAGCAACTTCTGTTTCTCGACCGGGCTTACTGCAACAGTACAGTCGCAATTGGCGGCTACGTAAACTTCCTTCTGCTTACTTATTCTAGCCCGCTCGAGTGCTTTCTGGTCGTGCTCTATCTCATAGCGGCGGAGTTCACTTAGGGAAGTAAGTTCATGGGTAAGGTAGACTAGGTAAGGTTTTGGACGAACACCTTTCAGGATGTCAATGTACTTTGCTGCGATGTGAGTTCTTGACAGGAACACTATATCAAAGTACTTGGCGAATTTACTTAGGTACTTTTCCACCGAGTCCGTGTACGGATAGTAAACTACCTCCACCCCAGTCTGTTGAAGCGTGGATGCGTACGGTTCAAGCTTGAGTAAGTTGTCCCCAATAAATGTTACCTTGTGTCCCAGCTCGCATATTATTCTAAGTATGTTAAAGACCCACAGTGAGCCGGCGTCTTGGTCATAGGTGGGTATGTAGTGGCATATAACCAGCACCCTTCTACAGGCTGTTCTGTCCCTAGCGAGAAAGGCGTTTTCGAAGCTAGGTTCATGGTGGCGGTCTCGAAGTAACACGCCCCATTTTTGAACGAATTGTACTCTGTTGACTTCTTGGTATCTTTTCACTCCGGAAGACACGTCTGTGCCGCATGTTACCCCCTCGGCATGCACCACTATTGATAAGGGCTGATACATCACCTTGTACCCCAGCTCTCTAATGGTAAAACAGAGATCGGCATCCTCGCCGTAGCCCGGGCAGAACCTCTGGTCAAAGCCTCCTATTTTGTCAAATAATTCTTTCTTCACCATCAGACTTGCGCCAGAACAATAGTCCACCTCTCGCACATAGTTATACTCTGGTCTCGATGGGTCGTCGCCACGTCCGTAGTTCCAGCCTGTACCATCTTTCCAGATTATGGCGCCAGCTTCCTGTAGCTTGCCGTCTGGGTAGACCAGCTTAGAACCTACAGCACCTACTTCTGTCCTTTTTATCAATTCAACCATAGGTTGCAGCCAGCCTTTGCTAACCATCGTGTCGTTATTTAGGAACAGTAGGTACTTGCCCCTTGCCTCTTTAGCTCCCCGGTTGCACGAGTCGACGAAGCCGAGATTCCTTTTGTTTCGAAGTAAGCGCAAGTTTTTTATCTTTGACAGTACCTTGTAAGTGTCATCGGTAGAGCCATCGTCTACGACTATGACTTCGTAATTTCCTTGGGTATTTTCGATGACCGCCTTCAAGCAGTTCAGTGTATATATCAAATGGTTGTACACGGGGATTATGATCGACACTTCAGGGTCTCGGGCTGGTGGAGGCAGTGTCAGACCTTTGATATCTGAGCGTGAGAAGGAACTTTTGAACCGTGGCAATCTCGGCGCTGGCAGTTTCGAGGCTGACCTTTTTAGCTGCAGCCATATTTGGAACTTACGCCAGAAGCTTCGCCAGCCTTCGTTAAGGAGCACCCTGATACCGGTCAGCGCAAGCTCGTAATAGTAGCGGCGGCGGGTACCGCCGGGAAGGAGCTTTTCGATAAGTCTCTGGTAGCGGCTGACAAGTTGCATCACTATCCCTTGCTGAATCTGCTGTAGTTGTGCCTCTTTCTCCTGGAGGCTGGCATTTAGCTGTGCGATGTGAGCCTCCTTATCCTGGAGGCTGGCATTTAGCTGTGCTATCTGCCTCTCGTAGTCGCTTAAAAGTGTATTCGAGACGTCCACCAGCCAGCTATCGAGGTGATATTGAGAGGGACTTAGCGGGGCATCAGATGCCATGGCGAAAAAATACGTCGGCTTTTTGCCACCCAAGCTGCTCTCCGGGATGTGGAATTCGAAGTCGCCTTTCCTGACGAGGAATTCACGGGAGGTGGAGCGTTCCTGTGGCGGGAGCTCCCAGATGTTTGAGCCGGCGTAGACTTGCTGTCCCCACATTTGCAAATGCTTGAAGTAGCGCTTCAGTAATTCCTCGAATTGGCTGAAATATAGCTCTTTGACATGGAAGGGGTTGTGAAAGGTGGGGGCATCGGAATAGACTGCCTTGTTCGGTGTGGATACGATGAAGATGCCGTCTTCTTTGAGCAGGCGCTTGACCTCGGAAAGCAGTTTGTCGTGCTCAGCTACGTGCTCGATTGCTTCGAAACAGGTGATGACATCAAAGAGTTTCTCCCCTTCTATAGGGATAGCCAGGATAGAGCCCTGAATAAACTCCAGATTGCCCCTTGTGTATTTCGCTCTGGCATGCTCGACAACGTTGCCGTCAATGTCAATGCCGACGACACACTCAGCCTCTCGGGCAAGCATATTTGCCCCGTAGCCTTCGCCGCAGGCAAGGTCGAGCACCTTCTTGCCTTTGACGAACTGTGAGGCGAAGGCGTAGCGGTGGAGGTGTTCATAGTGGATCTGAGCCCCGGGTATCCAGGGCAAAAACCTCTCGCCTGTCCAGGGCAGTTTTTGCTGTTGCTTCTCCCAGGCGCGTACAGGGAGATAGTGAATATAGACGATTTTGTTTATATAGTATACCTTAGCGCCGGCTTCTATCACCCTGCGGATGAAGTTCCAGTCTCCTGGCTCCCAGGTGGCGGTGGCGTCGGTGTTGAACTTGATGTGTTTGTATTTGGCGCTGCAGATGAAGGAGGAAGTCCCGATATGCCCGTGCTTCGGAGGGTATTTGCCGATAACACGCCGCTCGCCGCTTGGCGTTATCATGAGCATGTTGCCGTAGACGAAGTCGTAGCCTTCAAGTGCCTTGTTTAGTAGCAGCTCGATGTGGTCAGGGGTGAACTCATCGTCATCGTCGAGGAAGGTAAGCCATTCTCCGGTAGCTATTTCCAGCCCTTTATTGCGGGGAGCGGCTGAGGCAACCCGCCATCTGGTGTGGAGATCGTCCGGCAATGGTGGTCGGTCAGTGAGCTCGACAAACTTTATCCGCGGGTCTTTTATTGCCTGCACCCTATCTCTGGTATCATCCGTGCACCTGTCAGCTACGATGATAAGCTCGAAGTTCTGATATGTCTGGTTGAGCACCGAAGGGATAGCCCTAGTGGTGAGGAGCTCAGCGCGGTTATGGGTGGCTATTATCACCGATACTAACGGCTTGCGCTCCACGGTCTAGTTCCTCCAGAAGTCTGGTAACCGATGCCGACATCTCAAGGTTGTGTGTGGGGTCGATCCCGCCGTCCAAAACATGGGCAAAGAAGAGGGCAGCGTTTCTGAGGTTGTTTTGCTCGTCATGATGGAAATATTTTACCTGCTCCAGCATCTCGTTTGCCAGTGCTCCGGGCTTTTTCTTATATGTGGCGAGGCTGAGCGTAGGCTGGTTTATGCCATCGTATAGCATTGTACCATTTGTCCCATACCATATTATCCGCGTCTCCCGCTGGGGATAGTTGAGGCTGACGCTGATGTAGCCGGGCACCCTGCCGTGGACCTCGATGATGCCGGTCTCGTGCGGGACTTGTTCCATAAGCGTGAACCGGTTTTCAGTGAGCGCTACGAACATATGGCGCACCGCAAGCATGTGCGAGGCGAGAAGCCAGTAGACATTGAACTTCAGAAACCTGCCCAAGTATCTCAAGGACATTTCCATGGAGAGCAGGTCGCCGATAGCACTTTGTTCGATAAGCTGCCTGGCTTGCTGGATCCCGCTGGAGAATGTGTAGGTGAACTCGGTGATGAGGTGCAAATTGTTTTTTTGGGCAAGGTTGGCTAGCTCCATGACCTGTGACGAGGACTGAGCCAGCGGTTTTTCACAAAGGACGTGCTTGCCGTGCTCCAGCGCTTTTTTGGCTATTTCGTAGTGCGTATCGATCGGGGTGGCAATTATCACAGCCTCGACGTCGCTATTCAGGACCTTCTCGATGTTGGGGGTGAATCTTCCTAAGTCTGCAGCATTCCTGTGGCAGATATAGGCAACTTCGAACTGTTCCTCAAGATATCTGAGGAACCTTTTCCCCCAGTAACCGTATCCGATCAAAGCGATGCTATGCATGGCGGTCAGCCCAGGCAACATTGATTTCCAGTGCCATCCGGTTACATCTAGCGCCGTTCCTGAAGCAGATGGCAGGGTTGAACTGCGGGTTGTGGTTTTCCAACACCAGCCGCTGAAACTCTTCCAGGTCGTCTGTCTGCCTTCCCAGCCTGTTGAATTTGAAACTAGGAGTGGCTGTACTGGAGCACTTATATACCCAGCCATCGGCACCGAAGGTGATCTGGTAGTAGCTATAGATACACTGTCTGAAGTTCATTTTGTCCACGTCCTGCGATGCTGGTGGGATATAGAAGACGAATGGCTTCGCTCCCGATGTAGAGAGCAGCCCGTCAAGCCTAGCCCTGACGACGGTGTCAAACGGAACCTCAACTCGTCTTTTGTAGTCCCTGACCTGTTCGAATGGTTTCCCGTAGAGGTCGTAGGGGATGGAGAACCTGACCGAATCTGCACCGATTTCTCTGGCAATCCTCACAATGTTGGAGAGTTCTTCATAGGTGGCATTGCTTTCGTTGATGATATAGGAGAACCTGACCGCGGGCTTGTTATCTGTTCCCCTTATCTTGCAGAGCAGCTCCGCGCCACGGATAATCTCGTTGAACCAGTTCTTCTGGAGGTTTTTGGTCGCCATGTGGCTTTTTGGAAAGCCGGCGTCTATGGAGATTGAGACATAGTCCTCAGGGGAAGTGGCGAGGGCGCAGATTTCTGTCAGGAAATTGCTCGATTTTTGTAGTCTTAGCAATAATGAGCCATTCGTATGGATGCCGAACTTGGAGCCGTACCTCTTGGTCAATTTGAGAAAGTCCAGTAGGTACGGGTTGAGTAGCGGTTCGGTGTAGGCGCCGCCATAGATGTGGAAAGGCACCTTTCCCCGGAGCCTTTCCACCAGCCGGTAAACGACCTCCTCGTCCATGCCCAACGACTGGTCAACGAGCCTCCCCTGGCAGTAATAGCAGTAGAAATTACATGGTATCTTGTGGTTGCCGGGCAAATGTATCTCCAGTTGCCTGGGATAGATGAGCTCGCCGTTAAAGACTTTGTCCCAGCCACCCAGGTGGTCAAGTAGTACCTGCGTATAGTTATATCCCGGCGGTCTTTGATTCGTCATTATCCTGTGCTCGTTTCGTCTGTGCTATCAGGGCAATATCTCAATGCCTTCTCTGGCGGCTTGCGCTACTATGCCGATTTCAGCCTTCTTCTGTTCGAATTCCTCCGGCGTGTAAGCTAATATGTCGAGGTGGAATTCGCTGTCCCAGAGTTCATATAGCATTGCCAGCCTGTTAAGGAAGTTATAGCCTTCGAAGTGGCGGCTGACTACGATGATATCATAGTCGCTGTGCTTGAGGTGGTCGCCACGTGCCCGGCTGCCGAAGAGGACTACCTTCTCTGGCTTAAATTTCTGCTGCACCCTGGCAAGGAACTCTGTTAACTCTTGAGCTGCTGGTTTATCCATTCTATGACCTTTCTGGCTATTTCGAGCCTTTCCGACGCGATCTTTTTGTCGTACAGCTCGTGGGGCAATGCCTGGGCAGCATCTAGCTGAGTATGTGTAACGCTTTCAGTCCTACCTCTCTTCTCGCCGGACTTTATGCCTCGCTTGCTTAATTAAGCAATTGTAGCATCTAGCCTGGACTGGTTCAATCGGAAGCGGCTAGTTTAAGTCAAGGACTCCTTTGGAGCAGCGAGAGGTAGTCAGCTACTACCTTGTCCGTGGCGCCAAGGGAGACCATTCTGCCGGCATCGAGGAGGAGACAGCGCTGGCAGAGCTCCTGCACTGTTTTGAGGCTGTGGGAGACGAAGATGATCGTCCTGCCCTGCCGGTGGAACTCTTCTATTTTGGCGATGCATTTTTTCTGGAAGGCTTCATCGCCTACTGCCAGTACCTCGTCCACCAGCATGGTGTCCGGGCTGGCATGGATGGCAGTGGAGAAGGCGAGGCGAAGGTACATGCCCGAGGAGTAGTTCTTTAGCTTCATGTCCTGAAATTTGCGGAGCTCGGCGAAGTCGAAGATATCGTCATACACCCTGTCCACCTGCTTTTTGCCCATACCGAGGATAGAGGCGTAGATGTAGACATTGTCCCTGGCGGTGAGCTCGGGCTGAAAGCCGACGCCGAGCTCAAGGAAGGAGGCAACCTTGCCGTTGATGGTCACCGTGCCTTTGTCGGGGTAGAGCACCCTGGCGAGTATTTTGAGCAGGGTGGTCTTGCCGGAGCCGTTCCTGCCGATGATGCCGAAGGTCTCGCCTTTGTTTACTTCGAAGCTGACGTCTTTTAGCGCCCAGAACTCCTGGTATTCGAGCTGCCTTTTGATGGCGCCGATGAGGTTCTGGAAGAGGGTAGTCCTCTTCTCTTTGGGAATGCGGAACTTTTTGGAGAGGTTTTCTGCGATTATTGCTGGCATTTTTTCACCCTCACCTATCCCTCTCCCTCGAGGGAGAGGGGGTGTTTACTTTCTGTGATTGCATGGACAGTCTTGTATGGCTTTCCCTCGAGGGAGAGGGGGTGTTTATACTTTCCGTGGCGGTAGAGACAGTCTCCTGTCGCTCTCCTTTAAGGCAGAGGGGGCTTTTCATTTTTCTTGCCTGCATGGACGGGGTGCCGTTGCTTTTCATCAAAAGAGAGGGGAATGTAAAGCTGGTTCTTGGTCTTCGGCGTGACGGTGGACTGGCTATATGGGGTGACATGGTGGGTGATAGAGGCGACTTTAGCAATGCGGGCATGGGCTATACCTCCTCGGCGAAGCGGCGCTGGAGCCGTTCAAAGGCGAAATTGCCGATAAACCAGGCGACGATGGCGGCAATGACAATGCCGGCGGTGCTTGTCAGGGACGGTAGCGTGCCGTTGACCATGAGGTTGCGGTAGACGATGATGAACTGGGTGACAGGGTTGAGAATGTAATAGGGCATGAGGTAGCCGGGGACTATGGAGAGGGGGTAGACAATTGGCGAGCAGAAGAAGAGGATGTTTACCAGCACCTCCCATATCTGGTTCATGTCGCGGAAGTAGACGAACAGGGCGGCGAGGAAGAGCCCGATGCCGTAGATGAAAATGAGGTAGGGGATGTGGATGAGGGGGAAGAGGACTACGGTGAGGGGGAGGTGCCCCAGCAGGATCAAAAGGACGGGAAGGAGGACGAGGAATTCCAGCAGGGAGCTGATGAGGTTAGCCAGCACAGTGCTGAGGACAAGTATCTGGCGCGGAATGTAGACCTTGGTCACCAGGCTGGGCTTGGCTACAATGGACTGGAGGGCGGCTGAGGTGCCAGTGGCGAAAAAGCGCCATGCCATGATGCCCACAAGGAGGTTGACGGCGAAGTTCTCTTCCTGGCGGAAGAGGTTTCTGAAGACGAACCAGAGGACGAGTGAGAGGAGGAGGGGGCTGAGCAGTGACCAGAAGAAGCCAAGGGCGGTATTCTGGTAGCGGTTTTTGAATTCGGCGAGGGTGAGGTTTTTGATTAGTTCGCGGTACTGCCACATTTTTCATGTATTGTAGCTTTTTATGGCTATAATTTCACCCTCACCCTACCTCTCCCTCAAGGGGGAGGGATAGACGGAGAGGTAGCCGCAGGCGATGCCGAGGAGTTTGGTAAGTTCATAGGCGATTGAATAGGGCAGCCAGTACCACCAGCGGTCTTGAGAGAGCACAAAGTTTATTTCCTGCAGTATGTAGCCCAGGCGGTGGGCAGCCCAGTTCCGGGAGCGGGGGAGACCGCCGGAACCCTGCTTGAGGGCGATACCAAAGAGGAAAGAGCGTTTGAAGACGTCTTTGAGGCTGAGGTCGTGGGAGTGGTACACCGGTGCAGCCGGCTCGTAGATGAGCGTCCAGCCGGCACGTAGCAGGCGGGCGGCGAGCTCCTTGTCCTCAGCCACGATGACCTTTTCCGAGAAGCGGAACTTTTGCCAGATGTCCTTTTTCAGCGCCGAGTTGACATCCGAAATGAACAGGTTGTCATGGTAGTAATCCGCATCGTGAGCGGTGATGCGGACCTTAAAGTCGGGGAAGTTGTACATATGGAAGAACCTTTCCGGAGGCTTGGTGTGTTCCCAGGGTATCTGCCTGCCGCAGACCATGGCTACCGAGGGGTCGGCGAAGTTGTCCACCAGCTTCTGGAGCCAGTCATCACGCGAGGGTAGGGCGTCCTGGGTGATATAGGCCAGTGTTTCGCCCCGGGCAAGCTCAGCGCCGAGGTTCCTGGTCCTACCGTGGTGGAACTCTTCGGGAGGTATCTGCACCAGCCTGACGGGATATGAGCGGGTCTTGTCCAGTGTGCCATCGGTGGAGCCGGAGTCTATGACGATAACCTCGTATTCGCCGTTGAGTTTCTGCGAGAGGAGGCGTTGAAGGAGTTTTTCCCAGCCTCCCCCAGCGTTTTTGGTGAGGACGACGATGCTGGCTTTCATCTGTGCTGCTGTTGTGTGCTATTTTAGCGGCTGAAGTAGCTCGAGGAAAAGGGTGCGGTATTTTTTGCTGACCGGTTCCCAGTTGTAGTCCTCGCTGAGGCGGCGGGACTGTGCGGCGGCGAGCTGGTACATATCGTAGCGACCGTTTTCCAAAGCGGCGATGCGCTCTGCCAGCTCGTCCTCGTTGTTGAAGTAGATGCCGCCGTCCTGCAGCACCTCGCGGTGAAAGGGGACGTCATATGCCAGTACCGGTCTGCAGAAGACCATCTGCTCCAGGAGCGAGGGGTTGGTGCCGCCGAGCGCGTAAGCGTGGATATAGGCGAAGCAGTTTTTGCGCAGTATTCCCAGCACATGTTTATCGTATGTAGGGTCGAGGAAGAGTATTCTGCTGTCATTCCCTATCAGTTCGAATAGGTACCGGTTGTAGCCGTCTTTGGGATTGAAGTTGCCGATGATGACCAGCTTATGACGGGAGGCCGATTTTTTGAAGCCAGCTATTTCAAGGTGGATGTTGTTCTCAGCGACGATCCTGCCCACGGTGAGGTAGTAGCCCTGCGGCGATAAGCCGAAGGTGGTGAGCACTTTTTCTTCCTGGCTGAAGGAGGTGGCATCGTCGAGAAGCTTTCTGGCACCGTAAGGGATGTAGACGGATTTGGCGGTGCTATAGGTCTTCTCCAGGTAGTCCTTGATTGCCCTGGAGTCGGCGATGATGGTGTGGGCTATTGTGATCGCCAGCCATTCGGAAAATCTTAGATACCATGAGGTGAGGTGGGAGGTGAATTTCCAGAAAAGTGAGAAGTAGGGGCGCCTGAAGACAGGGCGCTTCCACTCTATGCCGTCGGTATTGATGACCACCTTTTTGCCTAGGAGGCGCGGGATGAGGGCTGCCAAAGCGCCGTCCGGGGCGACGTAATATACAAGGTGGACTTTGGGGTGTTTGCACAGGAGGTAGATGGTTGCTAGGACATCGTTGATGGTGGGGATGGTGAGCGTTTTTCCTTGGATGGCGGGGACGTGGAGCCTGATAATGCTGTGGTAATCGTCCTTATGGAATTTGGTGGACTCACAGGTGACGGTGACTTTGAAGCCCTGCTGGAGGAGTCTGGGGGCTATTTCCTCGACGAAGGTCTCAGCGCCGCCGTAACCACCGGGGATGCCGCGTGAGCCAACAAAGGCTATAAGGGGCTGCCTTTCATATTTGGGGCTTGCTGTGGACTCAAAGTGAGCCATTGGCTAAATAAAGCAACCTTCGGCTTTTGTCGCGCTGGTCTTAAATCTTTCCAAGGCAAAGCAGGCAATGTCCGGGTCATCTTTGCCTGCTATTAGATCGGCGACTATCCTGCCCACTGCTGGTGAATGCATGAAGCCGTGTCCACTGAAGCCGCAGGCGAGGTACAGGTCTTCCAGCCCGGGCACCCTGCTGATAATGGCGTTGTTGTCCGGGGTGTCATCGTGGAGCCCAGCCTGGGCTGAGGTGATGCTGAGCCCGTTGAGCAGCGGCAGGCGCTTTTGTGCTGCTATCCCTATGGCAGGCAGGAAGCCCCAGTCAACAGAGGTGTCAAACCCTTCAGCTTCGTTTGGGTTGCGCATGCCGAAGATGAGGCAAAGCCCTTCCCGACGGAACCAGAAGCCAGTGCGGAATTCGACGACGAGCGGGGAGTTTTTGGGGATCTGGTCACAGGGTGCGGTGATAAACAGATGGCGGCGGTGGGGGTGAAGGGGTATATCCAGACCGAGCATTTTGCCTAAGATACCGCTGTAAGCGCCGGCGGCGACGACCAGAATGGAGCAGTGGAAGTCCCCCTGCGTGGTGTGGACTTTCCAGAACTGCCTTTCTCTTTCGATGGCGATGACCTCCGTCTCCCGTCGGAACTTCACCCCCATCTCTCTGGCGGCGTGGGCGAAGCCCTGTACCACGGAATAGGGGTCGGCATAGCCGTCTGAAGGGCAGTAGCTTGCAGTCAGCACATCATCGCTACTGAGGGCGGGGACAAGCTCTTTCACCTCCTTAGGTGAAAGGAGGCTGACTTCCACCCCGAGCTTGTGCTGCAGTGCCACATTCTGTTGGAAGGCTTCAGCTTCCTCCTCCGTGGTTGCCAGCATCAGGTAGCCGTTCTGGCGGAAGTCGGCAGGGTAGCCGGTGATCTCTTCGAAGCGTTCAAAGAAGCGGACGCTTTCTATAGACAGCCTGATATTGGCTTCGGTGGAGAACTGTTGCCTGATGCCGCCGGCGCATTTGGCAGTGGAACCGGAGCCGATATCGTCCTTTTCCAGCACGACGATGTCCCAGGAGCCAATCTTCGCCAGGTGGAAGGCGATGCTGCAGCCGATAACACCGGCGCCGATGATAACTATGTCAGCCGTGCCCTTGCCGGTCTCTGTCATGGGATGTGTCCTTTGCTCTTAAGGTAGTGGGTGAGGGCTTCCTGCCATGGCCTCATATCATCGGCGCCGAGGAGGCGGAGGTGGTAGTTGTCCAGCACCGAATAGCGGGGCCTTCTGGCTTTCTGTGGGTACTGGTCTGAGGTTATGGGTATAACGGGTGTGGACAGCCCAGCCTGTCTGAGTATTTCTCTGGCGAAATCGTACCAGGAACAGGTGCCTTTATTGGTGATGTGGAAGGTGCCGTAGTATTCGGTGGTGATGAGCCAGGCTATCTTGCTGGCAAGGTCTTTTGTATAGGTGGGGGAGAAGACCTGGTCGTTGACCACGGTGAGCTGGTGGCGTTCTTTTGCCAGGCGTATCATAGTCTCGACGAAGTTGCCGCCTTTGCCGCTGGAGCCGGCGGTGCCAAAAAGGGCGGAGACGCGGACGATGAAGTGTCTGCGACAGAGATGGCGGACAAACTGCTCGCCGGCGAGTTTGGACTTGCCGTAGATGTTGGGCGGGACTGGGGTATCGAACTCAGTGTAGGGGGTGGTGCGGGCTTCTGGCTCGCCGCCGAAGACATAGTCGGTGCTAATATGCACCAGTTTAGCGCTGATCTCTTCTGCCATTACAGCGACGTTTCGGGCGCCGAGGGTGTTTATCAGGAAAGCCTTGTCCGGCTCGGTCTCGCAGTCGTCAACACGGACGAAGGCGGCAGTGTTAATGACGATATCTGGATGGTGTCTGGAGAACGCCCGTTTTACCGACTGGATGTCCGTAATTTCGATGTCACTGTGAGTTAGAGAGACGATGTCAAAGTGGGCAAGCGTTTTACAGAGGTCAGAGCCGAGCTGTCCGCTGGGGCCGATAACTGCAACCTTCATCTTTTGAGGTACACCTGCTCGTAGTATTTGGCGTAGTCTCCGCTTTTGATCCGCTGCCACCAGTGGCGGTTGCTCAGGTACCAGTTGACAGTAAAGGCGAGCGCATCGTTGAAGGAGTAGATAGGTTTCCAGCCTAATTCGGTGCGTATTTTGCTGCTGTCCAGTGAATAGCGGCGGTCATGACCGGGCCGGTCGGTGACGAACTGGATGAGGCTCTCGGGCTTGTCCAGTGATTTTAGCAGTGTGTGCACCAGAGCCAGATTGGTCATCTCGTTGCCGGCGCCGATATTGTAAACCTCGCCAGCCCTGCCCTTTTCCAGTGTGGCTTCGAGGGCACGACAGTGGTCAAGGACGAAGATCCAGTCCCTGACGTTTAAGCCATCGCCATATACGGGAATGGGCTTGTCCTCAATGGCATTGGTGATGGCAAGGGGGATAAACTTTTCCGGAAACTGGTAGGGACCGAAGTTGTTGGAGCAGCGGGTGATGATGACGGCTATCCCATAGGTCTTATGATAGGCAAGGCAGAGCAGGTCGGCGGCAGCCTTACTGGCAGAGTATGGACTGCTGGGATGAAGCGGAGAAAGCTCAGTGAAGCTGCCTAGCTCTATTGAGCCGTAGACTTCATCAGTTGAGACCTGGATGAACCTTTTTATGCCGTATTTTTTGGCGCCCTCGAGGAGTACCTGCGTCCCGCAAATGTTGGTCTCAAGGAAGGGGGAGGCATCCAAGATGCTGCGGTCAACGTGGGACTCGGCGGCGAAGTTTATTATGGCATCAAATTTCTGCTGGAGTAATTGATCAACAAGTTCTCTATCACCGATATCGCCCTTTATAAAGCGGTAGCGCAGGCTCTGTTCCACGTCTTTAAGGTTTTCCAGATTACCGGCGTAGGTAAGCTTGTCTAGATTGGTTATCTCCCAGTCCGGGTGCTGCTGGATGATGTAGCGGACGAAATTGCTGCCGATAAAGCCAGCGCCGCCAGTGATAAGCAATTTCACGTCATTTGCCTCCTATCTATGCGGTGGGTAAAACTAGCCCCAGGGCTTGCCAATACCCGGTCATTTGATTTCGCCTTTGTCTGGCGATTGAAAGCGCTTGTGTGCAGTTGAACTGCTTCGCTCTGAGCAGTCGTAAAGGACTTTGCTGCTAGCCATTGCCTCTGTAATGAAGCGATTGCCTCCAAGCAGCATTAGCTCGATTTCCTCCTCAGTATAGCCGAGTGGCTGGATTGGTAAACCGCATCTGTCTATCTCCAGCAAGGTCTTTATTCTGGCAAGGAAGTCCTGTTTCCAGTCAGCTATGACAATGATATCAACATCTGACCCTTCGTTGAAGTCCCCACGGGCGAGCGAACCGAAAAGGATTATTTTTTTCGGCTTTAATTCTTTGACGATTTTCTCTTTATATTCTTCTAGCCTTTCAAATATTTCCTGACTTCTTCTAATATTGATGTTGCATAGTTTATACATGTCTGTGCCATCTCCACAGTATAATAACGGTGGGGTGCCCCAGATGGGTAGGAATTGGGGTATCGGGAACCGATATAGTGTCTATCCAGTTCTCTGGCGTAGTCGCCGAGCTCCTTGAATAAGGGGAGTAGTCTGGCTGCTTCATCAATCAGATCGAGAACAGAGTGGGTCAAGATAGCCCTGAAGCCCTTAAAGTACAGCAGCCCTTTCAGCGCCTTTTCAGCCGCCTGCTGGCTGAAAAAGGCGGACGCATAATAATTGCCCGTGCTGCAGCAGTCTGTGGCTGTCTTTAAATCAGCTTCAGCCTGTTCAAACCACCTCATCCCTTCTCTAAGGTTGTTGTCCATGGTACCATTGCGTCACTTATGTGGTGGGTGGAACCAGTCCCAGGGCTTGCCCACACGGGGGTCGTTCCTATTGCCGTTTATCTCTGAGGGGACGATAGAAATGTCATTCCAGGGACGGCGCTCTTCGTCCGGGTCTTTGTAGTCGTAAAGACGGGTGACGAAATAGACTGTAAGCGAAGACTGGCTGCTCACCGTCTTGGTGCCATGGAAATAGTGACCGGGTATTCTGACCAGCATGGGTCTTGCAGCGCTGGCGATGACCTCGGCAAGCTTGCGGGTCTTCTCCTCATAGGCGCAGATCTTCATGGCGCCTTCAATTACCAGAAAGTAGTCCACCTGACCGCGCAAATGTCGGTGCCATGCCCTGACCATGCCGGGGTAGCTGTAGCTTAAATTCACCTGGACGATCCATTCGTCGATGAAGTCCTGCCAGTCCTGCCGCAAGGCTTCGGCAAAGAAGCCGCGTTCATCAGGGAGGATGTTGAGGTCATAAGTCCTGACGCCTTCCAGTGGATGTTCCTTCAGCATGGTTTTCCTTTCCTCCCTCTGTCCTAAAGGACGATTTCGGTATCATCGCCGATGAACAGCTTGACAGCTTTGAAGCCACGCCCCTGTTTGAGAACCCTGGCACTTCTGCCAATGATGCTGTCCGCCAGTCGTTCGATGTGACACACCGAGCAGCCTTCCAGGATGACCGAGTGCTCGATGCTAGAGTTCTCAATGGTGGTGCCGGCGCCGATGCTGGTAAAGGGACCGATATATGAGTCTTTGATGAGGCAGGAGTGGGCGATTGCTACCGGACCCCTGATGGTGCTGTTTTCGACTCTGGTGCCTTCACCCACATTCACCCTGCCGATGACTTGGCTGTGTTCGTCCACCTCGCCTTTGATGTCGCGCCGGAGGAGGTCATCGAGCACCACGCGGTTGGCTTCAAGGAGGTCGTCCTTCTTGCCGGTGTCCAGCCACCAGCCTTTGAGGATGTGGGTGTGGATGGTTTTGCCATCATCGAGCAGTCTCTGGATGGCATCGGTTATTTCGAGCTCGCCGCGCCAGGAGGGGGAAATCTGCTCTATTGCCTGGTGGATTTCTGAGGAGAAGAGGTAGATGCCGACCAGTGCCAGGTTGCTTCTTGGCTCTTTTGGTTTTTCGACCAGACGGACGACCTTGCCTGAGCCGTCAAGCTCGGCGACGCCAAAGAGGCGTGGGTCGGGTACTTCTTTTAGCAACACCAGGGCACTAGGGCGGTGCTTTTCGAACTCGGCGACGAAGTCAGCTATGCCACCCTGAATAAGGTTATCGCCGAGGAACATGAGGAATGGGGAGTCACCGAGGAAGTCACGGGCTGTCTTAACGGCGTGGGCAAGTCCCAGAGGTTGGGGCTGGGTTATGAAGGTGATATGGGTATTCCACCTGTCGCCGTCACCGAGGGCTTCTTTGATCTTGTCTCCTGTTTCCGGTGAGATGATGACGCCGATATCTTTTATGCCAGTTTCTGCGACTTGCTCCATGACATAATGGAGGATAGGCTTGTTTGCCACCGGTAGGAGCTGCTTGGCGATGGTATTGGTGAGGGGCTTCAACCTCGTCCCCCTGCCACCGGACAAGATGAGCGCTTTCATCGGGTATATATTATATCTTTAGGTTTGCTGGTGCAAGGAGTGGCTCAGGTCGTCTCGATGGCGACGCGGGAGGATGCCCGGATGGTATAATTGCGCTTAACCCGACTGAAAAGGATAGCGTGGGTGGTCGAACAGCTATTGGACTCACAGTTAGCAAGGGAGGCGGTGGTGTTCGTACTCTCTATGTTGCCAGTGGTGGAGCTTAGGGGTGCGTTGCCGGTGGCGATAAATTTGATGGGTATGCCGTGGCACAAAGCGCTGACCCTGGCAGTGGCAGGCAACTTAGTTCCTGTCCCCTTTCTGCTACTGTTTCTGGAGTCGGTAGCCAGATGGGCCAGTAGGGTACGCCCTGGAAAGAAAATGGTAAACTGGGTATTTGAGCGCACTCGAAGGCAAGGAAGGGCTATCGAGAGATATGAAAGGATCGGGCTGGCGCTTTTTGTGGCTATACCTTTGCCCTTGACCGGTGCATGGACGGGGTCGATAGCGGCTTTCCTGCTGGGGATAAAATTCAACCGTGCTCTGCTCTCGATCTCGGTGGGGGTGGTCATCGCCGGCATTGTGGTCACCTGTCTCTGTCTTCTGGGGTGGATCGGGGCGGCGATCGCTGGGTTGGGGCTATGCAGCCTAGCGATAGCGGGACTGTGGAGGGCATGAGTCTGGCGGTTTACTCACTGGGTGTGGTCTTTTTATAATATGACGCGATGAAGTGTCTTGTCCTAGCCAGTGGCTTCGGCGTACGCCTTTATCCGCTTACTATCCACAAAGCTAAGGCTCTGCTTGAGTATAACGGTAAGCCGGTGCTGAGTCATATTGTGGACAAGGTGCCGGCTGGTATTGAGGTATTTGTCTGTTGCAACAGGAAGTTTGAAGCCGATTTTCGCAAGTGGCAAATACATACGGACAGGCAGGTTGAGGTCTGCGTTGAGGACGTATGGAATGAGGAGCAGAAAAAGGGGGCTATTGGCTCGCTTAATTTCTGGGTGGAGGAGAAAAAGTTTACCGATGACCTGCTGGTCATTGCCGGGGACAACTATTTTGAGTTTGACTTGAAGGACTTTATTGCTGCATATAACGGCAAGAACGTGCTGGTGGCGGTGCATGACATTAATGACCGCCAAAAGGCAAGGCAGTTTGGGGTGGTGAAGCTCGATGGTAAGCGAATTGTGGAGTTTGAGGAGAAGCCCGCTGAACCGAAGTCAAGTCTGGTTGCCACAGCAGTCTATATTCTGCCGCCCCGGGTGTTTCCTGTGCTGTCACATTACCACAGTCTGGGCGAGAGGGACAACCTGGGCAGTTTCATTGCCTATCTGGTAGAGAGGGAAGAAGTCCATGCTTATGCTTTCTCCGAGGCATGGCGGGATATCGGGAGCGCTTTAACCGGAGAAGCGCTGGGCGAGCAATCTCCAGCCGATCTTAAGTCCATCCCTGAGTGAGTTCAGCTTAGGTCTTGTGGAGCGGGGGCGGTAGTGAATAGGGACTTCAGCAATGTGGTAGCCCTTTTTAGCAAGTTGGGCGAACAGCTCGGCTTCGAAATCGAAGCCGAGCGCGCTTAGCTGGAGTTTTTTGATGACTTCTCCACGGAACCCCCAGAAACCGGTGCAGAGGTCGCTGATCTTTCTACAGTAGAGGAAGCTCGCCAGCCAGGCAAGAAGATGATTGCCGATGAGGTTGACACGGCTCATAGCTTCTGGTTCCACTTTACCCCTCAGCCTCGAGCCGATGACTACAGGGCAGCCACGCTCCAGAATGTCGAGCATCTGCGGGATGCAGGTGGCTGGATAGGTATAGTCGGAGTCAAGCATGAAGACGAAGTCGGCTCTAATTTTTTCGAAGGCGGTCCTGACTGCTCTGCCCTTACCTCTGCGCGGTTCGACGATGACCTCAGCGCCGCTCTGCAGGGCAATCTCTCTAGTCCTGTCGGTGCTGCCGTTATCAACTACCAGGACAATGACCCGGTAGCCATTTTCTTCCAGTGTTTGCCGCGGGATTTCAGCGATCACCTTGTTTATGGTCGCTTCCTCATTAAGGGCGGGCAAGATTATGGCGACTTCTTTTTGTGGCATTACCACTTCATATCGTTTGTGAAATGGAAGAACAGTACCGTCTAGATAGTAGTGAGCCCTCAAACAGCGTCTTCACTGTCGGCAGCTTGAATTATAGCTTTTCGTGTAAGCCTACACAAGGCAGGAGTAGTACAAAAGTTGAATGACGGGTTGGGTAAGGAATAAAATATGCACGCCCCGTTGGTTAACTTGATGGCTTTGGCTTATCACGGTTGTGCTTGTGTGCACACCCAGAGCCCAAAATGGGGCTAACAAAAAGGAGACGGTCCGGTGCTTTTTAACTTCAACAAGACCACTACTAGCAGGCGTGACTCAACGACCAGGTCGGTGGCGCTTAAAATGGCAAAACTTCGGGACGTTTTTCCTGGCTGGTGGCTGGTGCTCGCTGGTGGCTTTCTATCGCTGTGGGGGTATGGCTATCACGCATATGGTTTTTCTGCGTTGTTCAAGCCGATTTCCCAGGAGCTGGGGTTAAGCCGTGCTGCCACCACTATACCAGCCAGCATTGGCAGGATAGAGGGTGGGGCTATAGCGATCGTTGCTGGCTGGCTTACCGATAGATTTGGTCCTCGGTGGCTTATTGTTTTCGGGGTATTTCTCATAGGTTTGTGTTTTTCTCTCATGAGTTTGGTGAACTCTTTCTGGTCATTTATTGTGGTGTGGGGGGTCTTGTTGGCGGTTGGTATGGATCTTGCCTTGGCGATACCGTTGCAGGCGACGGTAGCACGATGGTTTGTCAAGAGACGTGGTGCAGCCAACGGTATTCTTCTGATATTCTCTGGGCTATCCGGTGTGGTGGTATTACCTCTTGTTGCCTGGCTGATAACAATGGTGGGCTGGCGGACGACCTGTTTGATCGGTGGGGTGGTCATGCTTGTCGTCGGTGTCCCGCTGGTGTGGTTTTTTGTCAGGCAGCACCCCCCGGAGCACTATGGCATGCTACCTGACGGTGCCAGTGCTGGTGAAGTGGGTGGGGAAGATATGGCGGAGAAAGGGCGCAGATATGCGGCTGAGATGAGTGAGTTCGATTTTACTCTGACGCAGATCCTGAAGTCCCCGGCGTACTGGCTTCTTCTGGTGTCTGGGATGTGCCACTTCTTGGCGGCGCCGGTGATAAGCATACACAGTATCCCCTTCTTGACGGATAGCGGTTTTGACCCAGTCAAGGCGGCGCGGATGCTTTCCCTGATGGTGCTGGTGAGCATACCTGCCAGGTTTTTCGGTGGCTATCTTGTTGACCGTATGAGGAAGGAACATCTTCGTTTCTTGGTATTTGCTGCGTACTCGATCCAGGCTATAGCGTTTGGCTCTTTTCTGTTGCACCAGACTGAAGCGATGATCTATGTCTGGTTCCTGTTATACGGTGTTGGTTTCGGCATTGGTTTTGGCATAATGATGCCGGTGAGGGTGCGGTTCTTTGGCAGAATGGCTATTGGGCGGATAATGGGTATTGGGCAAGTGATCATGTTGCCCGCGGGTATAATTGCCCCTATATGGGCTGGCTGGGTGTTTGATACCACTGGTAGTTATATGGTTGCCTTTAAGGTGGTTGCCGGGCTACTTACTGCAGGTAGTCTGCTTGCGCTGCTGATTACGCCACCGAAGGCACCACAGGAGAAGGTGCTGGGCGTGTGAGTTTGTTGTGTAACAAAGGCGGTGCCCGGCTTGGTTTACCAGACCGGGCACCGGATCTTTTTGCAGATATGCGGCAGCTCTATTCGAGCATTTGGGCGACCAGCTCGCGGTGGAAGGTGCTGCTACCGAAGGCGGTATCGTTTGTCCTCACTCGTTTGAAGTAGAGATGCATATCGTGTTCCCAGGAGAAGCCGATGCCGCCGTGGATCTGGACACCCTCGTCGCACACCTTCTTACAGACATCGCCACAGTATGCCTTAGCCATGGAGACAGCTAGCGGAGCTTCCGGTGAGTCTTCGCTCAGTGCCAGGCAAGCCCACTCCATAAGCGATCGAGCATATTCTAGCCCGCTGAGCATGTCGGCGCACTTATGCTTGATTGCCTGGAAGCTGCCGATGACCACACCGTAAGCGACACGCTCTTTGGCGTAGGTAACGGTCATATCAAGCACTTTTTCTCCACAGCCGACCATCTCAGCACAAAGAGCCGCGGTAGCATACAGTGACATCCTCTTCAGTGGTTCCCAGCCCTTGTGCACTTCGCCGACGATGTTCTCGGCGGGGACAGGCACATTGGTGAACACTACATCCGACTGTTTTCTGAGCATGTCGATATTGTTCAGTGGGCTGACGTATACACCCCATTCCTTGGCGTCCACGATGAACAGGGTGATGCCGTCCTCCGGGTCGCGGCTGGATCTGGTGCGGGCAGCCAGAAGGAAGTAGTCGGCTGCCTTGGCGTCCCAGACGAACATCTTGGTGCCGTTAAGAATGTACTCATTGCCGCGTTGCTCAGCCCTCATTTTGATGCCGCCAGGCCAGAAGTCGCCGTCTTCCTCAAGTACAGCTAGGGCGAAGGTAGCCTTACCTTCAGCTATTTTCGACAGATATTCCTTCTTTTGCTGCTCCGAGCCAGCGAAGAGGATAGGTAAGCCGCACAGTATGACTGTGGAGATGAAAGGGCTAGGCAGCAGGGAACGTCCCATCTCCTCGCAGAGAATAGTCAGATCCCTAAAGGTCATAGCTTGACCACCGAACTGTTCAGGGAAGATAAGACCGAGCCACCCCAGTTCTGCCATCTTTTTCCAAAGCTCCGGTGAATAACCGACCTCGTCCTCCATCATTGCCCGCACATGGCTTCTGGTGCATTCTTTCTCCATGAAGTCGCGTGCCATGGTCTTCAGCATTTCTTGTTCTTCAGTGAGTGCCCATTCCATTGTTGTTCTCCTTTCATCCGGTCCTTTTATTTGCCTACCGTGGTAGCCCAAGGATTCTCTCGGCGATAATATTGCGGTTGACTTCAGAGGTGCCCATCTCGATGGTGGCGCCTCTGGCTCTGAGCATCTGGTATACCCAGTCGCCATTGTTCAGGGCACGCTTTGAGTCTCTATTTAACTGAGAGTAGGCGCCGATAATCTCCATAATGATATCGCCGTTCCGTACTCTCATTTCGGCCTGGAAGTTCTTCACTATAGATGCTTCATTGGTTGGTCTCCACCCCTTGCGCATTCGGGCTACCATTCGCTGTCCGCTGCACCTCATAGCCTCGGCTTCTATCGCCATCTGGGCAATTTTCTGTCTGAAGACAGGGTCATCCCAGACCACCTTACCGAAACGACGTGTTTCCTTAGCCAAGTCAACGACAGCCCTCACAGCAGCCAGCCTGGTGAAGGCGCCGGCAATTGCTGCAGCGCCTCCGCCCCAGAAGGCACCACCACCGCTCCTTTCAGACATAAGGGCAGTAAGGACAACTGCCCATCCTTGATTAACTTCCCCTACACGGTTTTTGTCTGGCACACGCACATTATCGAAGTACTCTTCGCCGAACTCTGCGTTGCCCGTCATTTGTCTTAGCGGTAATTTGGTGAGGCCTGGGCTGTGGCAATCGACGATGAAACAGGTGAGGTTGCGATGGCGTGGGGCATTGGGGTCTGACTTACAGGCTATGAGCCCGAAGTCAGCGAACTCCCACATACTCGTCCAGATCTTTTGACCGTTTATCACCCATTCGTCACCGTCCTTTACCGCGGTGGTCTGAATATTAGCGATGTCGGAGCCTGCATTAGGTTCGGAGAAATATTCAGCCCAGCTCTCCTCTCCGCTCAGTATTTTGGGTATGAAGCGCTTTTTCTGCCATTCCTGACCGTGTGCCAGCAGTGCCGGGGCTGCTACCAGAAGTCCAAGTGATTGTGGGCCTGGGGGTGTTCCATGCCGGGCAAGTTCTTCACGGATGATGGCTATCTCTTCTGGCGGTCTCACTATACCACCGTATTCTGGCGGATAGCCGAAGCCCGTATACCCGGCTTCGTATAGTTTCTTCTGCCACCACTTACCAAGCTCATGGGCTTCTTTGCTGAAGGGGTCGGGTGCCTTATACTCCGGGGTGCCCCATCCTTTAGGAAGGTTTGCCCTGAGCCAAGCACGCACCTCCTTTCGAAATGCTTCTAGCTTTGCTGTGTCAGTAACCATGAATCCCTCCTTGCTTATTGTTGTGGTCTTGAAACATTGCTGACGATGCCGCAAAATCCCTGTCAGCAATAGCTCAAGGGCGATGTAATGTTAGCTATTATGCGCGTCCTTTGTCAAGCTGCTACTGAATCTGAAAACTTTTTTTCGTTCTTGCAGAGTTGCTTGTCTGGAGCTTGTCAGTAAGTCCTTTTTCCGATTTCCGACAAATTATGTGTTCTTTACTCTGTATACTGTTCTTTATTCTTTGGCGGAGGTTGTGGTGACGGTTTGGTATATAATAATCAACCAAAAACGGCAGAGAAGAAAAAGGGAATGGTGGAGCATGGGAAATGGAAAAGTTGGCAGTGAATTTGTGGTAGTCTGTGCGTTATGCCAGAAGCCGACGCCTGTAGGTAGAACTTTTTGCCAGCATTGCTGGTCATTGCTGCGTGGCAGGGTTGTGTCCATTAAAGAGCTGGAGGAGGAGATAAGGCTGCAGTCACTACGGAAGAGGTTACGCAGGAGGGCTAGGCTGCTGACTATCGGTCTGAGTACCCTTGTGTTTATAGTCTCGGTCGTCTGTGTGGCTTTGTACTACTGTACCGATGTCTTGGTCAAGCCACCGTCGTGGCTGAACTCCAGTTCCGCTTCTGGGCAGTGGGCTATGTTCCGTTATGATTTAGGTCGCTCCGGTTGTTCCGAACCGGCACATATATTGCCTCAGGGGGTGGTGAAATGGGTATTCCGCTCTGGTGCCGCGGTCTATTCTTCACCGGCAATAGCAGAGGGTACTGTCTATTTCGGTTCGCGAGACCACAGACTCTACGCCGTTGATGCAACAACGGGGGCAAAGCGCTGGGAATATGAGACGGGTTCATGGGTCGAATCGTCCCCGGTGGTTGTTGGAGGGATTGTATACTTTGGTTCAAATGACGGTAAGCTATATGCTGTCAGGGCAGATACTGGGGAAAAACTGTGGGAGTTTATGACGGGGTATCCTGTAAGATCATCCCCGGCAGTGGCGAATAACAAGGTTGTGTATTTTGGGGCTGATGATTATTCTGTCTATGCTGTACGTACAAAGAACGGAGTGAAGTTGTGGCAACTTTCAACGAACGGTTGTGTGACATCGTCGCCTGCTGTGTCTGGCGGTGTAGTTTACGTTGGCTCAAACGATGGTTTCTGCTATGCTGTGGACGCGATGAGCGGAAGGTTGCGCCTCCGCTTCAAGGCTTATTCACCTGTGTCCTCTTCTCCAGCTGTCGACAATGGAGTTGTGTATTGCGCTACCTTTAGCGGTCGCTTGCTCTCCTTTGATGGTACAGCGCGGAACTTACCCTGGGAGCACGAGATCAAGCCTTACTGGCTGCAAGCGTATGCCTTTGGTCTTCCTGTCCCTCAACCTCCACCCCAATCAGGTTTTATTTGGGGCGCTAAAATAGCAAGCAGGATAGAGTCCTCACCCACAGTTGCAGATGGAAAATTGTTTGTTGGCACTTCAAACAGGCTGATTGCTATTGACTTGGCAACGAAACAGAAACTTTGGGAGTTTGTGCCCGACGGTGCAATGGCAGGGTCTGTGGCTGTATGTGGCGGTAATGTCTACATGGGTTCTTCCAAGGGAACGCTGTATGCTCTAGACGCTTCAACAGGTGTAGCGGTCTGGCGCCTACAACTTGGCAGCCCGGCTACCTCCTCGCCCAGTGTAAGCCGCGGGGTGATCTATATCGGCTTGGAGGACGGAAGCTTGTATGCTGTCGAGTAGTTTCTAACAGCGTGTATGAAGCACCTCCCCAAGCAACATAGTTGCTATCTGCTTCCAGTTTTCGGTTTACGGTAGGTATTAGTGATAGGTACTGGGAAGGATTTTATTTCCCTAGCATGGATTTCTTCAGTTCCTGGTCTATCCAAGAGTACCTTATGCCGCCGCCGTTATAATATCCTATTGAGGCTTCGCCGTTATAGTTTTTCACCCAGGGCCACCAAAAAACATACCAGTAAGGTGCCGGGAGTGCAATAACATAAGCCTGCTCTAGAAGGTAGGGCAGCATCTGCCGGTGTATTTCAGCTGCTTTAGTCTCGTCCGGATATGCTGCCAGCATTTTATCTCGTGCTTCGTTGAGCACAGGGTCATTTACGTAGCTGCCGTTGTACATTCCAGGCCCTGTATAGTTTATCGCTTTCATGTAGGTGCCGGGGCCGGCATATCCGGCGAACATCATGTCATCATAAGCCCTTCTGATTGAAAGGCTGGTATAGGTACCGAAATCCTTAGGCTCAATTTCAAGTTCGATGCCGACTTTGGACCACATATCTTTTACCATCTGTAGTGGGTCCATATATACTCGGCTGTTGTAGCAGATCACTTTGGCTTTAAAACCGTTGGGGTAGCCAGCTTCGGCAAGAAGCTGTTTTGCTTTGTCTGGATGGTATTCAAAGAGTTCCTGTACCGACCTTGGCATCTGCTCCAGAGGCACGTAGATGTCCATAAACTCTTTTACAGGTGTGACGGGCCACTTGAGCAGTATGGCATTGCCGCCATAGTACTCATCGGCTATCTTCTTATTATCCAATGCTAGCCATAGTGCTTGGCGCACCCTTTTGTCGGCGAATGGGGAATCCTTCTTATCTGTCCTCATAAAGATGCAAGCTTGCCCACTGTCTGGGATGTACTTGACATGTTTCAATTGTGGCATACGCAGGTATTCTTGGGCTTGTTCCCAGTCAGCACCAACGATATCAAGCTGGCCAGTGCGGAAAGCAGCGTGGATGGTGGACTCGTCGCCAAGGTTCAGTACCTTGACACCGTCGAGGTATGGTAGCTGGTCGCCTTTGCCCGGACCGATGGGGTTTTTCTGCCAGTAATCGGGGTGGCGTACGTAGGAGGCGGCGCTACTAGGGATAAATTCGGTCAGTATGAAAGGCCCAGTGCCGATGCTGTTCTTAGGGTTGTTCATGTCACCGAATTGTTCTATGGCGTCCTTCGGGTATATTTTCACGAAGTCAAGCATTACGGTGACCACATTAACGAACTGCTCCGGTGTGCATTTGATGACCACGGTATAAGGATCGGTAGCGGATATCTCGGTGGTCTCGGCTGCTCTGGGATATGTCCTTTTGAAATAGGCTGTGGGCAATGTGCACTGTCGCTTTAAGGAGAAGACCACATCGTCAGCAGTAAGCTCTCGCCCATTTGTTGGAGGTTTGTTGTGAAATTTGACTCCCTTACGGATATGAAGGACAATGGTGTCTCTACCCTGTATCTCCCAGCTTTCAGCCAGACAACCTGTTGAATATTTAAGGCGGTTGTTCGAGGTAGCAAAAAACTCACATTCTCCGGTACCGTAACCTCCAGCTTTGCCTTTGGTCCAGTCCCCCATAAGGAGGTCTTCATGCGTGTAGGCTAGAGTGCCGCAGTATGGTTGCGGTTGAATGGCATCATCAAACGCTGGAGGGTCTGCAGTAACACCCAGTGTGACGATACCACCGTAAGTAGGCTTTTCTTTCTCTACACCTGTCCCTTCCCTAACTCCACCGGCACAACTGCCACTTGACAGAGCAGCAATCAATGCCATGATGAGAAAAACAGAGACCAGCCACGTCTTTGTTGTCATCTTCACCCTCCCTTGATCGTTTTTCTGGTTGTGGCTTTTTCCTCGTGCGGTGGCTCAATTTTAATAGTTTGGTCATCTTTTTTCAACGGTTGCACTGATCCAGTGCTTCGCTTGACAGTACAGTGGCATGGTGGTATAAAAACTGGTATCCACCTGGTCGATCAGGGTGAAGCTCGCGTTGCATTCTCGCTCCGGTTGTATTTCATCGTGTTTGTATCAGGTGAGGAAAGAATAAAAAATTTTTGAGGAGGGCACCAGTGCAAGTCAAGACGTACCCAGAGTTTAGCAGTCGCTATCCGTTGCTCCTGACATCTTTCATGCATAGGCCAGTCCGTTTGTACCCGGAGGATATTGGGGTTGTTTATCGGAATGAGGCTGGGGAGTATTTCCGTTTTACATGGCGAGAGTGGTACAAGCGGACATGTAAACTTGCCCATGCGTTGAAGGAACTAGGGGTGAAGCCGGGGAAGCCGGGCGAGCCGGGTGACCGGATAGGGGCTATGGCACTCAACTCTCACCGGCATCTGGAACTAATCTATGCCGGGACATGTATTGGAGCAGTGTCACATCCGATTAATGTGGTGCTCTCACGAGAGCATATGGTGCATACCATAAACCATGCCGAGGACAAGATCATATTTGTTGATGAGACTATTCTGCCTCTGCTTGACCTAATATATGACCAGATAAAGTCGACGGTCAAGGCGTTTGTCTACATGTCGGATCGTCCCGGAAGACCTCAAACGCGTGTGGAGCCTTTATACTTGTACGAGGATTTGATTGCAGGTCAACCTGAAGACTTTGAATGGCCGTTATTAGATGAGGACACTTATGCTGCGCTCTACTACACCACAGGGACGACTGGCATTCCCAAGGGGGTGATGTTTACCCACCGCCAGCTATATCTCCAGAGTATCCATCTGCTGGCTTTGGGTGGGATGGCGGTCGCGAATACCATGATTGAGATGATCGAGACCATAATGACTTCAAGGGCTGACACGGTTGACAAAGTGATAACTGACGGAGGCCGATGGCAGGAATTGCTCACTGCGCTGGTCAAGGACATACCAAGGGTGAATGTACCCCTGGTGAATATCCCTCTCTTCCATATTCATGGCTGGGGCTCCCCGTGGTACAGTGTTGCCTCGGCAAGCAAGATAGTATTTCCGGGCAGGTTCAGTCCACAAGCCTTTTGCGAAATTGTGCAAACGGAACATGTCACCTCTGCGGCGCTTGTGCCGACTATGCTGGCGATGCTTATTGAGTATGAAGATCTGAAGAAATATGACCTGAGCAGCCTGCGCACCATCGGGACAGGAGGCGCAGCTTTGCCATTGGGGCTTAAAGCCAAAGCTGAGAAGGTGTTTCCATTCTTGCGTGCAGGCTCGGGTTATGGGATGACCGAGACAGCAGGTCCTGCTATCTTAGCTACTCTGAAGCGTTACATGCTGGATTGGCCCAAAGAAAAGCAGGACGAGGTTCGGGTTAAGACGGGGCTGGCACCGCTGGGAATTGAAGTGCAGGTGGTGGGTGAAGATGGGAAACCTGTTCCCCACGACAACGAAACCCTAGGTGAGATAGTGTTGAGGGGGCACTGGATCCTAGAGCAATATTACAAGGACCCGGAAAAGACGCAGACAGCTTGGCGCGATGGCTGGTTCCATACCGGGGATATGGCCAAGGTAGATCAGGAGGGTTATATCATTATCGCTGACCGGATAACCGATGTCATCCGCAGTGGCGCGGAGATGGTGCCCACGGTACTTCTGGAAAATCTGACAGCGACATGCGACCAGGTCTTGGAGGCAACTTTCGTGGGTGTGCCGGATGAGAAGTGGGGTGAGCGTCCGATGGCGCTTGTTAAACCGGTCCCAGGCGCCTCTGTTACT
This sequence comes from uncultured Dehalococcoidia bacterium, assembly GCA_937975645.1. GTDB lineage: Bacteria > Chloroflexota > Dehalococcoidia > GIF9 > UBA5629 > CALJTV01. The sequence goes on along the minus strand of CALJTV010000016.1, from coordinate 6,375 downwards.
GAGGATGATATTTACCGGTTCCTCCAGGTGGAGGGTGTCGACAAGGGCAAAATAACCAAGTGGATGTTACCAGACTATATTGCTTTCTGTGATGCCATACCGAAGACGAGTGTAGGAAAATACGACAAGATAGCCATCCGCCGGAATTTGAGCGAATTTCTTTCTCGGGCAAAGAAGATGCGCTAATCGTGGTATTGAGGTACAATCAAACTTTACAAACTTGGATACTATGGGCTAAAATGGCTAGCTTAGGCGAGTGTGCAATAAACTTGTAGGTCGCGTACCGACAGACAAAGTCTGCTTTGTCGGAGGGATCAATTATGAGTGGTTTTAAGTTTCAGGTCTGCAGTATTTTCTTGGTACTTTTAGCAGCCATATTCAGCGGGTTGGCGTTGCACTCTGTGGCGTTGGGGAGGACTGTTGCCGATTTGGGGCTTTTCACAGAACCGCTGGCACAGAAGTCACCAAGTAGCGAAGAAATAAAAATGACTTGCCGCTATCCTGTACTCAGTAGCTACGCTGGGAGCTATTTCTCCTACAGTATCGATCTGGAATATGTTGGGGGGAAGGAGCCGCGAGTGTTTGACCTTAAGGCTGAGGTACCCCAGGGTTTCACGTATTCCATTTACCCTGGGTATGAGACTACAGAGATAGCGGCCATACGTATAGACCCGGGCAGGGGGTATCCGGAGACGATAAAGGTCACGGTGCGTCCTTATGTCTGGCTGACGCCGGAGCCAGGTGAATACACAGTGAAAGTATATGCTAGCTCCGGAGATATTAAGAATAGTCTTGAGCTCAAAGCCATAGTCACCGCAAAGTATGACATGAAGGTGGAGCCAAGTACCGGTCGGTACAACACTGAAGCGACTGCTGGTGACGACAACTATTTTTCGATTATCGTAGCTAACACTGGTACTGCGCCTCTGGAGAAGATCACCTTTGGCTCAAGCATAACAGGAAGCCCTCAGGGTTGGAGCATTACTTTCAACCCGGACAAGATCGATACTCTGGCTGTTGGCGACAAGCGCGAGGTGCAAGTGAACATAAAACCTGCGCGCAAGACCATTGCTGGGGATTATATGGTGAGTATTTCCGCCGATACAGAGGCTAAGAACGCCTTTGCTAATGCGAGTATCAGGGTAACTGTGCTGGTGCCAATGGTGTGGGGTTGGGTGGGTGTTGGTATCATAGTGCTGGTGATTGCTGGATTGGCGGTGCTATTTGTGCGTCTGGGCAGGCGATGAGGGTGTTATGCCCATGCAATATGCCATTGAAACGACGGAACTGACTAAGGGTTACAAAAATAAGATAGCTGTTGATAGGCTAAACCTCCGGGTTGGTGAAGGGGAAATCTTTGGTTTCCTTGGCCCAAACGGTGCTGGCAAGACAACGACGATATTGATGTTGTTGGGGCTGACCGAGCCTACCTTTGGTAGTGCTCGTGTATGCGGCTATGACCCGACCAGAGAGCCGTTGAAGGTAAAAAGGATGGCAGGATATCTTCCGGAGAAGGTGGGTTTCTACGACGATATGACGGCACGACAAAATCTTGAGTATACGGCAGCCTTGAATGGTCTGTCTACCGGAGCTGCTAAAAAAAAGATCGATGAACTTTTGGAACTAGTTGGACTGGTTGATGTTGCCGAACATAAGGTGGGCACGTTCTCTCACGGGATGAAGCAGCGTCTAGGCATCGCTGATGTGATGATTAAGGATCCGAAGATAGCCTTCTTCGACGAGCCGACTGCTGGTATTGATCCGGAGGGCACTGACCAGGTATTGACGTTGATTAGGGGCATGGCGCGGCGAAACGTTACTGTTTTCATATCATCACACCAGTTGCATCAGGTTCAAAAGGTATGTACCAGGGTTGGTATAATGGCTAATGGGCGACTGGTGGCTGAAGGCTCAGTTGATGAGCTGGGCAGGAAAGTCATTGGTGGAGGAAAGTTCAGAATAGAAGCTCAGGTCTCGCCAGTCAGCGACAGGCTTCTCACTGTGGTAAGAGGTGTTAGGGGTGTGAGCAATGTGGATGTAGAGGGTGACCGGTTACTGATTAGTTGCGATGAGGACATAAGACCGCAGATAGCACGTGCCATAATTGATAGTGAAAGTTTGCTACTGCAGATGAAGATTGAAGAGTATAGTCTGGACGATATTTATCTCAGGTACTTTCGGGACTGACCATGAAAGGGCTAATGGCTGTTTTCTGGAAGGAACTCAGCGACCATTTTAGTAGTCTGCGGTTTATAATATTGTCACTCCTAATCTATTTGGCTGGTATAGCTACAATATATGTAGCGGCGCAAAACATAAGAGCGGATGTGACCGCAGCCACTAGATTTATCTTCCTGAGGCTTTTTATTGTTTCTGGTGAAAGCGTTCCCTTTTCTTTCCCCTTCTTCCTGGCGCTATTTATCCCCATAATTGGCATAGCGCTGGGCTTTGATGCTATAAATAGCGAGCGCACCAGCGGCAATCTAAGTCGGATCCTCTCTCAGCCGCTCTACCGGGATTCAGTGATAAACGGTAAGTTTCTTGCTGGGCTGGTGACCCTATCTATCTTAATACTGAGCATAGTAACATTGGTGGCCGGAATGGGGTTGCGTATGATAGGCATACCGCCGACGGCAGAAGAGGTGCTGCGTCTTTTCGTATTCGTCTTAGTCAGTATAATTTACGGTGGGTTTTGGCTGTCCCTTGCTGTGCTTTTCTCGGTATTTTTTAACCGTACAGCTACTTCAGCCTTAGCATCTGTTGCTGTGTGGCTCTTTATGTTTCTTTTTGTCGGCATGATCGCGACCTTCGTTGCCAACGCCATTGTCCCTATCGACCAAAGCTCCTCGATTGATGCCTTAGCGCGACACGATGAAATCTTTAGGAGTATCAGCAGGGTCTCTCCAAGCACTTTATACGGTGAAAGTGTGCAGATATTGCTCATGCCAGAACTAAGCAATCCCAGTTCTACTTTGGTGCTGATAAGCATTTACACCGCTGGTATGATACCAACCCCGTTATCGCTGGGCCAGAGTCTTCTGGTAGTGTGGCCTCAGGTTACCAGCCTAATTGCTTTGACCGCACTTTGTTTTGCTGCTTCTTACATCAAATTTATGCGCGAGGAGGTAAGGTCGACATAAGCACTTTTTGTTGTACTACCTCCGCTTCTTGTGATTTGAAGGCGGAATCGTGATAGTAAAACATTTAGTTGTTGGTCCGCTAGCCTGCAACTGTTATATCGTCGCTTCCCAGGTCGGTGGGCAAGGGATTATCATAGACCCTGGAGCGGAAGCCAAGGCTATTCTTAAGGCTGTTTCTGATCTGAAATTGTCCATACCACTGATTGTGGTTACACATGCACATTTTGACCATATTGGTGCAGTACCAGCGGTCAAGGAGGCAACAGGGGCGGAGTTGGGGATACATAAAGCGGAGGCTTCGATGAGAATGGGGGGGTTCGCCCGCATGCTGGCTTCCATGACCGGTGGGTCTTTTTCCAAACCACCACAGCCAGAACGGCTACTCGAGGATGGTGACATCATCGAAGTAGGCGGTCTGCAGTTCAATGTCCTACATACACCAGGGCACAGTCCTGGGGGCATAAGTCTCTACGGTCACGGGGTGGTGTTCACCGGCGACACATTGTTTAACTATGGCGTTGGCAGGAGCGATTTTCCTGGTTGTAGCCACAGACAGCTTATTCAGAGTATCGTGACCAAGTTGATGTCACTCCCTGACGATACTATTGTTTATCCTGGCCACGGACCTTCGACAACTATTGGAGAAGAAAGAAGAGGCAACCCGTTCCTTTAGGATTGCCTCTTCTATTTCAAGTCCGTTAGCTAGTTTCGGCTAGACGATCCACAGAGGGCAGAGCACCAGTGTCACTGTGGCAATAAGTTTGGCGACGATGTGAAGAGAAGGACCAACCGTGTCCTTAAGCGGGTCACCAACTGTGTCACCAGCCACAGCAGCGGCATGTGTTGGTGAGCCTTTGCCAATCACGTTTCCAGCATCGTCCTTAAGCTGTCCATCCTCAATGTATTTTTTGGCATTGTCCCAGGCGCCGCCGCCGTTGTTCATGAACGATGCAAGGAGGATGGAGGCAAAGGTACCTACCATAAGGAAGGACCCCACCGCTGCCGGGGCGCTAAACCCGCTTATCTTGACATAGGCGAAGAAGACACCAATTGCCACAGGCAAGAGCACGGGTAACAGTCCCGGCGCTATCATCCCTTTGAGGGCTGCCCGAGTGGTGATGTCAACAGCTCTGGCATAGTCGGGGCGAGAGGTGCCAGCCATTATCCCAGGGTCTGACTTTATCTGACGGAGCACTTCACCGATTATCTTGCTAGCTGCGTTGCCTACCGACCGCAGTGCCCAGGCGCTGAAAAGGAACACCATCATTATTGCCAACACAGCGCCGATTAATACTTCAGGAATAACCAAGTTTATGTTGAAGAGCTCTCCCTCTTTGCCCTGGAAAAGCAGCACCCTATCGAAGTAAGCTTGGAAGAGCAGGAAGCCTGCCAGCCCTGCCGATACCATGGCGTAGCCCTTGGTCAGGGCTTTGGTGGTGTTACCGGTGGCATCTAGATGATCAGTTACCCTCCTTATATGGTCGCCTGCCTTTGTAAACTCGTTGATCCCGTTGGCGTTGTCTGTTATGGGTCCGAAGGTGTCCTCGGCGAGGATAAAGGGGCAGGTCATTAGCATACCCATGGTGGCGATGGCTGTACCGTAGGCACCGCTGATCCACCACGGGAGCTCAAGCCCTGATAAAGTGCCAAACCAGTAGGTAAGCGCCAGGGCGACGGAGATAACCAGTGCCGTGGGCATTATGGTCTCGAAGCCAACAGACATCCCCGTTACAAAGTTTGTCGCCGGGCCGGTGCGTGAAGCTTCGGCGATGCTTCTTGTTGGTCTGTATCTTGCCTCTGTGTAGTACTGTGTAACGTAGACTACAATCACGCTGGTGATGATGCCGACAAGGCCTGCTGCCATGAGCCATAACCATCCCGGTGCTAGCGCTCCGAACATGACTTTACAGATGCCGACCATTGACACTGCGCAGAGGGCTAGCGCCACATAGTAGCCGCGGTTCAGGGCGTCCATCGGGTTTTCGCCCTCGCGCCGACTATACACCGCCAGTATGCCGATCATGCTGGCGATAATACCGCAGGCGCGGATGACCAGGGGGAAGAGCACCCAGCCCACAGCAGTCAGTGGTGCCATACCAGCCTTAACTGATATGAGGTATAGGGCGGTGCCGATTATCATGGCGCCGATGTTCTCGGCAGCCGTTGACTCGAACAGGTCAGCGCCGCGGCCAGCGCAATCGCCCACATTGTCGCCGACCTGATCAGCGATTACGGCAGCATTCCTCGGGTCATCCTCGGGGATACCTGCCTCGACTTTACCTGCGAGGTCAGCACCCATGTCGGCAGCTTTGGTATAAATACCGCCGCCAAGCTGTGCAAAAAGTGCCACCATGCTGGCACCGAAGCCGAAGGCAACGATAAGGTGAGGAGCAATCTCGGGGTGAGTAGCTCCGCCGTAGGCGAAGAACATTATAGTTACTCCCAGCAGGCTGAGGGTGACGATGAGGAACCCTGAGACAGCCCCACCTCGTAATGCCACTTTAATAGCTTCGTTGAGACCGCGGTGGGAGGCGGCAGCGCAGCGCACATTCGACTTTACCGCAATCCACATTCCCACAATACCGGAGATGCAGGAGCAGAGTCCACCCACGAGGAAGGCTAGCGCAGTCCGCCAGCCCAAGCCAACTGCCGAGACCCCCAGCATTTCCAGTTCTGCAGGGCTGCTCAATCTGGCGAGCAAGAAGCCGATTAGCGCCGCTACTACCACTGCGGTTATACCAATTGTGGAGTACTGGCGGCGTATAAAAGCCCAAGCACCCTCAGCAATTCGGGAGTTGACATCCTGCATCGCTGGTGTACCTGCATCCGCCCGCAAGATGTATCTGATAAGCGCTAAGGCGAATACAATACCGATGGCGCAACCTACTGCCACCACCCAGAAGATTCCAGGGATCTGTGCCATATTCACCTCCTAGTATTGAATTTGGGGCAAATCGCAGTAAAGTTTTGGGATAACTTTAGGGAAGTTTGAACAACATGCTTAGCTGGATGAAGATCGTCTTGCATCTAACTAGCTTTAGTGCGTTAAACTAGGGGCATATTTTAGTATAAAAGTCCAGTCTGCGTCAATATGGTGTACTCGTCCAGTAGATTAGTGACACCTTACCTCCTCTCTTTGATTTTGTTTCCACTGCTCTAGAAATTTAAGTGGTGTCAGGTAACCCAGCGATTGATGTGGTCTTATCGTATTATATATCTTCTGCCATGGTAATAG
>CALJTV010000015.1 GCA_937975645.1 uncultured Dehalococcoidia bacterium | reverse complement strand
AACAGCGCCATCGCCATGGGGCTCCGCTTCCATCTGCAGGAGAACCGGGCACTGAAGAAAAGGCTGAGAGAGGAAGGGCTCGGCGGACTAATCGCGGAAGACGAGTGGGACAGATGGGACGAGGGCACTGTAGCAGAACTCTACCGCAGGTATGTCTTCTGCAGATAACCGAACGACAACACGGTGGACACGAAGCCGCGACTTCTGCTACACTAATTAAGCCTATGGACTTGAAGCTATGGTTTTTAGAGACCAGGCCCCAGTTTCTGCTGCTCTCGGTGGTGCTGGCTTTCCTGGGTACCTGCATCGCCTGGTATGACGGCGCCTTCCATCTCGGGCATGCCGTGCTCGCCTTCTTCGGTTTGCTCCTCTGCCATATCGCCGTCAATGTGCTCAACGACTACCACGACTTCCGCAGCGGCATAGACCTCAACACCCGTCGCACCCCATTCAGCGGCGGCAGCGGCTTTCTGCCGGCAGCGGCACTCCAGCCCGAGCCCACGATGTGGTTCGGTCTCACCAGCTTCCTCATCGCCGTACCCATCGGCATCTACTTCGTGCTGGTTAAAGGCTGGCTGCTTATGCCTCTGCTCATAGTCGGCGCCATCTGCATCCTGCTTTACACCCCACTCCTCACCAGACTGGGCTACCCCGAATGGGCGCCGGGCGTGGGGCTGGGCTCCTTGCCCGTCCTTGGCACCTACTTCGTCCAGACAGGTGAGTACACCCTTCCCACCATTTTCGCCTCCATACCCTCCGGGATACTGGTGTGCAATTTGCTGCTGCTCAACGAGTTCCCCGACATTGAGGCTGACAGGGGCGGCGGCAGGAAGACCATGCCTATACTCCTTGGCAGCAGGAAGGCAGCTTTAGTATATTCTGTCCTCACCGGCATGGTATATGTCTGGGTGGTCATCGGGGTGGCAGCTAAAATTATGCCCGTCTACACCCTCATCGCCTTGGTCACCATCCCCTTCGCCGTAAAAGCCGTCCAGGGCGCCCTTAACCACCAAGACCCTGCTAAGCTCATACCCGGACTGGCAAACAATGTGCTCGTCGTCCTGGTAACCCAGCTCCTCCTCGGTATTGGTTACCTAGTGGCGGGGATTCTCTCTTAAGTCATGTCTTTCGACCTTGTCCTCCTCCACGCCCCCAGCGTCTATGACTTCCGCAAAAAGACCATCCTCTACGGACCGGTGAGTGACCTCATCCCACCCTCCCCCATCTTCGAGATGTACCCCATTGGGCTCACCAGCATCGCCGAGTACCTGGAGCGCCATGGTTACCGCGTCCGCATCGTCAACCTCGCCGTGCGCATGATGCGGGACAAGGACTTCGATGCCGAAAGGTTTATCAGCCAGCTCCAGGCACCCATCTTCGGCATCGACCTCCACTGGATGGTGCACTGCCACGGCTCCGTGGAGATAGCCAAACTGTTAAAAAAGCACCACCCTGAATCCAAGGTGATCTTCGGCGGTTTCTCCTCCACCTACTTCTACCGCGAACTGCTGCAGCACCGTGAAATAGACTTCGTCCTCAGAGGTGACTCCACCGAAAAGCCATTCCTTCAGCTCATGGACTCCCTCAGGGACGGTAGCGACTTAAGCAAAATACCCAACCTCGCCTGGAAGGACGAGAAGGGCAACCTACAAGAAAACCCGCTGACGCATGTGCCCGATGACATCAGCGATGTCATGGTCGACCACTATGGCTATGTAGTCCGCTCGGTGATCCGAGACCGCGACCTCACCAGCTACACCCCAGTGAGCGACTGGACACGCTACCCCATCACCGCGGTATTCACCTGCCGCGGCTGCACCCAGAACTGCATCATCTGCGGCGGCTCCCAAGCCACCTTCCGCAACTGCTACCGGCGCCAGAGACCGGTATTCCGCACCCCCGAAGCCGTCATCCGCGATATCAGGAACATCTCCCGGTTCAGCAACGGTCCCATCTTCATCCTCGGCGATTTGCGCGAGCCCGGAAACGGCTATGCCGAAAGGGTCTTCGATGCCCTCACCCAGCTACGCCTCAGAAACCGCTTTATCCTGGAGCTTTTCTACCCCGCGGACAAGGGCTTCATCAGCAGGATGGCAGGGGCATGCCCCGGCTTCTACCTCGAGATCTCCCCGGAATCGCACGACCCCGAGATAAGAAAGGTCATCGGCAGACCATATCCCACGGAGGAAATGGAGAAAACAATTGGGCATGCTCTGCATGCAGGCTGCAGCCGCCTAGACGTCTTCTTCATGATCGGCTTGCCCCGACAGACGCCGGCATCGGTCATGGCGACCATCGACTATTGCGACCACCTGATGGAGAGGTTCCAAGGTGACAGGCGGCTGTCTCTGTTCATCTCGCCGCTGGCGCCGTTCCTCGACCCCGGCAGCATCGTCTTCGAATCACCGGAACGCTTCGGCTATACTGTACTTTTCCGCACGCTTGAGGAACACCGCCGCGCCATCGCCTCACCGAGCTGGAAATACTCACTGAACTATGAGACAAGCTGGCTCTCCCGTCAGCAATTGGTGGACGTCTCCTACGAAGCTATCCGCCGGCTAAACCGCTTGAGAGTGAAGTACCAGACCGTGCCGCGGGAGTTGGCGGACATCGCTGAAAGGCGACTCAATGCTGCCGAGGAGATGGCGCACCGCCTGGACGATTTGCTGGCTAAGGGTGACCACGATGGGATAGAACGGCTGAAACCTCAGGTAGACCAGATAAACGCTTTCCCCGTCCCCGAGAAGGTCCAGCTCGAAGTACCCCCGCCGCTTCTCAGGATTAAACCCTTCCGCGCCCTGTGGTATGCTTTAACCGGACGATAGCCAGACAAGTGTAGCCAAAACATGGCGAGGCAAAGACTGGACAACCTCCTCGTCGCCAAGGGACTGGCAGGGAGCCGCAGCCAGGCACAGGCGCTGATTATGGCGGGAAAGGTGACTGTGGCGGGAAAGCCCGTCACCAAGCCAGGCACGCTGGTGACTGAAGACGCTGCCATCGGACTTGAGGGAAAACTACCTTATGTCAGCCGCGGCGGCATCAAGCTGGCTTTCGCCCTCGATGAGTTCAAAATAGATGTCACCGGGCTCGTAGCCATGGACATCGGCGCCTCCACAGGTGGCTTCACCGACTGTCTGCTCCAGCGCAGCGCTGCAAAGGTCTATGCCATAGACGTGGGCTATGGACAACTGGACTACCGGCTACGCACCGACCCTAGAGTGGTGGTCATGGAGCGGGTCAACGCCCACCATCCCTTCTCCCTGCCCGAAAAGGCGAACCTGGCAACCATAGATGTCTCCTTCATCTCGGTGACAAAAATCATCCCCAACGTCTTTGAGCACCTCACCCCTCCCGCCTACATCATCGTGCTCCTCAAGCCCCAGTTCGAGGCAGAACGCCGCGAGGTGGGCAAGGGAGGCATCATCAAGGACCCGCAGGCCCACGCCAGAATACTTAGCAGGTTCATCTGCTGGATGGTGGACAATAACCTCAGACTGCGGGGACTTGTCCCATCGCCCATACCCGGCGCCGAGGGCAACAAGGAGTTTTTCTTTCTGCTACAGCCACAGGTGCTCAGCAATGCCCAGCCCACACCGCAAAACGAGGTGAAAAAATGAGAAAAGAGGTCTCCCTCAAAGCCGATGGCCTCTCCCTGCCCGGAGAGCTCCGTTTTCCCGAAGGCACAGAGCCACCGTATCCGGCACTGGTAGTCTGCCATGGCATCCCCTCGGGCGCACCCAGGGACCCCGCCGATAGCGGCTACCCCGGTCTGGCACAGAGGTTCTCATCTGCGGGCTTCCTCACTTTGATATTCAACTTCCGCGGCTGCGGCGACGCCGAGGGCAACATAGATATGCTCGGCTGGACACGCGACCTCAAAGCCGCCCTGGACTATCTGGCTGGCCTGAAAGAGGTTGACCGTTCGCGACTCTTTCTCCTTGGCTCCAGCGGTGGCGCTGCCGTCAGCGTCTATGTAGCTGCGATCGATCCTAGGGCGGCTGGCGTGGTCACCTTCGCCTGCCCCGCCGAGTTTGGTTTCCTCACCGACCTTGAAAGGGCAAAGGGCTTAATAGAGCGCTTCCGTACCATCGGCTTGATAAGGGACACTAATTTCCCACCGTCCCTGCAGGAGTGGCTCAACGGATTCAGAGAGGTCTCACCTGTCCACTGCATTGATAAAATCTCCCCACGTCCCCTATTTCTGATCCACGGTGAAAACGACGAAGTCGTCCCCGCGGAGCATGCCCACCGCCTCTACCAGAAGGCAAAAGAGCCCAAAGAACTCCTCCTGCTGCCTGGAGCTGGCCACCGCCTCCGCTTTGAGGAAAGGGCTGTCGCCGCCGCTCTGGACTGGCTGAAAAAGCAGGCAGGGCTTGCTTGAAGCTGCCCTATTGACAATTCTGCAATTTACACATACTATTGTCCACAAGAAACTTGCCCTCCCAACCGCCAAAACAAAGGGGGTGTCAGATGTACTGTCGGAACTGTGGAAGAGAACTAGCTGAACAGGCAGTATTTTGCCCGAGCTGCGGTGCTGCGCCCACCACCGGCAACAAGTTCTGCCAGAACTGCGGTCAACCCACTGACCCCGTCGCTGAGGTCTGCATCAAATGCGGTGTAAGATTGGTCACCGGTGGTGAAAAGTCCAAACTTGCTGCCGGGCTGCTCGGCATATTCGTCGGCGGCTTGGGCGTCCACCGCTTCTACCTCGGCTACATTGGCATCGGCGTTGCCCAGATCTTCGTCACCTTACTCACCTTTGGCATCGGTGCCCTGTGGGGCTTCATCGAGGGCATCCTCATCCTCACCGGCAGCGGCATCAAAAAGGACGCCAAAGGCAGACCCCTCAGGGAAGTCTAGGGCTCTTTACGGCGCTTTCTCAGTATTCCTCTATCCGCGCCGCCGTGCCGGCGCACTGGCCTGCCCGTACGAAATGACAGTCGGCAGAAAAACCGGAGAAGGCGCAAAGCCGGCAACGGAAATGATAAGGCCTCAGCACCACATTGATGGTATTCCGCCTACGCATGGCACTGCCATGTCCACCTTCAAAACCCAGCGAGCCCACTTCAGAAATTTCGGTTTCGGGTTGCTGCCGAGCATTCATCCGTTACTTCCTCCTCTGGCTAAGGTCACCTTGCTTTGTCCACATCTCGCCAAGATAAGCAATGTGCGAAGAGATTGTGGCGAAGTATTCTTCGTATGTCATAATTCGTGATTTAATATGCTACATCACTATGTCAGGCTTGTCAAGAGGATACCCGCACAGATAAAATATTGTTGTATATGAAGAAACGGGAATGGGCTTTTCTTACCAACCACGGGCTTGTCCTTGCCTATCTGGCAAAGCACCCACGGGCAACTGCGCGGGAGGTTGCCCATAAAGTGGGAGTTACGGAACGGACCGTCCAGAAAGTGATCACCGACCTGGAGGCAGGTGGGTATGTTGTCCGTCACCGGGAAGGCAGGGGTAACCGGTATACTGTCCACCCCGAGCTACCGATGCGGCACCGCATGGAGCGTGAATACGCGGTAGGCAGCCTGCTTCTAGCGCTGGGGTGCAACCTGGAAAAACTGGCGCAACGTCTCAGAGGCGCCAGCGCATCGCGGTAGCAGCCCCGACAGCGAGACTGCGATAGGCTAACCGGGACAGGTGTAGAGACCGCGCCGCAGCGGGCAGGCACTGCATCGGCAGGCTAGGTATTTACAAGTCCCGCCCCGTAGGTTATACTGGCATAACCTGTGCTGTTTTATCAAGCTTTCAGGCAGACATAAACAGAACAAAAAGAGGTGTAGCGGATGGTCAAAGTAGTTACTGACAGTGGCGCAGATATCACCCAGGAGGAAGCGAAACGGCTAGGGATCACCGTGGTGCCCGTCTATGTGCGCTTCGGCAACGAGGTCTACCGCGACGGCATTGACATCGGTTATGATGACTTCTACCAGAGGCTGGCAACCGACCCCGTCCACCCCTCCACTGCAGCACCCTCGCCCGGCGATTTCGCGGCAGCATATGAGCAAGTAGCCAGTGATACTGATGAGATCGTCTCCATCCACATCACCGGTAAGCACAGCGCCGTATATGATTCAGCACTGATGGGCAAACAGATCGCTCAGGACAAGAACAAAAGACTGAAGGTCGAGGTGGTCGACTCCAAGGGTGTCACCATGTGGCAGGGGCTTGTCGCCATGGCAGCAGCCAAAGCCGCAGAGGCTGGAGCCAGCCTGCAGCAGGTGCTCGCCGAAGCCCAGCAGACGATCAAACAGTTGCGCGTCCTCGCCCTGCTCGATACCCTGAAATATGCCATTAAGGGCGGACGCCTAGGCAAGGGCTTCCTTGCCGTGGAATCGGTGCTTCAGGTCAAGCCGCTGCTCACTTTACGAGATGGACAGCTCCGCCCCGCCGGAATAGTCCGCACGCGGAGCAAGGGCATCGAGCGCCTGCACGAGTTCTTGAGGTCAATCCGGCGCGCCCAGGATATCGCCATAGTCCACAGCACCACGCCTAATGAAGCCCAATCGCTTGCTGAGTACGCGCGCTCGCTGTTCTCCAATCTCACGCCCAGAATAGTCCGGTTGGGATCAGCCCTTGGCGTCCACGGGGGACCCGGGGCATTGCTCGCCGTGGTACGGGAAGGCGAATAGGCTCACCGCTGTTTTCTTGTTCTTAAAAGACAAATGTGGATGGTTACCCCGATGGCAACGAGCAAAAGGACCACCCTTATAGCCAGATTGTTGGTACCCATAAATATTGAAAGTCCAATAGCTGTCCACAACAGCAGGATGGTGAACAGTTTTACCCTCAAGGACATCCCCCTGCCCTCAAGATAGCTCGCTATATAGCTACCTAACAACCTGTTGCGGACTAGCCAGTGGTAGAGCCGCTCAGAACTCCGCAGATAACATGCTGCAGCCAGCAGGAGAAAGGGCGTCGTCGGCAGTACCGGGACAAAAATGCCCACCGTTCCCAAGATAGTGGACACTGTCCCGGCTGCTATTAGCAGTTGTTGCTTTAACCTCCAGCGCACCATTGGCAATATGGCAAAGGTCCCTCTACAGGTACCTGCAACACTCGGGCAGGAGCCACCCCGCTTCAGCTAACTATTGTCCACCGTGATCACCTGGCTCCCGGCAGCTTTGAATAGCCTGTCAAAGACCGCCAGCCCGATGCCCTTCCTCGGTGGAGCCAGCGCCAAAATATAGTCCACCCCTTCACGGTCGAACGCCCGCAGCGTCTCGAACAACTTTACCGCCACCATCTCAAGGTCATCGTAAGAGCCAGGGTTCATCACCACCACATCGCTGCCGAAATCGCTGGCTTCCTCCTCCGGCACCATCACCCCCACCCGGCTGCCCTTTTTCAGCTCGTCAGCTCTTCTCCTGATAGCTGCAATCACCTTTTCCCGGCATTCGCCATCAAACAGCAGCACCTTTGCCCTGGGGGCATAATGTTGCTCCATCTGACCCGGTGACCTTATCCCACCATCGCCTGTCCGTGACCACACCAGCACCTTACCTAAAATTCCCTCCAGCGCCTCCCGACTGGCTCCCCCGGGCCTTAATATCACCGGAGGAGAGCAGGTGATGTCCAGCACGGTCGATTCAACGCCTATCTGCGTTGTCCCGCCATCCAGGATAAGTGGTATCTTCCCTCCCAGGTCCTCCATCACATGCGCGGCACATGTGGGGCTGGGACGCCCGAACCGGTTCGCCGAAGGGGCGGCGATAGGGACTCCAGCCTCCCTGATCAGTGCCAGTGCTACCTCGTTCCGGGGCATGCGCACCGCCACCGTAGATAGCCCTGCGGTGACGATGTCCGGTATTTTTTCACCCTTGGACATGACCAGCGTAAGCGGTCCGGGCCAGAATACACTCATCAAGTGCTCGGCAGTCTCGGGGACAGCGCTCACCACACCGGAAAGCATTGCCACACTAGCAATGTGGACGATGAGTGGGTCGAAGCTAGGCCTTTCCTTGAGGGCAAACACCTTTGCCACCGCCACGCTATTGGTGGCATCGGCCCCCAGCCCGTAAACAGTCTCGGTGGGGAAAGCGACCACCTCGCCACTACGGACAAGGCGGGCAGCCCAGCGTATGTTCTCTATGTCACTGGCAATGACAACCTTAGTCTGCAACTTCAGTCCCCCACCATTCACCCAGTCGTTTCTGGGTCACAGTTGAACGACGCCCTGATTTTATATTGGGAGTAAGTGGCGGTCAAGGTGCCCTAGCTAAATGCCTAGCTCCACAGCCAGCTGGTTAGCCCGCTCTAAATCCTCCGGCCGGTTGATATTGAAGAATGAGAGGAGCTGCGGGTCCAGCCTCTGGCACTCCTCTCGCTCCAGATATCTTACCCGCACCCTTCCTAGAAAGGCATCGACCCTCAAATTCCCGGTTTCTAGCTGGGCTTCGATTACTTCCCCACAAGCCTTACTGTACACCGCATGCAGCGGCTCTAAAGTCCCTGGGCTTAGACTGGGGACAACGGCATCGACATCTTCACAGAGCCCGGCTAGATAGTGGAGCAATTTGGGGTTCAGAAATGGCATATCGCAGGCAACCACGATATTGCGCCGGCAAGGAGAAGCCACCAGCCCTGTGTATATCCCGCCGAGGGGACCCCTATCGGCATAAACGTCCACCAGCACCTCGCCATCATCGATGCCGGTGAGAAGGTCGACCTGCTCCCGGGAGGTGACCACCATAATACGTCTGCTCACCTGCCTGAGCCGTTCAATAACGCGGTCGAGCAGCCGCTTACCACCGATGACCTCCAGTGCCTTGCTTTTTCCCAGCCGCAGCCCCTTACCGCCAGCCAGGACTATCGACGCTACTTCCATACTTTGGGCTTATCAGCCTGCTAAACAGGACATTTTTAGATATCGACGGCGCCATTATACCATCCGAGGAGGAAGACATGGCTCACACAATGGCAACACCAGGCAACAACGTTATCTACCATAAACCCCCTAAGGAAAGGACCCCCCACTCCGGCTCTCTCCAACCCTCACTCTAACTCTCTCCTAGGGGGAGAGAGGACTTTCCCCTAGACTTCCTCTCACTCTAATCTTGCCTCAGGGAGAGATGACTTTCCTCTCCCTCGACGGGAGAGGACTAAGGTGAGGGTGAGTCTTGTGCCCGTCGCAACAGGTCATCCCAAAAAGCCTGAATAAAAGATATACCATCGAACTTTTTGCCGCCTTGACAGTTTTGTCCTCTGGTAGTAAATTGACAACCAGCCCACCACAGCGAAGTCAAAGCCGGGGAAAAGAGTTTACCTTTTATCAAGTCTGGCTGGTTCGGGCAGGAAATTGCAAAATCCTACTGAAAGGAGAGAAAAAATGGCAGCAAAAACATACCCTCAGTACAGCACCCGTTACCCATTGTTACTAACGGACTTTATGCACAGACCACTTAGCCTTTACCCCGACGACATCGGCGTCGTGTATCGCAACGATGCCGGGGAGTATTTCCGCTTCACCTGGCGCCAGTGGTACAAGCGTACCTGCCAGCTTGCTCACGCCCTGAAGCAACTTGGTGTCAAGCCTGGCAGACCCGGAGAGCCCGGCGACCGCCTTGGTGCCATGGCGCTCAACCACCATCGCCATCTGGAGCTCATTTACGCCGGCACCTGCTTAGGAGCGGTCTCCCATCCCATCAACATTATGCTCTCCCGCGAGCACATGATACATACCATAAACCACGCCGGCGACAGTATAATCTTCGTTGACGAAGCCGTTTTGCCTTTGCTCGAGCTGATCTACGACAGGATAAAGGACACCGTCAAAACCTTTGTCTACATCTCAGACCGCCCCGGTAGACCCCAGACCCGTGTCGCCCCCCTATACGAGTACGAGGAGCTGCTCAAAGGACAACCCGAGGAATTCGACTGGCCATTACTTAGCGAGGACACCTATGCCGTGCTTTACTACACTACCGGCACCACTGGGATGCCCAAGGGAGTGATGTTCACCCACCGCCAGCTCTACCTGCAGACCATCCACATACTGGCTGCACAGATGATGAGGTTCCACTCCTATGCCATGGAGTTTCTCGAGTGGCTGTTTACTGCCAAGGCAGAAGCGCTCGGGAAGCTGATAGCCGCTGGCAGAGACCCGAAGGAGCTGCTTGAGGAGCTTAAAAAAGACTTCCCTGTGCTAGATGTACCGATGATAAATATACCGCTTTTCCACATCCATGCCTGGGGAGCACCGTGGCAAAACGTCCTCGTTGCCAACAAGATGGTGTTTCCGGGTAGGTTCAGTCCACGGGCTTTCTGCGAGATTGTGCAGACCGAAAGGGTGACCTCCACAGGACTGGTACCGACCATGCTGGCGATGTTACTTGAATTTGAAGACCTGAACAAGTACGACCTAAGCAGCCTTCGCAACATAGGTGTCGGCGGCGCTGCCCTGCCACTGGGGCTGAAAGCCAAAGCCGAGAAACAGTTCCCCAGCTTCCGGGTCAGCTCCGGCTACGGGATGACGGAGACGGCGGCCGGCTCTATTGCGGCTGCCTTGAAGCGCCACATGATCAACTGGCCCAAAGAGAAACAGGACCAGGTCCGGGTGAAGACCGGCACGCCAATTTTCGGAATCGAGGCGAGGGTGATCGGTGAGGATGGCAAACCTGTACCACAGGACAATTCCACCCTAGGGGAAATAGTGCTGCGTGGACACTGGATCATGGAACAGTACTACAAGGACCCAGAGAAGACCGAGACCGCCTGGCGGGATGGCTGGTTCCATACTGGCGATATGGCTAAGGTGGACGAGGAGGGGTATATCGTCATCGCCGATAGGATAACCGATGTCATCAGGAGCGGTGCCGAAATGGTGCCTACCGTCCTCCTGGAGAACCTGACGGCAACCTGTGACCACGTCCTCGAGGCAACCTTCGTCGGCGTGCCCGATGAAAAGTGGGGAGAGCGCCCCATGGCACTGGTGAAACCGGTACCTGGCGCTTCAGTGACCGAGGAGGACATCTACCACTTCCTTGAAGTTGAAGGGTTGGAAAAGGGCAAGATAACCAAATGGATGTTGCCCGACTTCATCGTCTTCTGCGACAACATCCCCAAGACCAGCGTCGGTAAGTACGACAAGATAACCATCCGCAAGAGGCTGGACGAGTTCTTGGCTAAAGCGAAGCGGATGCGTGCGCCCAAATAAGTCGCCTCAAACAAACCAGCCCACGAGACCAGACAGGACGAGTTGTGCCAGCACACTCACCGTGCTGGTTCGCTTAGATGACAGTACTTGCGCCTGGCATGCTCCGGCGGGATCTAACAGGGCAAGTGTCCAGCCAGAGGGCGCTGGATCGCTCACGAGCAGCAAATGCACTATAATGTTGCCAAACAGGGTAAGGGGGAAACATGAGGAACCTGATAGAAAACTTTCAGGCGTTCATCATGCGCGGCAATGTGGTGGACATGGCGGTGGGCATCATTATCGGCATGGCGTTCGGCTCCATCGTCAACTCTCTGGTTAGGGATGTCATCATGCCACCCGTGGGCTTGCTCTTAGGCAAAATAGACTTCTCCAACCTGGCAGCCATCCTGAAGCAGGGCACGCCACCCGCTCCCTACGCCTCTCTCGCCGCTGCTCAAGCTGCCGGTGCCGTGACCATTAACTACGGGCTGTTCATCAACACCATCATCAACTTCACGATAGTAGCCGCGGTAGTCTTCTTCCTCATGGTCAGGCCGCTGGCAGCACTGCAGGCACGGAGGAAAGCCGCCGAGCCAGCACCACCAACCAAGGAGTGTCCTTTCTGCTACATCGAGATCCCGGCAAAAGCCAGCCGCTGCCCTCATTGCACTTCAACGCTGGTAAGCTAGGCACAATTCTTGAAATGGTAATAAGATACATAAGACTTGCTCTGCTCCTTGTTATATTAGCCGTGATCAGCTGCGGCAGAAGCGATGTGCAGCCACGGCTGGGCGAAGAGGTGGTACTGTCACCGGACCAGCAGGTGTCCTTCAGGGACGCAGACCTGACCATTAGGTTCATCGGAGTCACCAGCGATAGCCGCTGCCCCAGAGGTGCCCAGTGCATCTGGGCGGGCGAGGCTAAATGCGAAATCGAGCTTATTGCAGCAGGCACCACCACGCAGATGACGCTAACCGAGCACGGGCTCACAGATGCAGGCTCAACCGAAGCCCCGCAGGGATATGTGCTCAGCTTCCACATCAGTCCTTATCCCCAGGTGGGCAAAAAGATAGCCGCAGGAAAATACCGCCTGCACCTTACCGTCACCAGGGCGGTGCCCCCCACTGCCATTGTCGGCTCCATCTTGGCTAAGCCCTCAGACTTTCAGGGCCGAGAGGTGACCATCGTCGGCTACTATCGCGGCTGGGACCTATTGCAGGAAGCCAATACACCACCACCGGTCACCCGCTCCGACTGGGTGATCACGGACGCCACCGGTGCCATCTACGTTAGCGCCGCTTCCCCAGCCAGAGTGCCTGAAGGCATCTCCCCAGGCTCGTTGCAGAGCGTCAACACACTGCTTGAGGTCAGGGGCATCGTCCGCCTCACTCAGACAGGACAGCCCTATATCGAGGCAGCAAGTATAAGGCGGCTTCCCTAGTTGGGACACTACACTGGGTCCTGCCTGCTCCAGCCCTGTGTCCTCGCCGCAGGGCTAATAGCCGCTAAACGGTAGTATATCTTCTATTGAGGCTTTTTCTTTGGGTAACCTAATTCACCCTCACCTTAGTCCTCTCCCATCGAGGGAGAGGGAAAGTCTAGAGGAGGTCCTCTCCCCCAGGGAGAGAGTTAGAGTGAAGGAAAGCCTCCTCGCTCCTCATTGGGAGAAGAGGTCTAGAGAGGAAGTACTCTCAGTCCTCTCTCCCCCCGTGGGAGAGAGATTTAGATAACCTGCTCTACTTGCATAACACAGCACAGCCTCTCCCCCTTGTGGGAGAGAGATTTGCTGGATTCTTGTACCGCTCGATAAGTCGGGCCCTCTCTCCCCCCTGTGGGAGAGAGATTTAGAGTGAGGGGAAAAGACTGAATAAAAAGAACGCTACTCGCTAAACCAAATGATAGTAAATCCGTTATCATATACGTAACAATACGGAGGCGTCAGATGGAAAAAATAATTCTATTGGCGGTGGCAGCAATACTACTTACTCTGCCAGCCTGCGCCGGGCGACCGGTGTCGGCTGATGTGGCAATGTCAGACAAGCCCAGAGATACCTCGCCTGCTGTGGGCAGGGGCGATATGGAAACCCTGGTCAGAGGCAACAACGCCTTTGCCTTCAACCTCTACCACAAGCTGGCACAAAAAGACGACAACCTGTTCTTCTCTCCATACAGTATCTCCGAGGCGCTGGCGATGACCTATGCCGGTGCCAGAGGCGATACCGAAAAAGCCTTGGCTAAAGCACTCAATTTCATTTTGCCACAGGACAGGCTGCACCCGGCATTCAACAGCCTTGACCTCCAGCTCAGGCAACGAGGCCAGGAGGCGAAGGGAAAGGACGGCAAGGGCTTCAGGTTAAACATCGTCAATGCCCTCTGGGGACAAAAGGGCTTCGACTTCCTGCCGGCATTCCTGGACACGCTGGCGCAGAACTACGGCGCCGGCTTGAGGCTGGTGGACTTCATCAACCAGACGGAGCAATCACGGCTGACCATCAACAACTGGGTGAGCGACCAGACCGAGGGCAGGATCAAAGACCTCATCCCACCGGGTGCGCTGGACCAGGCGACACGCCTGGTGCTCACCAATGCCGTCTACTTCAACGCCGCCTGGCAGTACCCCTTCGATAAAAACGCCACCTCTGATGCCCCCTTCCATCTCCTTGACGGCAAGGATATCACCATACCCATGATGCGCCAGACCAAATCGTTCAACTACGCCGAAGGCGAGGGCTACCAGGCAGTGGAACTGCCCTACGACGGCCGTGAACTCTCCATGGTTGTCCTGCTCCCTAGGAGCGGACAATTTAATGCCTTCGAGGAAAAGCTCGACGCAGACCGCATCCAAAACATCATCGGGCAGATGTCCCACCGTGAGGTAGCGCTGACCATGCCCAGATTCACCTACGAGTCCAGCTTCAGTCTGAGAGGGGCTCTGACCGACCTCGGCATGGGGATGGCTTTTGACCCGGCTTTAGCCGACTTCTCCGGCATGGACGGAAGACGCGACCTGTTCATTCAGGACGCATTGCACAAGGCATTCGTCGCCGTTGACGAAGCCGGCACCGAGGCAGCAGCCGCCACCGCGGTGATAATCGGCTTGACCTCGGTACCTCAGCCGCCGGTGGAAATGAAGGTAGACAGACCGTTCATCTTCCTCATCCGCGATCTCCCCACCGGAAGCATAATATTCGTAGGGCGCGTCCTCAACCCGGTAGCAAAATAGCTAAAGCAAACGCCGAGGGGGTCAGGTAACCACACCTCCCACCTAAATATCTACCAGACCCCCTCGGCACACTACCCCACCCCACCAATACAGGTATCCTCTCTGCATGACCAGCTATGTCAGCGGGCCTGCATCGCCACTTATTTCAATTGATGGCAAAAACTGCAACTAGCCGGTCTTGCCTTCCACCACTGTCGGCACGTTCTTCTTGACAGGCCCTATGCCCTTCTTAGCGCTGCCCGTGGACTTGTAGCTCTCGCCTGAAGTGGCAATGGTCTGCCCGTTGTTAATCTCCAGGTTTGCCCACAGCCCATAGCGCTTTAACGGCGCAGACTACCGCCGCCGGCGCCATCAGTGTGGCAATATAGCCCAAGATGTTGCCCAGGTATTTACCGATGTTGGCTGCGGTAAGCGGCGCAAATACATTACCTACCGCCACCAGGGCGATAACGGCTACCAAGAAGAGCATCATCTCCTTCGCCGTTATATTGAGGAAACCGATGATGAGACCAAGGATGATCAGGGTTATGATGATCGGGTCATTCTGGGGTAAGACTATGCCAGCAACTACGGCGATCACCAGACCCACGATGAACGCCCAGAAGCCGATCAGAGGTAAAATCTTGCCCTTTACTGCCATGCTTTACACCCTCCTTTCTTTCTAAGACTTGCGGGCTACCCTCTATATCCCATTATCACACCCGCCTAGATTACTGTCAATAGGTTGTCGCCAAGGATTACAGGCTCATCCCGCCATCAAGGCATATCGTCTGCCCGGTCATGTAGTCAGATGCCGGCGAAGCCAGGTACAGCGCTAGCAGTCCCACCTCCCTCACCAGCCCTGCCCTCCCCAGCGGTATCCGCTTGAGCACTGCCTCGGGGAGCCTCGCCCTCTCGCCATAGGTGTGCACATCGGGGAAAAGCCCCGGGGCGATGCTGTTTATCTGGATATTGTACGGCGCCCACTCCAGCGCCTGAGCGCGGGTGAAGCCGATCACCGCTGCCTTCGCTAGCGTGTATATCACCAGGTCACCACCGCCCCGGAACGCCGTCACCGAGGATATATTGATTATCTTCCCCCGCCTCCGCTTGAGGAAATGTTCTCCGGCAGCACGGGTGCATAGTATGGTGCCGGTCATGTTGATGTCGATTATCCGCTTGAGTTCCTCGTCGCTGATTGTCTCCCCCTCCTTGTCCGGTAGCTTCACCAGAGGGTGCCTGATGGCATCACCGAGGCAGTTCACCAGTGTGTCCAGCCTACCGAACTCTTTAAGCACAGTGTCCACCACATGCTGTGCCCCCTCTGTGGTGGTGACATCAGCAAGTATGGGCAGCACCCGCTTGCCGCTAACAGCAGATATCTCTTCCGCCGCCTTCACCACGTAGCGGTCGGTAAGCGCATTCAACCCAATATCCGCACCAGCCTCCGCCAGCACCTCTGCTATCCCCCTGCCAATACCCCTGCCGGCACCAGTGATGAGCACCACCATACCGCTAATATCGTACTCCTTCGGCATCATATCCTTTATGGTAGTGAATGCGTTTTTAAGAACTGCCAGATCACCTCGCTGGCATCGAACTCTTTGGAGGTCTTGCCAATCACCCTTTCGGGCAGATATTGCAGCCCGCCGGGCCAGGTATGACCACCGCCCTCCACCGCATACAGCACCACTTCAGCACCACTTCGGCACCCGGAATATGTCTCCCTGCGCACGCTGGTGCCATCATTGGGCTCTGAGTCCGGAAGCCGCCTCACCACCGGTCTTGCTACGCACCCGTTCTTCTCCACCCAGAACTTTACCGTATCGGGCACAGACACCACAGTGCCGTAGGTACGTCCTCCGAGGCGGATATCGCCGCCCTCCCAGGGCACCAGTGGGTCGGCGGTGCCGGCGATTATCAACACCGGCATGGGGCGCGATGGCGACCATTCCTTCACCTTGTTCACCGCCAGGCTGGCGGTCACCGCGGCAATAGCAGTTATCTTCTCCGAAAGCTCACAGCCCAGCCGGTAGGACATCATGCCACCGTTAGATATGCCGGTGGCATATACCCTCTTGGTATCTACACTCAGCTTCCGCGAAAGCTCGTCTATCAGTGTGGAGATAAAGCCGACGTCGTCGATGTCCTCAGTATGGGCACGGTACCATCCCACACCCCTGCCATCGTTCCAGTGCCGGTCGATGCCGTCTGGGTAGACCACGATAAAGCCCTCCTTATCAGCCACTGCGTTGAAGCCGGTGAGCTTCACCATGCCCTCCCCGGTGCCACCACCACCATGGAGCACGATCGCCAGCGGTGCTGCCATTTTGCGGTCACAGGAAACACCTACATGCACAATATAACTCCGCCTCAATCCATCATGAATAATCACCCCGGAAAAATCATGAGCCAGCACCGTTGTGCCTACCTCCTCTATGTCCCTGGCACCTTTAGCCCGCTGTGCATCCTCCCGTGTCTCAATTTCTATCTCACAGCCCCCAACCAGCAAAACGATGCCGGCGACAATAGCCAGCACCGCTAGTACTAGCACCACTTTCTCTCTCACTTGGCAAGCCTCCCCACTTAGCGCCATATTGTACCACAACAGCCACAACGCGTCTTCAACTAGAACGCCTTGACATTAACATCGCACAGTGATAATGTAAGTTTATAAGCAATGACTTACGAACAGTCGCCACAACCTAGAGTTCCCGATCCGGGCGCTGAAGAGCAGGCATCGCTATTCGCCCTGCTGGCTGATGCCACCCGCCTCAAGTTGTTGAAACTGCTTTGTCGCCAGCGCCAGCCCGATGCCCTGTGCGTCAAAATGTTGGCTCAGCTGCTCGGCGTCAGCCAGCCCGCCGTCTCCCAGCACCTTCGCGTGCTCCGGTCAGCAGGGCTGGTGAAGGGGGAGAGACGGGGCTACCACATCCACTACTCCATTAATCGTGAGGCGCTGGAAGGGTTGCGCCAGCTCGCCCTCTCCGCCCTGACCGTTGAAGAACCTGAGACAGAGCCACCCTGCTTTCAACAATGCCCAATTACGGAAAGGAGCTACAGACATGGTCTCGAGCCCTGCGCCTGACCGGAAAGCCGCTATTGAAGTGTGCCACCTCACCAAGCGCTACAATGGGGTTGTCGCCGTCGACGATATAAGCTTTGAAGTAAGAGCTGGCGAGTTCTTCGGCTTCCTTGGTCCCAACGGTGCCGGCAAGACCACCACAGTGCGGATGCTCACCGGCATCATCAGGGCTGATGGTGGCAGCGCCCTGGTGATGGGCTTCCCTGCCGGCAGCCTCAAAGCCAAGCAAATGGCTAGCGTGGTGCCGGAGATGGCAAATGCCTATACCGACCTCTCCGCCTGGGACAACCTGATGCTCATGGCTGACCTCTACAGCATCCCCGCCCGCACGGCAAAGGAAAGAGCCCGGGAGCTGCTCCATACCATCGGGCTTTTGGAACGCAAGGACAGCCAGGTACGGGCCTACTCCCGAGGCATGAGGCAGCGGCTTATCCTGGCGATGGCGCTTATCAGCGACCCAGAGGTGCTGTTCCTCGATGAGCCCACCTCGGGGTTGGACGTGCAAAGCAGCCGCCTGATCAAAGAGTTACTGCTCAAGCTCAATCGGGCGGGCAAGACCATCTTTCTCACCACCCACGATATGGACGAGGCGAACCAGCTCTGCCACCGTGTAGCTATCATAAACAAGGGGAAACTCATCGCTATAAATGCTCCAGAGCAGCTCAAGTTGACCGCTAGCCGCAGGCATTCGGTCGAGGTCAGCTTCGCCAACAGTATCCACCCCTCCACCCTCGCCACACTTCCCGGCGTCAGCGATGTGCAGAGACTGGGCGATAAATACCGCCTTTTCACCTCTGCCCCCGGCGAGGTGGCAGCGGCGGTAGTCAGCCTAGCGCATGCCCATGGCTTTAAGATAATATCCCTGAACACACTGACACCGTCCCTAGAGGACGCCTTCCTGGCGCTCACCGAGGAGGCAAAGCATGCCTGAGCACGCCCTCGTTTGGCAGCAGCTCCGCCGCCTGCTGGTGATAGCGCTGAAAGACATCCGCATCTACTATTCCAAAGGTCCCGTGGTCGTCTTCGGTGTCCTCTTCCCTGTCTTTCTCTTCCTTGCCTTTAGCATCGGCAGGGAATTGACCATTGACTTCATGATGCCCGGACTCATCGGCATGGTGTTGTTCTTCACCGCCACCTCCATCTCACCAGTAGTGGTGCCCTGGGAATCGCAGGCACGCACGCTGGAGCGGCTCATGTCCTGCCCGCTAAGACTGGAGACCATCATTGCCGGGGATATATTCGCCTCCTTCCTCTTCGGTACCGCCATCTCGCTGGTACCCATCATCGCTGCCCTGGCATTGGGCGTCACCGTGTCCAGCCCAGTGCTCTTCGGCCTAGCTGTCCTACTGGCATCGCTGTGTTTTGCTGCCTTGGGCAACATCTTCTCCGTACCGCCATCCAACGTGCCCGCCACCGTGAACATGATCGCCGCTGCGGTCAGGTTCCCCGTGATATTCATCAGCGGCATCTTCATCCCCTTGCAGCAACTCCCCACCTGGGGACAATGGATAGCCTATATCTCGCCGCTCACGTACTTTACCGATATCGCCCGCGGCTGCATCCAGGGAGAAGCACATCTACCCCTCGTTGTGGACTTCGCCCTGCTCCTTGCCTTCACCATTGTGTTCCTCGTCCTCGCCATGAGGCTACACCACAGGACCATGCCACGGAGGTTGTAGCGCCGCAGGACAAGCTCGACATCGTCACGTTCCGCACCATCACCGCTTTGCCGGTAGAGCTACCTAATCTCGCCAAGCCAGTCTCTAGAACACCCGTTTTCCCCGCAGCGCCTGTCTTCATAGTCAGCCGAGCCTAGGTTATGAAGGTACTTGCGAATCAGACAAAAGCGGTTAATTCTAGATAGCAGGCATTTAAAAGGCAAATACTCGTCGCCCCAGAATTTCTATTGACCCCCAGTATACAAAAGACTTATAATGTGGCTGCTTGAAGCACACCGATGCATGAAAGCTGCGGGATCTTTGGGGTCTACGCCCCGGGAATGGATGTCGCCCGAGTCACCTTCTTCGGTCTCTATGCCCTCCAGCACCGCGGGCAGGAGAGCGCCGGCATCGCCACCGCCGACGGCAAGTCCATCTACACCCATACCGCCATGGGGCTGGTCTCGCAGGTGTTCACCGAGGAAGAACTCGCCCACCTCCCGGGGTATATCGCCATCGGACATACCCGCTACTCTACCACCGGCTCCAGCCGCGCCGCCAACGCCCAGCCCATAATCGTGCAGTCCGGCCCTACCACCCTCGCCCTGGCACACAACGGCAACATC
Organism: uncultured Dehalococcoidia bacterium; assembly: GCA_937975645.1. Taxonomy (GTDB): domain Bacteria; phylum Chloroflexota; class Dehalococcoidia; order GIF9; family UBA5629; genus CALJTV01. The sequence continues at coordinate 9,897 of CALJTV010000015.1, read as the reverse complement.
GTCAACGCCAGGTTCCTCCGTGAGGAGCTGGAGCAACAGGGCTATAGCTTCCACACCTCCACCGACTCCGAGATAATCGGCTACCTTGTCCTCTCCGCCACACAGCGGGCACCGATAGAGAAGATAAAATATGCCATGCACCGCCTCCAAGGCGCTTATTCCCTTGCCATGATGACCAGGGACAAGCTCGTCGCCGTGCGCGACCCCATGGGTGTCCGCCCCCTGTGCCTGGGCAGGATAGATGGCGGCTGGGTGGTGGCTTCAGAGACCTGCGCCCTTGACCATATCGGCGCCCAATTCATCAGGGAGGTCGAGCCGGGAGAAATAGTGGTCATAGACAAAAACGGGCTGAAGAGCTTTACAGAGGACCGGGGAAATATCAGGCGGGCACTCTGCATCTTTGAGTACATCTACTTTGCCCGCCCCGATAGCGTCATCGAGGGCAGGCTGCTCTACCCAGCACGGCAGGCGATGGGCGCCATCCTCTCCCGGGAACACCCGGTAGAGGCTGACCTGGTCATGGGCGTGCCCGATTCCGCCACCGCTGCAGGCATCGGCTATGCCCTTGCCTCGGGCATCCCCTACGCCGAAGGACTGATAAAGAACCGCTATGTGGGGCGCACCTTCATCGAGCCTGACCAGCGCCTCAGAGACCTGGGAGTTAAGCTGAAGTTCAACCCCCTCTCCGATACCATCGCGGGAAAGAGGCTGGTGGTAGTGGACGATTCCATCGTCCGCGGCACTACCACCCCCAGGGTGGTCAACCTGCTGAGAAGGGCTGGCGCCAAAGAGGTCCACCTGCGCATCTGCGCACCCCCCATCCGCTACCCCTGCTTCTTCGGCGTGGATATGGCAACCAGATGGGAGCTCATCGCCGCCCATAAGACCATACCCGAGATCAGGGACACCATCGGTGCCGACTCTCTGGGCTATATCAGCATCGAGGGGCTGATAGAAGCCGTCGCTTTGCCCAGAAACATCTTCTGCCTCGCCTGCTTCACCGGCGACTACCCCATCCCTGTCCAGCTTGAAATGGACAAGCTCGCCCTCGAAGTCCTGCCTTCGAGGAGGCTGAGTGAGGTCGGAACGGAGTAACGCCTACCGCACCGCCGGTGTGGACATCCCCTCTGCAGCAAGGGCAAAGAGGCTCATCAAGCGCCTCGCCCGCCCCACCTTTACGCCCGGCGTCCTCGCCGATATCGGCTTCTTCGGCAGCTTCTATCAGCTCGCAGACTATCAGCAGCCCGTCCTGGTCGCTAGTACCGACGGCGTGGGCACCAAGCTAAAGATCGCCTCTTTGCTCAATAAACACGATACGGTGGGCATCGATCTAGTGAACCACTGCGTCAACGATATCCTCACCTGCGGCGCTAGTCCACTGTTCTTCCTCGACTATATCGCCATGGGAAAACTGGCACCAGAAAAAGTAGGCAGTATAGTAAGCGGGATTGCCCGCGCCTGTAAGGCGGTGGGCTGTGCCCTCATCGGTGGCGAGACCGCTGAGATGCCCGGCATCTATCAAGGAGAAAACTACGACCTCGTGGGCTTCATCGTCGGCGCTGTGGAGAAGGACAGGATAATCAATGGCAGCTCCATCGCCGCCGGCGACCTCGTCCTTGGCATGCCCTCCAGCGGCCTGCACACCAACGGCTACTCGCTGGTGCGCAAGGTGTTCAATATCGCCGCTGACCCAGCACCACTCCATAAACACTATCCTGAGCTGGGGCGGACGTTGGGGGAGGAACTATTGGAGCCACACCGCTGCTACTATCACGAAATCAGACCACTGCTGCACCTTATAAAAGGGCTTGCCCACATCACCGGCGGCGGCTTCGAAGGCAACATCCCACGGGTGCTCCCCCGCGGCTTGGCTGTCCAGATAGACAGGAGTACCTGGCAGGTGCCACCGATATTCAGACTGGTGCAGGAGCTGGGCAATGTCTCCGATGCCGAAATGTACCGCGTGTTCAACATGGGCATCGGCATGGCTGTCATCTGCTCCCCCGAGCATGCCCAGGAGCTGCTCCAGCGCTTGCCACATTCCAAGAAAATTGGTAAAGTTATCCCCGCAAAGGGGCGTGACCGGCTAATTTTTTCCTGAAGGAGGTGCCTTCTACTATGCGTGTTATACTCAGCGTCTCCGACAAGACGGGACTCGTCAGCTTCGCCCGCAAGCTCAGTGGGCTCGGCGCCGAGATCTATAGCACCGGTGGCACCAAGAAGTCACTGGAGGACAGCGGGCTGACTGTCCACAGCATCTCCGAGCTCACCGGCTTCCCCGAAATACTCGATGGTAGAGTGAAGACGCTCCATCCCATCGTCCACGGCGGCATCCTCGCCCGGCGCGACCTTCCCCGCCACATGGGCGAACTTGTCCAGCTCAACATCCACCCCATAGATATGGTGGTGGTCAACCTATACCCCTTCGTACAGACGGTGACTAGGCCACATGTCTCGCTGGAAGAAGCGCTGGAGAACATAGATATCGGCGGTCCCACCATGATCCGCGCCGCCGCCAAGAACTTCCCCTCCGTCATCGTGGTGGTCGACCCGCAGGACTATGATATGGTGATAGAAAAACTGAGGCAGGGAGACCTCTCCCTCGAGGACAGGAAAAGGCTCGCCCACAAGGCCTTCCAGCACGTCGCCCTGTACGACACCGCCATCGCCGAATACCTGAGGGACGAAAACGACCTCTTCCCGCAGGAGTTCACCATCGGCATGAGGAAGCTCTATGATTTGCGCTACGGCGAGAACCCCCACCAGAAAGCCGCCTTCTACGCCCTCCAAAGCGTGAAGCTGAGGTCGCCGGGGATGACTGCGGCGAAGCTACTCAGCGGGCCTGAGCTCTCCTTCAACAACATCCTGGACCTAGAGGCAGCCTGGAACGCCGCCTGTGACTTTGTGAGCCCCACCGTGGCTATCGTGAAGCACAACAACCCCTGCGGACTGTGCACCAACCCGGACATCGTCGAGGCTTACAGAAGGGCACTGGCTGGCGACCCCGTCTCCGCCTTCGGCGGCATCGTCGCCTGCAACCGTCCCATCGATGATAGGCTAGCCGCCGAGATAGACAAGACCCATTACGACTGCATCATCGCCCCTGAATATAGTCCGTATGCATTGGAACTTTTCCAAAAGAAAAAGAACCTCCGCCTGGTGCTGCTGCCGCTGCAGCCGGCGAACAATAAGGCGCGCCGGCTGGACCTCCGCCCGGTCAACGGCGGGCTCCTCGTCCAGGAGGCTGACTACTACACCGAGGATGAGTTCAAGCCCCGCACCGTCTCCAAACGCCCGCCCACCGAAACCGAGATGCGCGATATGCTCTTCGCCTGGAAGGCGGTGAAGCACATCAAGTCCAACGCCATCGTGCTCGCCAAAGACAACACCCTCCTCGGCATGGGCGCCGGGCAGCCCAACCGGGTGACCAGCGTGGAACTTTCTCTCAAGCGGGCAGGTGAGCAGGCCAAAGGCAGCGTGCTCGCCTCGGACGCCATGATACCCTTCCCCGATACCGTCGAGGTGGCGGCACAGGGCGGCGTCACCGCCGTCATCCAGACCGGCGGCTCGGTGCGTGACAGCGAGGTCATCGCCACCGCCGATAAGTACAACATGGCGATGGTGTTCACCGGCATAAGACATTTCAGGCACTAAAGGAGAAGAATGACCCGAAAGACAGCAGACAAAAAGCCTTTAACAGCCCCCACTGGCGCCTGCCAGGGGCTGCCAGCACCGGAGGTGTTCATCGTTAACCGCGAAAGCGTCCTCGCCGCCCGTCACAAGCTGGACGACCCCAGCAGGTTGGCTGAAGTCATCAAAGATGTGAAGAGGATGCTGGAGATCAAGGACACGCTCCTGTGGCGCTCCGATGGGCTGGCGACGTGCTGCGGCTCGCTCGCCAGCCTTACTTCCTGCCTCGCCTGCGAGGTAGACCTGCTGCAGCGCACGCTGGCTGCACTGGAAAGAGGCGACACAGTGGGGGCTGCCAGACTGCTCGATGAGTACGCCCACCTGCTGGAGGTAAACCGTGAACCACCCGAGCCGCAGTATCGCTGAGCTCGACGGACTGGTCGAATCCCTGCCCGAGGAGACGAGGAGGCTTTTCCACCGCATCTTCTCCGTCACCTTCACCTCGGGCGTCTGCCAGCCCACCGAGACTATGCTCCCCTGGATAGAGAGGCAGTTCGGTTCGGTGGAAGCCGTCTGCCAGCAGCGCGTCATCAAAGTCACCAACCTCGTCACCTTCGAAGGTGCCATCTTTAACCCCCTCCGCGCCCTCCGCCCCCGCCAGTTCGAGGATAGACTGAAGGTGGAGGCAGCCGTCCTCGATAGAGCAAAGGACGACCCGCTGGCACACCCCCTCACCGATACCCCTGAAGACCCTTTCGGCAGGATAGAGGGCAAATACTGCATCACCGCCAGCAACATAGCCAAATACGACGAGTTCCACGGTCTGATAATTTTCAACGATTACAACCCGCTCGCCTTCACCAGGGAGAAGGTGGTGGACTATCTGGACACCGCCTGGCGCTGGGCGCAGAGGGCACATGAGTATGACCCCGCAGCAAAGTACTTCTTCTTCGTGTGGAACTCGCTGAAGAAAGCCGGTGCCAGCCTTGCCCACGGGCACGCCCAGGTGGTGCTGGGCAGGGGCAGCCATTACGCCAAAATAGAGGCGCTGCGCCGGGCAGCCCTGGACTACCGCCAAAAATACGGCTCCAACTACTTCGACGACCTGTTTCAGGTGCACCATGAGCTGGGGCTGGGTACAGAAAGGGACGGCATCAGGACCTTCGCCTACCTCGCGCCCATAAAGGAGAAGGAGACCATCATCCTCGCCTCCAGCTTCGCCGCTGACGCCTTCCGCGAGCAGGTCTATGAGGTCCTCGCCTGCTTCCGTGACCGCATGCACGTCACTGCCTTCAATGTCGGCATCGCCACCCCACCCCTGAGCCCCACACCGGAGAGCTGGGAGGGCTTCCCCGTCATCGCTAGGATAGTCGACCGCGGCTACCCCTGGGACGGTTCCTCCGACTTCGGCACCATGGAGCTTTTCGCCGCCAGCATCGTCTCCAGCGACCCCTTTCAGGTAGCCCGCGAGCTCAAGGCGACACTGGTCGCCGCCCATTAAGCAAACGGAGGATAGAAAAATGGTGAGAGCAGTGGTAGTGGTCGATATGCTCAGGGGCTTTATGGAAGAGGGCTACCCGTTATACTGCGGCGCCAGAGCCCGCCGTATCATCCCCAACATGCAGAAACTCCTCGAGGACGAGCTGGCTAAAGGCTCAAAGGTCTTCTTTGTCTGCGATAGCCACGATAAGGACGACCCCGAGTTCGCCATGTTTCCGCCCCATTGCGTCGAGGGCACCCCCGAGGCTGAAGTCATCCCCGAGCTCTCCAAATACCCCGGCAAGAAGATACCCAAGAAGACCTACAGCCCCTTCTATGGCACCACCTTAGAAAAAGAGCTGGCAGCGCTCAAGCCCGAGGCGGTGGTGGTCTGCGGCGTCTGCACCCATATCTGCGTCCTCCATGGCGTCTCCGAAGCCAGGCTCCGCGGCTACGATGTGGAGGTGCCTGTGGACTGCGTCGGCGACTTCGATGATAAAGCCCACAGCTTCGCCCTGGACTACATCCAGCGCGTCCTCGGCGCCAAGCTCACCAGAGCAGTACCGCAGCTCACCCCCAAGCCGAAGTTCGAGATCCCAGACTACATCGTCGCCGGCGATACCTCCGATGTCTACTTTGTGCGCACCGTGGAGATACTGAAGAAGGAGGGCTTAGACCCGGTAGCCACCATGGAGGTCTTCCCCAACCGCGCCGGCATCCTCTGCGGCATGGAAGAGGTGAAGGCGCTCTTGGAAACGGTGCTCCCCTCGGACAACCGCGAGGTCTGGGCTCTCGCCGATGGCGAGCCCTTTGAAAGGAAGGAGGTGGTGCTGCGCATCACCGCCCCATACCAGAGCTATGGCATCTACGAGACCGTCTACCTGGGCATCCTCTCCCACTGCAGCGGCTGGGCGACGGCGGCTAAAGAGTGCGTGGACGCCGCTCAAGGCATCCCCGTCATCAGCTTCGGGGCCCGCCATGTCCACCCGCTTGTAGCCGGAATCATGGACTACTCCGCCATCGTCGGCGGCTGCGTCGGCTGCTCCAGCATCCTCGGCGCCAGGCTCGCCGGCATCCAGCCCTCGGGCACCATGCCCCACGCCCTGATAATCATCATGGGCGACACCGCCAAAGCCACCCTGGCTTTCGATAGACACATGCCCCCAGATGTCCCCCGCATCGCCCTGGTGGACACCTTCAAGGACGAGCCCGAGGAGGCAGTCATAGTGGCGCAAGCCATGCAGGGCAAACTCCAGGGCGTCCGCCTCGATACCCCCGGCGAGCGCGGCGGCGTCACCGCCGACCTGGTCAAGGAGACCAGGGCGCGGCTCGACCTCGCCGGCTTCAAGAACATCAAGATCTTCGTCAGCGGCGGGCTAAGCCCTGAGCGCATCAGGTACTTCATCGAGTCCGGGGCGCCGGTGGACTACTTCGGCGTGGGCAGCTACATCAGCGACGCCAAGCCCATAGACTTCACCGCCGACCTCCACGCCGTGGAGGGCAAGCCCATCGCCAAGCGGGGCAGGATACCCGGCATCACCCCCAACCCCAGGCTCAGGCGCATACTGTAGACAATGTCCCCGCAAGTCGCCATCGGTCTGGCAGCGGTAGCCATCGGCTACCTCCTCGGCTCCATCCCCTTCGCCTACATCGTCACCAAACTGGCTAAGGGGGCTGACATACGCAAAATAGACACTGGCAACGTCGGCGCCGGTGCTGTCTTCCGTCAGGTGGGCATCTGGGGCGGGGCCATAACCGCCTTTGGCGATGCCGCCAAGGGCGCCGTCGCCGTCCTCACCACCCAGGCGCTTGCCCTCCCCCTCCCCTGGGTGCTGGCTTCGGGCGCCGCCGCCTGGGTAGGCCACATGTACCCCCTCTACCTCAAGTTCAAGGGCGGACAGGGGGTCGCCACCCTCATCGGCATCTTCCTCGTCCTCGCCCCTAAAGCCATCGGCTGCAACTTGTTCTTGCTCGGCATCGCCCTGCTCCTCGTCCGCCACCTCGCCATCTCCATCTTCCTCTCCTCACCGTTTCTCCCCCTGTTCATCTGGCTACTTTACGGCTCCCTGTGGCTGACCCTTTACGCCCTGGCAATCGTCCTCTTCCTCATGTACCGCAACCGCCGCGGCATCCCCAGCCTCAAGACCGTCCGCCTCCACAAGCCAGACTTAACCACCCTCCTGCGCCGAAAACACTAGCACCTCAGAGACCGCACCTCACCACGGCACTCCTCAGAGAGGGCAACATGGCTGCCCCCTATTGACAACTGTGCCGGAAAAGTCTATGCTAACCTAGACTTATACGATTTCCGCGGTTAGCGGAAGACTATAGGGGGTGAGGTATGAAAAAGAGAGTGCTGCTGTGCCTGCTTTTGGCGGTGCTCATCTTGCCCACAGCCTTCACCTTGCCGCCGGCAGCGGTGGCGGAGGAAGAACAGGGCCAGGGCACTGAGGCAGAACCTGTCGTAGGTCCACCTCCTAATGTCGTTGGGATCTACGCGGGGAGGGGAACCGCGACCATCATCTGGCGGTACAGATATAAAGAGAGGTTGTCGCTTGACTGCATACTTGTGGTCTTGTGCCAGAACGGTACCCCTGTGTGTGTGTGGTGGTGGGCGGTTCCAACTTTACCCGACAGCGCCAGGGCAAAAGCTTGGAACATAGAGCCGCCGGAGAAGGCGCCAGGCTCTGCTGGCTGGGTCTGGCCCGTGGGCGGCAACCCCAACGGATGGGTGGGACGAATGATACTGGACCCCACCAGCGGCAAGCCCAAGAACAAGCCGCCGCTTACCGCGGCATGGTTCTATATTTATGATCCTGCAAGTGGAGGGTATTTTGCCTCACACCTGATGGCGGTGGTGAAACTGGACAAGTATCAAAATGTGAAGTCCATCAAGGGGACCGCCTCTGAGTCCGACTGGTGGTATGGCTACCACGCCACCGTGAAGTTCACGGTGACGCCGTACTCCGGTGGTGGGCTGCCGCCCGGGATGGAGCTGCCGCCGGGAATCAAGCTGCCGCCCGGGATGGAGCTGCCCCAGAAGTCTGAGTAGGTATCTGCTATAATCTACCCGAAAATGCCGGCAAGGATAACCTGGCTAATATCTGCGGCGCTGGTGACCGGCCTATTCATCTCTACCTGTACGCCACAGCCAGCGGCTGAGGTCCCACCAGACCGAAAGGACCGCCCGGCGCCGGAGGTGCTGCCACAGGTTGGGACAATGCTCAAAGATGTTATGGCTTATATCGGGGCGCACCACCCCGATGCCGCCCCGCTGATACCGGACGACCCCAGATGGCAGGAGACCGCTGCCACCAAAGCCCCCGGCTACTCCAGCGTCACCTACAGCGCCGGCGGCTGGAGGGTGACTATCGGTCATGCCATGACCCCCGAGCTTACCTATGAGGTCAAGGCGGAGTACGCCGACGGCAAGATCGTCTGGGTGGGCACCATAAAGGACGGTACCATCACCGAGGAAAGCTACAGCTCAAGATAACAACCACCAAAACAGGAGGGTAGAAGATGAGGCTCATACCTTTAAAACGGTCTAAGGGACTAAAGTGGCTGCTCCTCTCAGCCCTGGTGCTCCTGCTCCTGGTGCTGCCTTTGACTACACCTCTCATCGGTGCCCCCACCGCCATCACTGCCTCGCCGCAAGCACTCCCGCACGGTGAGCACCTCAACCCCTGCCAGCCGGAGGAAGAAGAATGCCCCATGATGCGCCCCTCCCCGGAGGAGAAGCTCCGCTGGCTGGAGAGCCACCGGCAGGCACCTCAAGTCCAGCTCCCCAAGACGCTCACCGCCGCGCTGGAAAAGGCACCCGGCGGCTCCTTTAGCCTGCTCGACCACCTGGCATATGTGCCCTCAGAGCGCTACCAGGGTACCTGCGGCAACTGCTGGGTGTGGGCGGGCACTGGCATTATGGAGGTGGCACTCAGCGTCCAGAACGGCATCAAAGACCGCCTCTCTATCCAGTACTTCAACTCCAAGTACAACGGGGGCAGCGGACCCAACTGGGCGTGCTGCGGCGGCTGGCTGGAGTATTTCGCCAACTTCTATGCCGAGGAGAAAAAGGCAGTCCCTTGGTCGAACACCAACGCCGCCTATGCCGATGCCAACCGCTATTGCTCTCACTTCTCCACCAGCATTCCCGCTAGCAGCATCGCCACCGGCCCCAGCTATTTCATCAATTCCATAACCGCCGAGGCCATCCCCACCTTCGGCTTGCCCCAAGAACAAGCCATCGCCAATATAAAAGCCGTCCTCCACCAGAACCGGGCGGTGTGGTTCGCCTTCTTCTTAGCCGATGGCTACGAAGTGCAGCAGTTCCGCCACTTTTGGTTTTACCAGCCGGAGGACGCTGTCTGGGACCCCAGCTCCACCTGCGGCAAGCCATACAACCCATCCAGCGGCGACGGGCACGCCGTGCTCTGCGTCGGCTACAACGATGAAGACCTCAACAACCGCTACTGGATAATGGTCAATAGCTGGGGGGCACCATCCAACCGCCCCAACGGCATCTTCCTGGTGAGTATGGACATTGACTATAGCTGTCAGCACCAGGGCAGCCATGGCGGGCAGGTATTTTTCTGGGAGACGCTGGACATCGCCTTCGCTCCCAATGTGCCCCAGCTTTCTGGCAAGTCTTTCTACACCGCCTGTTCCATCAAGACCTACGACTGGAGGTGTAACAAGGACGTCCCTATCACCGGTGGCACCATCTATATCACCAGCCAGGACGGTCATAAGATACAGGGCTACTGGGAGCCAGATGTGGTACCGGAGGGC